>JAIXZR010000045.1 GCA_027489455.1 Rubrivivax sp. | reverse complement strand
AGCACGGCGTCGCGCACGGCGCTGTCGGCGGGCACTTCGCCGATCAGGTCCAGCCGCACCGGGCTGTCCAGCGCGGGGCTGACGTAGCGGTCCACCACCTGCTGCAGCTGCTGGCGCACCTGGCGGCCTTCGCCGGGCTGGCGCGTCTGGTTCACCAGCAGGCCCATGCGGCGCCGGCCCTGCGTGGTGGCCAGCACCTTGATGGTGGCGTAGGCGTCGGTCAGCGATGTCGGCTCGGGTGTGGCCACGATCAGCACCTCGCCAGCCAGCGACACGGTGTAGAGCACGACGTCGGAGATGCCGGCCCCGGTGTCCAGCAGCACGTGGTCGTACATCGGCGCCACCTGGTCGATCACGGCCTGCAGCTGGTCGCGCACCTCGGGCGTCATGCGCGAATACTCGACCATGCCCGATCCCGCCAGCAGCACCGAAAAGCCACCGGGTGCGGGCAGGATGGCGTCCTGCAGCGTGGACTTGCCGGTGAACACGTCGTGCAGCGTGATCTTCGGGAACAGGTTCAGCACCACGTCCAGGTTGGCCAGGCCCAGGTCGGCGTCCAGCACCAGCACCTTGCGCCCGGCTCGCGCCAGCGCCGCGGCCAGGTTGGCCGCCACGAAGGTCTTGCCCACGCCGCCCTTGCCGCTGGTGACGGCCAGGATGTTGGCGGGCTGCGCCGCGGTGGGGCGATCGGGCGTGGGCTCAGGCATGGGCGGGGTCGGTCGTGGATTCAGCCATGGTCATGGTGCTGGAAGCTGTCGAACAACAGCCGCTTCTCTTCACTGCTGACCACCGACACCGCGGTGGGCTCCAGCTGCACCAGGTTGCGGCCCTGGCGCTTGGCGCGGTAGAGCTGCTGGTCGGCGCGTTCCACCCACAGCGCCGGCGTCGACCGCACCCACTGCGGCGCAAAGGCCCCGCCGATGCTCACGCTGACGGCGATCTCCTGCCCCGCGCCCACCACCACCGGGGTCTGCTCGACGCGCCGGCGTACCCGCTCGGCCACCGCCGCGCCAAAGGAGGTGGCGCAGTTGGGCAGGATGATGGCGAACTCCTCGCCACCCACGCGCGCCACCAGATCCATCGGGCGCACGCTGTCCAGCAAGGCGCTGGCCACGGCGCGGATCACGCCGTCGCCGGCGTTGTGGCCGTAGCTGTCGTTCACCCGCTTGAAGTGGTCGATGTCCAGGGTCAGCAGCAAGGCCGGTTCGCCGCTGCGGGCAACACGGTCGATCTCGCGCTCGAGCGCCAGCTCGAAGGCGCGGCGGTTGGCCAGGCCGGTGAGCGCGTCGCGGCTGGAAAGCTCCACCAGCGCGTCCACCAGGCCCTGCAGGAAGGCCGGGCTGCCGGGCGGTGCCGCCGGCAGCCGGCGTCCCGCCGCACCGAGCAGCTGCAGCGCTTCGTCGAGCTGCAGTGCGGCGGCTTCGGGCAGGCGGGCGGCGGGTCGATCCAAGGGGCTGCGGCTGGGCCGGGTTCAGGGGGACCGGGCGGAGTGGCCTGCGGCAGTGGGCCGGGCCGGAAGGACGCCAGATAAGGCGCCAGACCAGTCTAGCAGCCCGACGCCGGCTGCCGGAACGGTGAATTGGCACGCTGCGGGCTGCCATTTCCGTGCCCGGTCGGGGCCGGGCGCGGCCACACTCGGCGAGCCCGCCCGTGCACCCCACCGACCATGACCGCCGTCACCCCGCCTGCCACCCCCCTGTCGGAACCCGAGTTCACGCTCTCCCCGGCGGATTTCGAACGCATCCGCCAGCTCATCTACCAGCGCGCCGGCATCAGCCTGCACGCCGGCAAGCAGGCCATGGTCTACAGCCGGCTTTCGCGCCGCCTGCGCGAAACCGGCCGCACCGCCTTCAGCGATTACCTGGGCTGGCTGGAGCGCGCCACGGGCGCGGAGGCCGAAGCCGAGTGGCAGGAGTTCGTCAATTGCCTGACCACCAACCTGACGGCCTTCTTCCGCGAGGAACACCACTTCCACGCCCTGGCCGATGACCTGAAGGCGCGCGCTGCGCGCCCGATCCGCATCTGGTGCAACGCCGCATCCACGGGTGAAGAGCCGTACTCGCTGGCGATGACGGTGGCCGAAACGCTGGGCACCTCGGCGCAGGTGAAGATCGTCTGCAGCGACATCGACACCAAGGTGCTGGCCACGGCCCAGCGCGGCGTCTACGCCGCCGATGCGCGCGGGCTGAGTGCCGAACGCCTGCGGCGCCATTTCATGCGTGGCACCGGGGCCAATGCCGGCTTCGTGCGCGTGAAGCCCGAACTGGCGCGCTTCATCGACTTCCGGCCGTTCAACCTGATGAGCCCCAGCTGGGCCAGCCTGGGCGAGCCCTTCGACCTGGTGTTCTGCCGCAACGTGATGATCTATTTCGACAACCCCACGCAGCGGCGCGTGCTGGAGCGCATCCACGCCGTGACCACGCCCGGTGCATTGCTGTACGTGGGCCATTCCGAGAACTTCAGCGAATCGCGCGATCTCTTCCGTCTGCGCGGCAAGACGATTTACGAGCGCATCTGAAAGCGGCGCAGGCCGGTGCGGGGACGGCGGGCTCAATGTTCCGCCACGGCTGCCGACAACCTACCCACACCATGCCTGCATTCGCCGCACCACCCGGATCCCCCAGCCTGGCAGCCGGCGCCCGCCCGGCCTGGCCACCCACGCCCACCGCCGCGGCCAGCCCGCGCGTGGCCGGCAGCAGCACCAGCCGCCTGGACCGCCTGAAGGCCGCACCGCGCAAGCCCGGCGAGGCCAGCTTCTTCTTCTACGACGCGCACTTCCGCAACGAGGCGGTGAAGGTGCTGCCGGGCGAATTCTTCGTGCACGACGAAGACATCCTGGTGATGACGACACTGGGCAGCTGCATCGCCGCCTGCCTGTGGGACCGCGACAAGCGCATCGGCGGCATGAACCACTTCCTGCTGCCTGACGTGGGCAGCGGCGGCGACAGCAACCGCGATTCGGGCCGCTACGGCAGCTTCGCGATGGACCTGCTGATCGGCGAGCTCGTCAAGCGCGGTGCCACTCGCGGCAGCATGGAAGCCAAGATCTTCGGCGGCGGCGCCGTGATCAGCGGCATGAACACCATCAACGTCGGCGAACGCAACACCGCCTTCGTTCTGGACTACCTGCGCACCGAGCGCATCACCGTCGTCAGCAAGGACGTGCTGGACATCTACCCGCGCAAGGTGTGCTTCCTGCCTGCCAGCGGCAAGGCGATGGTCAAGCGGCTGGCCAGTGCCAACACCGAAGCCCTGGCCGCGCAGGAACGCGCCGCCGCCACGCGCAGTGCCCCGGTGGCCACCAGCGGTGGCAGCGTCGACCTGTTCTAGCCCGGCGCCCACGGCACGCAACCCCAAGACAACGACCCCGAAGCGACATGCCTGCAGCAAAGACCCGCGTGGTGGTGGTGGACGATTCGGCGCTGGTGCGCGGTCTGCTCGCCGAGATCATCGACCGGCAGCCCGACATGTGCTGCATCGGCGCCGCCGCCGACCCGCTGGTGGCGCGCGAAATGATCCGCAGCCTCAACCCCGACGTCATCACGCTGGACGTGGAAATGCCGCGCATGGACGGCATCGACTTCCTCAGCCGCCTGATGCGCCTGCGGCCGATGCCGGTGGTGATGGTGAGCACGCTGACCGAACGCGGCGCCGACGTCACGCTCAAGGCGCTGGAGCTGGGCGCAGTGGACTTCGTGGCCAAGCCCAAGATCGGCGTGGCCGACGGCCTGCGCCAGCTGAGCGCGGACATCACCGACAAGATCCGCACCGCCGCCAAGGCGCGCGTGCACCGGCTGGCGGCCCCGCCGGCGGGCACAGCAGCGGCAGCGGACGGCAACGCAGCTCGCACCGGCGCGGCGGCCCCGGCCGCGCTGGGCCGGCTGTCGACGGAGAAGATCATCTTCATCGGCGCTTCCACGGGCGGCACCGAAGCCACGCGCGAAGTGCTGATGCAGCTGCCCGCCGACGCCCCGGCCGTGATGATCACGCAGCACATGCCGCCGGGCTTCACCAAAAGCTACGCCGCGCGGCTGGACGGCCTGTGCCGCATCGCCGTGGCCGAAGCACGCGACGGCGAACGCGTGCTGCCCGGCCATGCCTACATCGCCCCCGGCGGCCAGCACCTGAGCGTGGAGCGCAGCGGCGCCAACTACATTGCCCGCGTGCAGGCCGGCGAGCCCGTGAACCGGCACATGCCCAGCGTGGAAGTGCTGTTCGACAGCGCCGCCCGGGTGGTGGGCCGCAATGCGCTGGCGGTGATGCTCACCGGCATGGGCGCCGACGGCGCCCGCGCGATGAAGACCATGCGCGACGCCGGCAGCTACAACCTGGTGCAGGACGAGGCCAGCTGCGTCGTCTTCGGCATGCCGCGCGAAGCCATCGCCCACGGCGCCGCGCACGAGGTGCTGCCCCTCAAGCAGATCGCGCCGCGGTTGATGGAGTGGCTGCGCGCCAACGCCGGCACCGCCACGTCGCGGGTCTAGGCGCGCGGGCCAGGCGGCCGAGCCTGCCCGGGCGCCGGCGGCGCCAGGAACAGGGCCTGCAGGTCCGAAAGAAAGTCGAAGCCGCGCGCGGTGGGCTGGGCATGGTCGCCCTGCAGCACCAGCAGGCCCCGGCCCTCGGCCTGCTGCAGGCCAGGCAAGACGGCCGACACAGGCAGGCCCGTGCGTTCGGCGAAGCGCTGCAGATCGAAGCCTTCGCGCAGGCGCAGCGCGCCCAGCATGTACTCGAACGGCAAGTCGCGCCGCGCCACTTCATGCTCGTTCGATACCGGCGTGCCAGCCAGCGCCTGCTGCATGTAGGTGCCGGGTTCGCGCCAGCGCACCTGGCGCAGCACGCGATGCGGAAAGCTCAGCTTGCCATGGGCCCCGGCGCCGATGCCCAGGTAATCGCCGAACTGCCAGTAGTTCAGGTTGTGCCCGCAGCGGTGGCCAGGCCGGGCGAAGGCGCTCACCTCGTAGCGCTGCAGCCCGGCGGCGGCCGTGCGCTCGCACAGCACGTCCAGCATGTCGGACGCGGTGTCGTCGTCGGGCAGCACCGGCGGGTGCGTGGCGAAGTAGGTGTTGGGCTCCAGCGTCAGGTGGTAGACCGACAGGTGCGGCGGCCGGAACGACAGCGCCGTATCCAGATCCCGCGCCAGGTCGTCCAGGCCCTGCCCGGGCAGGGCGTACATCAGGTCCAGGTTCCAGGTCTCGAAGCAGCGCGCGGCCTCTTCCACCGCCGCCCGCGCCTGCGCGGCATCGTGCACGCGGCCGATGCGCTGCAGCGCGCCGTCGTCGAAGCTCTGCACGCCGATCGACAGCCGCGTCACCCCGGCTTCGCGGTAGGCCTTGAAGCGGTCGCGCTCGAAGGTGCCGGGGTTGGCCTCCAGCGTGATCTCGGCGCCCGGCTCCAGCGGCAGCCGGGCGCGAATGGCGGCCAGCAGCGCATCGATGGCTGCCGGCGAAAACAGGCTGGGCGTGCCGCCGCCGATGAACACCGTCTGCACGCGCCGGCCCCAGACCAGGGGCAGCGCGGTCTCCAGGTCGGCCAGCAGGGCTTCGCCGTAGCGCTGCTCCGGCAGGCCGCCGCGGTCTTCATGCGAATTGAAATCGCAGTACGGGCACTTCTTCAGGCACCAGGGCAGATGCACGTAGAGCGACAGCGGCGGCAGCGCCCCCAACTGCAGGGTGCCCGGCCGCAGGTAGTGCGCAGCGGCGGCGGCCCGTGGGGCGCCCGCCGGGTCTGCCGGCGGCGTCACAGCCGCCACACGCTGCGCAGCAGTGCCAGCATCTGCGCCATGGCGCGCGCGCGATGGCTGTGCTGGTTCTTCAGCTCGGCGTCCATCTCGGCCACCGTCAGGCCCAGGTCGGGGATGAACATCAGCGGGTCGTAGCCGAAGCCCTGGTCGCCGCGCGGTTCGGTCAGCAGTTCGCCCGGCCAGCGCCCGACGGCCACCAGGGGCTCGGGATCGGCTGCATGACGCACCGCCACCAGGGTGCTGACGAAGTAGGCGCGCCGGTCGGCCGCGCCATGAAGGCGCTGCAGCACCAGGGCGTTGTTGGCCGCGTCCTGCACGCGGCGCCGGGCTTCGCGCGCCAGCGTGGCCGGCGCGGAATCGACATCCCCGCCCCGGCGCGCTGCAGGCAGGGTGACACTGGCGAAATGGGCCGAATTGACGCCGGGCTCGCCTGCTAGCGTGGGCACGCACAGGCCGGAGTCGTCGGCGATCGCCGGGCCGTTGGCCGCGGCCGCGGCATGCCGCGCCTTGGCCAGGCCATTCTCGATGAAGGTGCAGTGCGGCTCGGGCGCTTCGCTGATGCCCAGATCGCCCTGCGGCACCAGGCTCACGGGCAGGCCGGCCAGCATCGCGCGCAGCTCGCTCAGCTTCTTGGCATTGTTCGACGCCAGCACCAGGCGCAGCGGGCCGCCCGCCATCACGGCGTGCCGGCCAGGGCATGGCGCTGCAGGGCCACCAGGTCACGGATGCCCTGGTCCGCCAGCGCCAGCAACTCGTCCATCTGGGCGCGGGTGAAGGGCACGCCCTCGGCCGTGCCCTGCACCTCGACGAAGCCGCCGCTGCCCGTCATGACCACGTTCATGTCGGTGTCGCAGCCGCTGTCTTCCACGTATTCGAGATCCAGCAAGGGCGTGCCCTGCACCAGACCCACCGAGACCGCCGCGACATGGTCACGGATCGGGCTCGCGGCCACCTTGCCCTGCGCCAGCAGCCAGCTGACGGCGTCGTGCGCGGCCACGAACGCGCCCGTGATGGCCGCGGTGCGCGTGCCACCGTCGGCCTGCAGAACGTCGCAGTCCAGAGCGATGGTGCGCTCGCCCAGCGCACGAAGATCGAACACGCTGCGCATCGAACGGCCGATCAGGCGTTGAATTTCCTGCGTGCGCCCGCTCTGCTTGCCCTTGGCGGCTTCGCGGTCGCTGCGCGTGTGCGTGGCGCGCGGCAGCATGCCGTATTCGGCCGTGACCCAGCCTTCGCCGCTGCCGCGCTTGTGCGGCGGCACCTTCTCTTCCACCGAAGCCGTGCACAGCACCTGGGTCTGGCCAAAGCTGACCAGCACCGAGCCTTCAGCGTGCACCGTGTAGCGGCGCTGGATGCGCACGGGGCGCAGCTCATCGGCGCGACGGCCGGACGTTCTCTGGAAAGTCATGTTCGGGTTCTCGTTGACAGGGCCGCTGACCCGGGCCCGCAGGCCGGGCCTAGCGCTTCTTGGCGGATGAGCGCTGGATGGCTTCGTTGATCTCGCGGATCGAGCGTTCGATTTCCGCTTCGTCCAGCTCTTCGGCAGTGGCATCGCTGCCGATGCTGGCCTGGATGGTGGACGCAAAGACCTCGTCGCCCAGCGCCTTGGTGGAAACGCCGCCGCCGGCATCGACGGCTTCGGCGGCTTCGAATTCCACCGCCAGGACGGTGACGTTGTCGCTCTTCTCACCGGCCTCGCGCAGCGCGCGTTCGACCAGCTCGGGCACGGCCTCGGAAATGGGCAGCCGGGCCAGCACCTGCGTGATGTCGGTGTCGCTGACGCTGCCCCACAGGCCGTCGGAACACAGCATCACGCGGTCGCCGGGCTGCATCAGCAGCGGGCCGGCGGTGTCGATCACGGGCTTGCCGGGGCTGCCCAGGCAGGTGAAGAGCACGTTGCGGTTGAAACGGTCGCCGATGGGCACGACCTGCGACAGCGTTTCCTGCAGCTCGGTGTAGGAATGGTCGCGCGTGCGGGCCACGAGCTTGTCGCCGCGCACCAGGTACAGGCGTGAATCGCCGCAGTGCGCCCAGTACGCCGCATTGCCCTGCAGCACGCAGGCCACGACGGTGGTGCGGGGCGTGTCCAGAAGCGCGCGCTCGGTGGCGTAGCGCAGCAGCTGGTGGTGGCCGGCGATGATGGCTTCGTTCAAGAACCGCAGCGGTTCAGCCAGCCGGGGCTTGGCTTCGCGCTGGAAGCTGGCCGCCAGCGTCTGCAACGCCAGTTGCGATGCGACTTCGCCTTCGGGGTGCCCGCCCATGCCGTCGGCCAGCGCGAACAGGCCGGCATCGCGCGTGTAGCAGTAGCCCATGCGGTCTTCGTTCTTCTGCCGGCCGCCCTTGCGGCTGACCTGGTAGACGGAGAACTTCATGCGCGCTGGCGGCCGCCGGGCGTGGTCATGCCTTCTGCCCTGTCTTCAAGGTCTCCAGCTGCAGCTTCAGGCGTTCGCTGAAGCTCAGCTTGGTGTAGCGGCGCTCGGTCTCGCGCGCCAGTTCCTTCTGCAGCGCAAACACGCTCTGCGGGCGGCTCAAGGGGTCGAGCGACATGCACCATTCCGTGACTTCGATCAGGTTGTCGCTGTAGACATTGCGCAGGCGCGACAGGCTGAGCGCCAGGCGGTCCTTTTCAAGGCGTTGCGGGGCATCGTTGGGCGGATAGCCCTGCATGCAGGCGTAGATGCAGGCGCCGATGGCGTAGATGTCTGTCCAGGGGCCCAGCGTGCCGTCGCGCCGGTACATCTCGGGCGCGGCGAAGCCGGGCGTGTACATCGGGCGGATGAAGTTGCCTTCCTTCGACAGCACTTCGCGCGCGGCGCCGAAATCCAGCATCACGGCCTTGTTGTCGTTGGTGACGAAGACGTTGGCCGGCTTGATGTCCAGGTGCAGCATCTTGTGCTGGTGCACGATGCGCAGGCCGCGCAGGATCTCGTCGAACAGGCTGCGGATGGTGCTTTCGCGGAAGACCTTGTCGCGCTTGAGATCGCGCGCGGTGACGATGAAATCCTGCAGCGTGTCGCCCTGCAGGTAATTCATCACCATGTAGACGGTTTCGTTCTCGCGGAAGAAATTCAGCACGCTCACCACGCTGGGGTGGCTGATCTGCGCCAGACTGCGGCCTTCCTCGAAGAAGCTCTTCAGGCCCAGCCGGTACAGCGGCTGCTTGTCGGGCTTGACGCGGGGCGTCAGCTCACCTGGCGAACGTTCGGCCAGCGATGCCGGCAGATATTCCTTGATGGCCACCAGATGCTGGTTTTCGCCTTCGGCCAGATACACCACGCCGAAGCCGCCAGCTGCCAGTTTCTTGACGATCTGATAGCCCCCGACCACGGTGCCCGAGGGCAACGGCGCGGGCTTGGGCTTTGACATAATCGAATGAATACACGAGGCGCGAACGCGATGGCTGTTTATAGCATGACGGGTTATGCCAGCGCCTCGACCGAGGCCCAGTCCGGCAGCCCGCAGATCGTGGTCGAAGCACGCTCCGTGAACGGCCGTTTTCTCGATCTGGCACTGCGCCTGCCCGACGAGTTCCGCGGCCTGGAGCCGGCACTTCGTGAACTGCTCACGGCCAACTTCAAGCGCGGCAAGATCGAGCTGCGCGTGGCCAGTGGCCGCGAAGGCGAAGCCGTCTGGCCGCAGCCCACGCACGAGCAGCTCAACCGCCTGTCGCGCCTGGAAGCCAGCGTCCAGTCCTGGCTGCCGAAGGCGCGCGGTTTTTCGGTGAACGAAGCCCTGCACTGGTGCAAGGGCGCGGCCGTGGCCGACAACCAGGACGCGCCGCTCTTGGCCGCAGCCGGCCGCTGCGTGGCCGGGCTGCGGGAAGCGCGGGCCCGGGAAGGCGAACGGCTGGCAGCCATGCTGCACGACCGCCTGGCCCGCCTGCGGGATCTGGCCAGCCAGGCCCAGCCGCTGGTGCCCGCGGTGGTGGCCCGGCTGCAGCAGCGCTTCCTGGACCGCTGGCAGGAAGCCGTCACCAGCGCCAACGCCGCCGCCAGCGAAGCCGGCGCCCCGGCCGTCCCCACCGATGCGCTGCGCGACCGCGCCTTGTCAGAAGCCGCCAGCTACGCCATCCGCATCGATGTCGCCGAAGAACTGACCCGGCTGGCATCCCACATCGACGAGATCGAACGCCTGCTGCGCACCGGCGGCGAACTGGGCAAGCGCCTGGACTTCCTGATCCAGGAACTGCAGCGCGAAGCCAATACCCTGGGCAGCAAGAGCTCGGCACTGGAGCTGACGAACATCGCCGTCGAGATGAAGGTGGCCATCGAGCAGATGCGCGAGCAGGTCCAGAACATCGAGTAGCCGTTCGAGGGGCCCCAAGGGGTCCCCGACCTTGCGCTAACCGACTGTCGTGTGAGGATGTTTTGTCCCGAGCCGCCCCAGGGCGTCGCAGCGAAGCGCGCGCAACCTGTGGGGTTGATGCTGGGTTTTTCGGGTTCGCGGCGCTCAGACCACGGCGTTGGCGAAGGACTGACCTTCGTCGCGAGCAGCCGGGTAGCCGGGTAGCCAGCATCCGCGAGTCGTCGCGCGCGCGAATGACGGGCTGCGCGGACTGCTGCCGCGCCGAGCCAGTGGTGCGCTTGTTGGTTCAAGGGCAATGAACAAAGCCCCGGCTCGGCGGGAAACAAGCTGCCACCCAAGAACACCCCGGGCAGGCCTTGCCGACGCGCAGGAAATCGGCTCAGCCCACCTGACAGGGCCACGCCGGATTGGCGCGCCAGGCGACGAGCCAGTCGTCGAGCTGATCAACCGGCATCGGGCGAGCGAATCCGTAGCCCTGCGCAAAGCGGCAGCCGAGGCGGTGCAGCTCGGCCGCGTCGCTGAGGGTCTCCACGCCCTCAGCGGTGACCTCACAGCCAAAAGCCACGCCCAGCGCGATCACTGCAGTCACCAGGGCGTGGTCGTTGCGGTCGGTGCTCAGGTCGCGCACAAAGGTCTGGTCGATCTTGAGCCCGTCCACTGGCAGGCGGCGCAGCAGGGCCAGCGACGAGTGCCCGGTGCCGAAGTCGTCCAGCGACACTTTGACCCCCAGCTCGCGGCAGCGGCTGACCGTGGCGGCCGCCCGACCCAGGTCGGTCACCGCGGCGGATTCGAGTATTTCCAGTTCCAGTAGCTCGGTGGGCGCGTGCGGATGCGCCGCCAGCAGGGCCTGGAGGCTTTCCGCGAACCCAGGCCGCAGCAGGTGGTCGGGGCTGATGTTGACGCTGGCCACCAGACTCAGGCCCTGCGCGTACCAGCGCTCGATCTGTCCGAGCGTCTGCGCCAGCACCCACTCGCCCAGCAAGTGGTCCAGCTCGCTGCCTTGTAGAAAGGCCAGGAAAGACAGTGGCGGCTGCAGGCCCAGCTGCGGGTGCTGCCAGCGCAGCAACGCCTCCACGCCCACCACGCGGCCGTGGTCCAGATCGATCTTGGGCTGGAAGTACAGCCGGAACTCCCCCTGAACCAGCGCCAACCTCAGCCGCGCCAGCTGTTCGCGTTGGTTCTGCTGGCTGCGCGCCAATTGCACATCAAAGTGCAGCACGCGGTTCTTGCCCTGTTCCTTGGCCAGGTACATGGCCTGGTCGGCGTGGCGCAGCAGGGTGTCGGCGTCGGCGTCGTCGCTCGGGAATAGGGTCACGCCCACGCTGGCTGACAGGCTGACCATGTGCTCGCCGATCTGGACCGGCAGCGCCACGCTGGCCAGCACGCGGGCCAGAGCAGCATCGCAGGCGTGCGCGCTCTCCAGGTCGAGCAGCAGCACGAACTCGTCGCCGCCGATGCGGGCCAGCGTGTCTTCGCTGCGCAGCACGGTGCTGAGGTGGCGGGTGACGCCGATCAGGGCCTGGTCACCCAGGGCGTGGCCGTGCTGGTCGTTGATTTCCTTGAAGCCGTCCAGATCGAGGTAGCAGACCGCCAGCGGGTGCCCGCCCCGGCGGGCGCGTGCCATGGCCTGGGCCAGCCGGTCGGCAAACAGGCGGCGGTTGGGCAGACCTGTAAGCTCGTCATAGTGGGCCATACGGTCCAGCTCGGCCGCATGGGTGTGCAGGTGGCTGATGTCGGAGACCGCCCCGACACAATGCTGGACTTGGCCGGCCGGGTCGCGCACCACCGCCAGTGAGAGCATCAGCGCGTGCGGCTGGCCGTTGGCCTTGCGGCCCCGGATTTCACCCCGCCAGTGGCCTTGCAGAAGCGCGTGCTCGAGGCGCTGCGCAAACTCGTCCTTGGTGACCCCGAGGGCTGCCAAGCTTGCCGGGGCCTGGCCCAGCACGGCTTCGCGGGCCAGCCCGGTGATGCGGGAGAAGGCGGGGTTGAGGTCGACGGTCAGGCCGTTGCGGTCGCAGACGAACAGCCCGTCGGCACTGTGCGCGAACACGGCCGCCGCCAACTGCAACTCGCCTTGAGCCGCGGTGAGCGCCTCGTTCTGCAACTCCAGCTCGATCTGGTGCACATCCAGTTCGTGCAACAAGGCCAGGGCCTCGTCAGGGGCGAGCGCGCGCCGGGGTCGTGCAGCCACCTGGCGCTCGGCCCGGCTGCGCAGCTGATCGGCGCTTAGCGCGTTCACTTCCAGACCTTAACCCGGTTGACGCGCATGCCATCGAGCTTTCTCGGTGGTTTGTCGAAGAGGGAGTCTGCCAGAACCACGCGAGGCTGGGGGGGCTGGCCCGCCCCTAATAATCGTTCATGTCTGCAGAAACTGCCGAATTTCACCCAAGCCTGCGGGTGGTGGGCGTGGGCGCCTCGGCGGGCGGTCTGGCCGCGCTCAGGGCCCTGCTGCAGGGCGTGCCGCCCGATTCAGGCTTGGCCGTCGTGATCGTGCAGCACCTGGACCCCACCCGCGAGACGATGCTGGTGGAACTGCTGCAGGCCGCCACGCCGATGCCGGTGCGCGAGGCCGTGCACGACATGCCGTTGCAGCCTGATTCGGTGTACGTGGTGCCGCCGAACCGCGAGATGACCCTGGCCCAGGGCACGCTCCGGCTGGCGCTGCCCAGCCAGCCGCGCGGCCTGGGCATGGGCATCGACATCATGCTGGCCTCTTTGGCGCGCGACGTGGGCGAGCGCGCGGTGGGCATCGTGCTGTCCGGCATGGGCAGCGACGGCACGCTGGGCCTGCAGGCCATCAAGCTGCAGGGCGGCCTGACTCTGGTGCAGCAGCCCGAGACGGCGGCCTTCGATGCCATGCCGCGCAGCGCCATCGCGGCCGGTGCGGCCGACATCGTCTGCGCGCCCGAGGCGATGGGGCCGCGGCTGTGTGAGCTGCAACTGCCGCAACCCAGTGGCGAACCGAGCTCGCGCGACCAGGCCGCGCTCGACGAGGTGCTGGCCCTGCTGCGCCAGCAATGCGGGCGCGACCTGAGCCAGTACAAGCTCAGCACTCTGAACCGCCGCGTGGCCCGTCGCCTGGCCGTGCACAGCCTGCCCAACCTGCCGGCCTACGCCGAATTCGTACGCCACAACCCGCAGGAGCTGGCGCTGCTGTTCCAGGAGATGCTGATCGGGGTGACCAGCTTTTTTCGCGACCCCGCCGTGTGGCAGGAACTGCTGGACACGGTGCTGCCAGTGCTGCTGGCGCAGCCCGCCACCCCCGGCCCGATGCGCGCCTGGGTGGCGGGTTGCTCGACTGGCGAAGAGGCCTACAGCCTGGCCATGGCCTTCAGCGAGGCTGCAGCAGCGCAGCCCGGTGACCCGACCCGCGCGATTCAGATCTTCGCCAGCGATGTCAACGCCGAGGCCATCGCTGTGGCCCGCCGGGGCCGCTACCCAGCCGCTGCGGTGGCCGAGCTTTCGCCCGAGCGGCGCGCGCGCTTTTTCAGCCCAGAAGGCGGCGAGGTCGTCGTCGAGAAAGCCATCCGCGAGATGGTGCTCTTTGCGCAGCACGACGTGATCCTGGACCCGCCCTTCACCCGGCTCGATCTGCTGAGCTGCCGCAACCTGCTGATCTACTTCGACGCCCGGCTGCAGCGCCGCTTGCTGCCGCTGTTTGCCTACAGCCTGCGCCCGGGTGGCGTGCTGCTGCTGGGCAGCTCTGAAACTGTGGGCAGCGCCAAAGACCTGTTCGAGCCCGCCAGCGTCCGTTCGCGCCTGTTCTGGCGCAGCGTGCGGCCGGTGCCGGGCCAGGCGATTGAATTCCCGATGCTCAAGCGAACCCCATCTGGCGCAGCCCGCCTGGAGATGCCCTTGCCGAAACCCACCCTCGATACCCCCTTGCAGCCCCTGGTCAGCCAGTTGCTGCTGGATGAGTTTTCGCCGCCGGCCGTGCTGGTGAATGCCCAGGGCGACATCCTCTACATCAGCGGCCGCACCGGCCGCTACCTGGAGCCTGCCTCGGGCAAGGCCAACTGGAACCTGCATGTGATGGCCCGGCCAGGCCTGCGCGCCCAACTTGCCGCTGCGCTGCGCCAAGTGTTTCTCGACGGCCTGCCGGTGACCACGCCGGCCCTGCGCCTGCAGGAGGAAGACCCCGTGCTGGTGGCCTTGAGCATCAAGCCTGTGAAGGAGGCCTCGGTCGCTCAGGCGCTGGCCTTGGTGGTCTTCCAGGACCAGACCGCCGCCCGTAAGCGGCGGCGCAGCGCCAGCGCGCAGCCCGAGGGCGCAGGCACGGCCGAGCTGGCCCGCTGGCAAGACGAGGTGCGCGCCTTGCGCCAGGAAATGGTGGCCTCGGCCGAGGAGCTGCAGGCCACCAACGAGGAACTGCAGGCCACCAACGAGGAGCTGCAATCCGCCAACGAGGAGCTGACCACCTCCAAGGAGGAGGCGCAGTCGATGAACGAGGAGCTGCAGACGCTCAACAGCGAGTTGCAGTCCAAGCTCGACGACCTGGCCCTGGCCCAGAGCGACATGCAGAATCTGCTCAACAGCACTGACATCGCCACGCTGTTTTTGGACGGCGCGCTCCGAGTGCGCCGCTACACCGAGCAGATCACGCGCCTCTTCCACCTGCGCCCGGCCGACATCGGCCGCCCGCTGTCGGACCTGGCCACCACGCTCGTCTACCCGCAACTCGAAGACGACGCCCGCGAGACCCTGCGCAGCCTGAACTTCGTCGAAAAGCAGGTGAGCACGCAAAGCGGCCAGTGGTACCAGGTACGCATCAAGCCCTACCGCACGGTGGCCAACCTGATCCAGGGCGTCGTCATCACCTTCATCGACATCACGGCGGCCAAGGAGCTGGAGGCCCGGCTGCGCAGCGGCTGAGCGGGCCTCAGTGCTTCTGCAACCGACCGCTTGGCCCGGTGGATGCATGGCGGGATCGGGGGTGTCCAGGGCGCCGACAGGTCGGGCGTGGCTGCGCCGTAGCTGCAGAAGCGCCGCGCTTTCGGCGCGCGGCGCCGCAGGCTGGCAAGGCAAGGCGCATCGAGGAAGAAGCCTTCCGCAGCGCTCCAGCGGCCTGCCAGGCTGACCTCAACCCCGCTGTGGACGATGCGCTGCGGCGCCAGCCGGTATGCCACGCCCGTGATCGCGCTCTGCTGCAGCGGCTTGTTGATGGTGAAGCCGTGGAAGCGGCAGCGAATGCCCTTCAAGCGTGCGCCGGCATGGGGCGCAGTTCTGCCCGGGCCTGCTGGATGACGGAACGGGCGGCGGTCAGCGCCAGCACGCCCATGACGGCGGCGACGGCGAGGTCGGGCCAGCCGCTGCCGGTGCCGAAGACGCCCAGCGCGGCGGCCATCACTGCGAGGTTGCCGATCGCATCGTTGCGACTGCACAGCCACACCGAGCGCATGTTGGAGTCGCCATCGCGCCAGGCGTAGAGCATCGCGGCAACCGACACGTTGGCCAGCAGCGCCAGGGCGCCGATGGCGCCCATCGTCACCGGCTCGGGCACGGTGCCGGCGGCGGCCGACCAGGCAGCCCGGGCGAGCACGAACACGCCAAACGCGCCCATGGTCAGGCCCTTGAGCAGCGCGGCCCGTGCGCGCCAGGTGAGCGCCATGCCCAGCACTATCAGCGAAATGCCGTAGTT
>JAIXZR010000170.1 GCA_027489455.1 Rubrivivax sp. | reverse complement strand
GCATCGGCTTGTGGTCATGACCATGGTCGTCCTTCGCGCGAACGGCGAAGGCCGATGCGGCCAGGGACAGGGCGATGGTGGCCAACAGAGCTGGGGTCTTCATGGGATTCCTTTCGGGGTGGTGGGGTGTTGGGAGGGGTGGGCAGGGCAGGCTTCAAAGCGCCTCGGCGTCCTTGTCGTCCATCAGCGCTTCGGCCGGCTTGCGGCCGAAGAGCCAGAACATCGCGGGCGTGAGGTAGGTGTCGAGCAGGGTCGAGCTGATGAGACCGGAGAAGATCACCACGGCCACCGGATGCAGCACTTCGGTGCCGGGGCGCTCGGCCTCGAACAGCAGCGGCGCCAGCGCGAAGGCGGTCACCAGTGCCGTCATCAGCACCGGGCTCAGCCGCTCCAGCGAGCCGCGCACGATCATCTTGCTGTCGAAGTTCTCGCCCTCCAGGCGCATCAGGTTGATGTAGTGGCTGACCTTGAGGATGCCGTTGCGCACCGAGATGCCCGCCAGCGTGATGAAGCCCACCAGCGCCGCCACGCTCAGCGGCTGGCCCGACAGCCACAGCCCGATCACCGCACCCACCAGGGCCAGCGGGATGTTCACCATGATCAGCGCCGACAGCACGGCACTCTGGTAGCGGCTGTAGAGCACGACGAACATCAGCGTCAGCGACACGATGGACAAGAGGCCGATCAGGCGCGACGCCTCTTCCTGCGCCTGGAACTGCCCGCCCAGGGTGATGAACATGCCCTCGGGCAGCTTCGTCTCGGCCACCACCTGGCGGATGTCGGCCACGATCTCCGACAGCGCACGCCCCGACGCGTTGGCCGACAGCACGATGCGCCGCTTGCCGTCGTCACGGCTGATCTGATTCGGGCCATCGCCGTCTTCGATGCTGGCGATCTTGCTCAGCGGGACGCGACCGTTCGGCGTCTCGATCAGGATCTGGCCCAGGCCCTCCACCGACCGCGCTGATTCCGGCAGCTTGATCACCAGCGCGAAGCGCCGGCTGCCCTCGACGATCTGCGTGATCTTCTCGCCTTCGACCAACGCCTGCAGCGTGGCCATCACCTGCGGCGCCGGCACGCCGTACTGCGCCGCCGCTGCGTAGTCGATGCGCACCTTGATCTGCGGCGCCAGCACCTGCTTTTCGATCTGCAGGTCGGCCAGGCCCGGGATGGCGGCCAGCTTCTCGCGCAGCGCATCAGCCTGGCTGCGCAGTGCATCGAGGTCTTCGCCGAAGATCTTGATGGCAATCTGCGAACGCACGCCCGACAGCATGTGGTCGATGCGGTGCGAGATGGGCTGGCCGATCTCCAGCGCTGCCGGCAGGTTGACCAGCCGCGAGCGGATGTCGGTCTTGATCTCGTCCATGCTGCGCGTGAGTTCCGCCGTGGGCTTCAGGCCCACATCGAGTTCGCTGACGTGCACGCCCTCGGCGTGTTCGTCCAGCTCGGCCCGGCCGCTGCGGCGCCCGACGTGGGTCACCTCCGGCACCTGCCGGATCAGCAGCTCGGCCTGGCGGGCCAGGATGGACGACTCCGTCAAGGTGACACCGGGGTTCAGGCGCAGGCCGATCAGCAGGCTGCCCTCGTTGAATGGCGGCAGGAAGGTCGTCGGGAAGAACGGCACCGCCGCCGCGGCCACCAGCACCGCCGTGCCTGCCGCGGCCAGGGCGGCCTTCGGCCGCTCGAGCACGGCCTGCAGGCTGCTGCGGTAGCGCGCCTTCAGCCAGGCCAGGACCCGGGTGTCGCCATGGTCCAGGTTCTTCATGCGGGGCAGCAGGTAGTAGCTCAACACCGGCGTCACCGTCACCGAGACCAGCAGCGATGCCAGCGTCGAGACGATGAAGGCGATGCCCAGCGGCACGAACAGCTTGCCCTCCAGCCCCGGCAGCGCGAACAGCGGGATGAAGACCAGCACGATGATGACGGTGGCATACAGGATGCCGGATCGCACCTCCATCGACGCCTTGGCCACCAGCCGCAGCGGGCTGAGGCGGTGTTGCGGGCTGCGTGCCCGGTCGGCCTTGAGCCGCCGGATGATGTTCTCGACATCGACGACGGCATCGTCGACCAGCCCGCCGATGGCGATGGCCAGGCCGCCGAGCGTCATCGTGTTGATCGACAGGCCGAAATAGCGGAACACCAGCGCGGTGACGCAGATGGAGACCGGAATCGCGGTCAGCGCGATGAGCGTCGGGCGCAGCGTGCCGAGGAAGAAGAACAGGATGACCGCGACGAAGATCGACGCGCCGATCAGCTTGCCCTGCAGCGTGGTGATCGAGGCTTCGATGAAGCTGGCCTGGCGGAAGGTCACGCGCGGTGCTTCCATGCCGGCTGGCAAGGATGCCTTCAAGCCCACCAGGGCTTCTTCGATGGACCGGGTGAGCGCGATGGTGTCGGCCGTTGGCTGCTTCTGGATGCCCAGGATCACGGCCGGCTTGCCTTCGACACCGGCGTCGCCACGCCTGGGCGCTGCGGCGAAGCTGACCTCGGCGATCTGGCGCAACAGGATGGGTTGGCCGTTCTTCGCGGTCAGCGCCAGGTTGCTCAGGTCATCCAGGCGGGACGTGCGGCCCAGATGGCGGATCAGGACCTCGCGGCCGTTCAGCTCCAGGAAGCCCCCGGAGGTGTTGGCCGAAAAGCCCCTCAGCGCGCCTTCGAGCTGGTCGTGGGTGATGCCCAGCTCGGCCATGCGCGTGGTGTTTGGCTGCACCTGGAACTGCCGGACTTCGCCGCCGATCGGGATCACCTGGGCCACGCCCGGAACGGATAGCAGCCGCGGCCGCAGCACCCAGTCGGCGTACTCGCGCACCGCCATCGCGCTGATCTTGCTGGGATCGACCGGAATGGCGATCTGCATGATCTCGCCCATGATCGAGCTGATCGGCCCCATGTGCGGCGTGACGCCCTCGGGCACGCTCTCTTCCATGCCGGACAGCCGTTCCGACACCAGCTGCCGGGCGCGGAAGATGTCGGTGTCCCAGTGGAAGGTGACGTAGAGGAAGGACAGGCCGGCCGACGAGATCGAGCGCACCGATTCCACGCCGGGCAGGCCGTTCATCGCCGTTTCCAGCGGGAAGGTGATGAGCTGCTCCACCTCTTCGGCGGCCATGCCGCCCGCTTCGGTGATGATGGTGACGGTCGGCTTGTTGAGGTCGGGGAACACGTCCACCGGCGTGGTGGACAGCGTGAACGCCCCGTAGGCCATCAGCACCACGCTGGCGATGATCACCAGCAGCCGGTTCGTCAGGCTGTGTTCGAGTAGCCACTTGAACATGGTGGCTTCCTCAGCGGACCTGGTTGATCAAGGTGGCGCCTTGGGTCGCGACACGGTCACCGGGCTCCAGCCCTGAGGTGACCGCGGCATGGATGCCGTCCAGCGGCTCGGTCGTGACGGTGCGTGGCTCGAAGCGTTCCGGCGCCGTCTTCACCCAGACGACGGTCTGGTTGGCCGGGTTCTTCATCAGCGAGGCCACCGGTACCGGGATGCCCTTGACCTTGTCCTTCGTCTGCACGAACACCCGCACCGGCTGGCCCACGGCCAACAGGCCGAGTGCAGCGCCCTGGGCACGGAAGACCAGTGGCAGCGCCTGCTCACGCAGGCTGCGCGAGGCGCCGATGAAGGTGAGCGGCATGCGCTGGCTGTCCAGGGCCATCGTCGCGTTGCCGATGTTGGAAGCGATGGCCGCATCGAAGGCCAGGGCCTCGATGCGCAGACGCGACGGGTCGACGATCTCGAAGATGAGTTCGCGTGCATCGACGACCTGGCCGGCGACGACGTGGGCCGAGGCGATCACGCCCGATACCGGCGCGAGCAGCGCCTCCCGGCTGGACAGGCCGCTGCCCAGGGCGGCGATGCGTGCGCTCAGGCTGGCGGCCTCGCTCTCGGCCGCTTCGATGTCCTTGCGCGGCACCGTGTCGGCCAGTTCCTGCAGGCGCGCGATGCGCTTGTCGGCCAGGGCCTTGGCGGCACGCAGCTCGGCAAGTTGGGCCGCCTGGTTGGAGCGTTCGATGGGCGCTGCCGATGGCACGACGTAGGCCAGCACATCCCCCTTTCGCACCGTCTGTCCGGGATTGGGCAGGCCACGTGGCCCGGGTTCGATGCGGCCGGCGTTCAGCGGCTGCACCTTGCCGCCGGCGTTCGGGTCCATCAGCACCTTGGCGCTCAGTTCCACCGTGCGGGGCAGTTCTGCGGCTTCGGTGACGACCGTGCGCACGCCCAGCTGGCGCTGCGCGGGCTTGGGCAGGAAGACGCTGCCATCGGCCTGGCGTTGCGGTCCGTTCGCGCTGGGCGCAGCGGGGGCGTCGCCATGGTCGTGGCCGGGGCCGGCGTGGGAGGAGCCGGGGGCCGTCACGGTGATCAGCAGCCCCAGGCCGCAGGCGATCAGGGTGCGCTTCATGCTGCAGCTCCTGGGCGAACGCTGCGCGCCTGCATCACACGGCGCCCGCCCCCAACGAGCAAGCCCAGCGCAGCGAGGCCGGCCGCCGCCCAAGCTGCGACTTCGGCCCACGAGTGCGTGTGTGCGGCCTCGTCGGCGTGCGCCTCTTCGTGGATATCGAGTTCACCGGCCAGCAGGTCGGCTTCGTTGCCGGCGGTCACGGTGGCGGTGACCGGCAAAACGCCGGGCTTAGGCGCCTCGGGCAGCACGACCTCGTATTCGTCGTCGCCGAGCTTGTCGGCCTTGAACTTCGCCCCGCCGATCTCGAGCTCGATCTGCGCGCCGCGCACGGGGCTGTTGTCGGCAAAGCGATCAAGGTACAGCGTGATCTGCTTGCCGCTGAGCACACCGACGAGTTCGAAGGTCTCGGACACGGCCGAGAAGCGAGGCAGCGCCTGGCCGACAGTCGCGGGAGCCGCGTCACCGTGGTCATGACCTGGGCCGGCCCAGGTAGCGGATGCAAGTAGCAGGGCCGCAGCGAACACTGCAGCAGGGAGTTTCGGGAAGTTCATGGGGGATGTCCTGAGAGATTCGTGGAGTGGCGTCACCGGGCATGTCACTGGGGCAGAAGCCCCAGGGCCTGGCGCCACGCAGAGATCGCCGCCGCAAGCTCGATGCGGGTGCGTGCCGCCTGGCGATCCGCCTCCGCGGCTTCGGCCTCGATGCGCAGGCGGGTCGGCAGATCGGTTTCGCCCAGGCGGAAGGACTTGTCGAAGAAGCCGCGCGACTCGCGGGCCAGTTGCGCGCGCCGTTCGGCGGCCATCAGCTGCGTGCGTGACGCCTCTAGGCGTACGCGCGCCGCTTCCTGTTCTGCAGTGATGCGTTCGCGTTCCAGAGCCAACTGGGCCTGGATCTCCATGGCCTCGGCGCGTGCGTTGGCGCTGCGGGCGTCGAAGCGCGGGCCAGCGCCGAAGGGGATGCGAATGCCCAGCGTGATGGTCTGCTGGGACGCGTCCCCGCGTGCGCTGCGGTCGCGGGTGGTTGCCAGCGTCAGCTCGGGGTTGGCGCGTGACTGGGTCGCGGCCAGCGCGGCTGCCTTTTCGGCCACGGCTGCGCGGGCCTTCAGATCCTGCAGCGCCGCATGAGATTCAAGCTCGGCCGTTGCCGCGTCGGGCGCCGGCTCTGCGAGGGCGTCGCTTGCCGCGAACGAAAGCGGTGTGACGCCGGCCAGCGCACGCAGATGCTGTCGGGCCGCGGCCAGGCCAGCCTCGGCCTGGGCCAGGCCGGCCTGAGCGCTGGCCACGGCGCCTTCGGCCTGGTGCTGGTCGGCACGCGCCAGATCGCCGGCCTTCGCGCGGCGGGCCACGTCGGCGGCGATGAGGCGGGCGTTCTGGAGTTGATCGCCGGCGGTACCCACCTCGATCCGTGCGCGCTGCCACTGCCACCAGACCTCGCGGACAGCGGCGGCAACACGCAGTTGTGCCGCCGTGGCCCGGCTCTCGGTGGCGGCGCCCTCGGCGTCGGCCAGCGCCGCGCTGCTGCTGCGCTCTCCGGGCAGCCACAGCGGCACGGCGACGCCCAGCTCGGTTTCACGCGCGCCCAGGTTGCTGCCCAGGCGATCGGTCCTGTTCGACAGTTCCAGCGCCGCCGGCTCCGGCGTCCACGCCCTGGCAGCCCGTTGCTGGGCCCGGACGGCGTCGCGCCGCGCCTGCAGTGCCATCGCCTCGGGCTGGCGGGCCCAGGCGGCGTCGAATGCCTGCCGCAGGCTCAGCGGGGCGTTGGCGCTGGCTGTACTGGCCGCGACCGGGGGTGCCGTGGTCGCCGTGGTGTGCTGGGCTGGCGTGGCCAGGCTGCAGGCGGCCAGGGCGGCCATGACGCTGGCGCGCTGCAGCCTGGCCTTGGTTCGAGTTCTTGGTGTCATCCGATGCTCCGGTGTTGAGATCAACTCACGGGAGATCGGCAAGTGGCGACCCAGTGGTCGCATCGCGCCAGACGGCGCCGCAGGCTGCGGCGCGCACTCAGGCGCGAACGGGCGTCAGAAAGAGAGGAGACCCGCCTCGCCGATCAGGCAAGGGGCAGCCACTGAGGGCGTTCGGGTCGGGTCGGTGCCTGTGCACCGCCTGTTTCGTCACGGGTGGCGCTGGGCGGCGCGGCCGAAGGTGCACCCGGCAACCCGAGGGGCCTGACCAGCATCGCACCACAGGTGCCATGGCAGTGGCCGCAGTCGCGGTCCAAGGCGCTGGTCGCCGTGTCCCCCATTGCATTGCCGCCCTCGTCTGCGCTGGGCAAAGCATCAGCGCTCAGATCCGCAGCCGGCCCGCCTGCGAGGCTGGCGCCGGCGTGATGCGCAAGGTCATGTTGATGCTCATGGTGACCAAAGTGACCGCGGCCCTGGGTCTCGTGCTCGCAATACGACGCCACCACCGCCCAGCTGAACTGGAGCGGAAGCAAGGCGAGCAGAACGATGGCGAGGACGCGACGCACGGGCGGGAGTCTAGCGGCTACCTGGTTTTCAATCGGGTGGCGCGGGCTCTGGCGGTGGCTGGTCACGGCGCCGTCACGCCCCCAGGCCGAGACTGCCGGTCGTCATCGATCGCGTTGCCGCCATGACCGCCTTCCGCCCGGCAGGCTGCGCGCCTGCGCCCGCCAACCAAGCCTTCAACCGGAGACTTCGATGCCCTTCCTGCCGCGCGACTTCGTGATCCCCGAGCCCCCGGCCACCGACGAGTTCATGCTCACGCCGCTGCGCGTGGACCATCTCGTGCTGGACTACGAAGCGGTGATGAGCAGCCGCGAACGGCTGTGGCAGCTGTTCGGCCCCGGCTGGGGTTGGCCGCGCGCTGACCTGACGCTGATGCAGGACCTGGTGGACCTGGGTTGGCACCAGAAGGAATTCCAGCTGCGCCAGTCCTTCAACTGGGCCGTGCTGGCGCCTGACCAGCGCACCCTGCTGGGCTGCTGCTACCTGGACCCGAGCAGCACCGAAGGCTTCGACGCCGAGGCCTACTACTGGGCACGCAGCGACCGCATTGCGGGCGGCCTGGAAGAGCGGCTGTCCGCCGTCTACCGCGCCTGGGTGGCCAGTGCCTGGCCTTTCCAGCGCGTGGCCTGGCCGGGGCGGGACCAGCCCTGGTGAATCACGGGCACCCGGCCAGCGGTCTACGCGACACCCGCCTTCAGGGCTTCAGCTGGCGGTGCCAGGGGTTGCCGTCCAGAAACCAGTGTACCGCTTCGGCGTCAGGCAGCTGCTCCGCTGCCGACAGCAGCCAGGCGCGCCCGCGGGCGATGGCGTCTTCGGCTTCGGCCGCTGCCCCTGCGGCGCGCAGCACGGCGGCGGCCTGCAGCCAGGGTGCGGCGGGCTCGTCCGTCCAGGGGTCGATGCCGCAGTCCATGGCCAGCCGTTGGCGCGCATGCATCAGCGCGTCACCCACCGCCCCGGCTGCCAGCGCCGCTTCGGCTGCGATGCCGTGCGCCTGGCGGCACAGGGGCAGCAGCCCGCGCGACTGCAGTTCCGCGACCAGGGCTTGCGCTTCGGCCAGCGGCGGGCGGTGCAGCGTGGCGGCCAGCACGCGCTGGCGGCAGCCCATCACGCCGTCTGGCGCGGGCCAGTGGCGCGCCATGGCGGCCAGCGTCGCCTGGCGTTCAGGCCCGCTGCGTGCCAGCCGCCATTGCGCCAGGTTGCACCAGCCGTCGCCCGGCGCCGCGCTTGGCGCCGCAGCATCGGGCCGCCCCAGAAACCACTGGCCCAGGGCCCGCGCGGCGGCCACTTCGGGTTCGCCTTCCAGGCCGAGGCCGGCGGCCGCTGCCTGCAGGCCTTGCAGCGCGGCCAGGGCGGCGGCGGCGTTGCCCGCGGCCACGCCCAGCAACACCTTGGCGGCCCAGGCGTGCAGCAGGAAGCTGCGCCCGAAGCCGCCCGTCTGCACCGCCTGCTGGCTGTCTTCGGCCGCGGCCAGCGCTTCGGCCAGCTGGCCCTGCATCAGCGCATGGCGCAGCTGCTGCTGCGTGACGTTGACGAGCGTGCCGTGGTCGCCAAAGCCTTCGGCCAGCCGGCGTGCCTGGTGCAGGTCGGCGGCGGCGCTGACAGGCCGGCCCCACCAGTTCAGGCAGGTGCCCACCGACAGATGAAAGGACTGCTGCGCCCGCAGCGGCCCGCCTTCGCAGCGTGCGCGCAGCGCTTCGCACAGCGCAGCCAGGGCGCCGATCTGCTGGCTGTAGGGCGCCACGGCCACGCAGGCAAACAGCGCAGCGGCCAGGCGCTCCGCCGGCAAGGCGTCGCCCTGGGCCTGCAGGCCCTGCGCCAGCACCAGGGCCTGGGCGCTGGCCTCGGCCACGCGCTGGCTGTTCAGCAGCACCACCACGCGGCTGGCCTGCAGCTCCAGCTGTTCGGTGGCCGTGCCAGCCGCGCCCAGGCCGTGGTCCAGGGCCTGCAAGGCGGCGCCGTAGTCGCTGACGGCCGTCCACCAGCGGGCGGCCTGCAGCCAGGTCATGGCCACGCTGTCGGCCCCTGGCGTCGCCGGCGGCGCAGCGCCTGGCGGGTGCTCGCGCGCCTGCTGTTCCAGCCCGCGCGCGGCGGCCTCGAAGCTGCGCGCGGCATCGGCCAGCTGCCAGCGCTCGCGCGCGGCGCGCCCGGCGGCCAGGTGCCAGGGCACGGCTTCCACCACAGCACCGGCCTGCTGCAGATGCCAGGCAATGCGGGCCGCAGCACCGCCCTGCGCGCGCAAGTGGTCGGCCACCAGCCGGTGCAGCGGCGGCAGCAGGGCCGCGGGCAGGCTGGCGCGCGCGGCTTCGGCCACC
Source organism: Rubrivivax sp. (assembly GCA_027489455.1). Taxonomy (GTDB): domain Bacteria; phylum Pseudomonadota; class Gammaproteobacteria; order Burkholderiales; family Burkholderiaceae_C; genus Rubrivivax. The sequence continues at coordinate 22,218 of JAIXZR010000170.1, read as the reverse complement.
AGGTCATGGCTGAAGCGCACGCCTTCCAGCACCTGCGCGGATTCGAGTTCGGCAAACAGCGGGGCCAGCGCCAGCGGCGCGCGCCCGGTGGCCGCCGCGGCCAGCGCCAGCGAGAAGTCTTCCTGCGCCACCGCCGCCAGCTGCGCCAGTTGCAAGGCATCACTGCCCAGGCGCGCCAGCCGCTGGCGCACTGACTCCTTCAGCGTGGAAGGCACCGCCAGCGCCTGCCCCGGCTGCCAGCCCGCCAGGCCGCTCAGCCACAAGGCCTTGACCGACTCCAGCACGAAGGCCGGGTTGCCGCCCACGCGCGCATGCAGCGCCTGGGCGAGCGCGGGGCGGTCCACCTCGGCGGCCTGGTCGCCTTGGATGGGCAGGCTTTCGAGCAGGGCCTGGATGTCCAGCACCGTCAGCGCGGTCACATCGATGCGAACGCTGCGGGTGCTGCTGTCCATCATCTGCACCAGCTTGGCCGCTGCGGCTGGCAACTCGTCAGGCCGGCAGCCGAAGAGTGGCAGCGCTGCGCTGTCGGGCGGCTGGGCCAGCCAACCGCCCACGACCACTGCGATGGCTTCCAGGCTCAGGTCGTCGGCAAACTGCAGGTCGTCCACCACCACGAGCCGCATGCCCTTGGCGTGGCAAGCGAGCATCGTGCGCGCCACGGAGGCCAGCACACGCCGGTGCTCCAGCGCCGATTGCAGCGCCTGGCCGCGCGCCGGCCCGCCGGGCAGCAACAGGGCGATGTCGGCGCGCGTCACGGCGTCCAGATCAGGCGCAAAGCGCTCGACGGCCGCGGCCACCAGCCGCGAGGCCACCACGCCGGGCAGGTGCTCGTCGCCCGGCCGTCCACCCACCTGGATGGCGGGCTCCATCGCCGCCGCGGCCTGGGCCAGCAGCCGGCTCTTGCCGATGCCGCCGGGCCCGGCCACCACCACGCCGTGGCCCAGGGCGAAAGCCCGGGCGATCTCGTCCAGCACGCCGTCGCGGCCCACCAGCAAGGGCGGCCGGCGCAGCGCGGCGGGCAGCACCGCCGCGGCCACGCCCTGGCGTGCCTGTGCGGCGGCAGCCTGCTGCTGGCCTGCGGCCTCGGCTGCCAGCACCAGCCGGCCCAGTTCGTTGGTGGCGGCGCTGGGGGTGATGCCGTAGGCCGTGCGCAGCGCGTCGCGGCAGTCGTCCCAGGCGGTGATGGCGGCGGCGCGGTCGCCGCGCAGGTAGCAGGCTTCCATGCGCAGGCGGTGGGCTTCTTCGACAGCGGGGTCGGCGGCGAGCACGGCTTCTGCCGCTGCCAGTGCTGCTTCCAGCGCACCGGCTTCCAGATGCCGCCGCGCGGCGGCCAGCTGCTGGCGGCGGCGTTCGCGCTCGGCCGCGTCGCGGCGCCCTTGCAGCCAGTCGGCAAACTCGGGCGCATCGTCAAACTCCAGCGGGCCGAGCAGGCGCGAAGCGGCGGCGCTGGCGTCGTCGGCGGCGGGCAGCAGCACCGCCACCCCCGCGGCCAGGCGCATCACGCCCGCGCTTTCCTGCAGCAGTTCACCGGCCGATCGCTTCAGGCGCACCAGCGCCTGGCGCAGGTTGGCCCGCGCCTGCGATTCATCGCCCCCCGGCCACAGCAGCCCGGCGATGCGCGCGCGCGGGCTGGGGCCTTCCAGGTGCAGCCAGGCCAGCAGGGCGGCCTCGCGCGCGGACAGCGGCACATCCGCCTGGCCCGGGCGGGTGATGCGGGGGATGCCGAAGAGATGAACCGTGGGCATGGCGCGGCAAAGGCTCCAGGGCCGAGCTTTTACCGCAGCCCGTGCCCCGCCCCCGCGCCTGGCCCTCGGCATGCTGGCTGGCGGCCGGCATGGCCAGGCCGCCGCAGGCTCAGGGCCGCCAGAACCACAGCAGCCCGGCGCGCTTGGCCCCAGCCGCGCCTTCGCGCAGGCTGGCGCCCGTGGCCACCACGCGGCCGCAGCTGTCGGTGGCCAGGCGGCGGGCCAGGTCATCGGCGGGCGTGCCCCACTGGGTGCGCGCCAGCACCCGGCCTTCGCTGTCGAGCTGCAGCATGAAGAGGTCCGCCGCGCCGGCATTGGCCTGGCCGGGCACCAGGCTGCCGTCGGTTTCGCCCAGCAGCAGCACCCGGCCCTGCGCGTCCACGGTCATGTCGGTCAGCCATTCGCCGCCGGCGCTGCCGTACTGCCAGCTGGCCAGCACGCGGCCGTCGTCGGCGGCCACGCGGGCGACGAACACGTCCTGCTCGCCCGCGCTGGCATTGCCGCGGAACGAGCCGAAGACGCTGCCGGCCACCAGCAGCGTGCCATCGCCCAGCAGGCGCACGGCGGCGATGTGGTCCACCGCCACGCTGGTGTAGCGGGCCGTCCACAGCGGGCGGCCGTTGGCGTCCAGCTTGCGCAGGAACATGCCGCGCTGCGCGCCGCTCTGGGTGGATCCGCCCAGGTAGCTGTTGCCTGCCGCGTCAACGGCCAGGCCGTCGGCGATATCGGGTACCTCGCTGCCGCCCTGGTGGCGCCAGGCCTGCGCGTAGCCATTGCCCTGGCGGCGGAACTGCAGCGCGATCGGGTCCTGCCAGGCGGCGACGAAGTTGCTGGGCACGTACTCGTCGTCCCAGCCGGCCAGGTGCAGGTCGCCGTTGTCGGCCACCTGCAGGCGGCGCGGGTGTTCGGGGCGTTCGGTGCCGGTCTGCAGGCGCGCCCAGGGGGTGGACGGTTCCTTTTGCACGGTTAGTGCGTCGGCCCAGGCGATGAAGGCGTCGAACTGCCCGGCATTGGCGCGCCCATCCATGCTGCCGGTGCTGCGCCCGGCCACGAAGACGCGGCCATCGGCGCCCAGGGCCAGGGCTTCGGCCACATCGGTGCCTGGGGTGTCGAAGCTGGCGCGGCTGTCCCAGACCACGCTGCCGTCGGTGTCGAGCACGCGCACCACGGCGCGGCTGTTGCCAGACGGATCGATGTTGGCCTGGCCCACCTCGCCTTCGGCCCAACCGGCCAGCCAGATGCGGTGGCGGCGGTCCACCAGCACGTCGTTCCAGTCGGCCGCGGCCATGGCGCTGGCATGCCAGGTGATGGCGGGCAGGTTCAGGCAGGCCAGCGGCTGGGCCGGCGGTGTGGCTGGGGTACCGGCATCGCCGCCACCGCCGCAGGCCGCCAGCGCGGCGGCTGCCAGCAGGCCCAGCGCGTTACGGGCCTGGCGGCGCAGACGGCGCGTGCAGGGCAGGGGCCGGGCCCCGGCAGGGGGCAGGGTGGGGGGTGGGGTGGCAGGCATGGGTGTCTCCTCGGTTGCAAGGGTGGTTGCGGCAGGGCGCCAGGGTCTGGCGATGCCGGCACTGTCCCCGGCCCGGTGTGACGCCGGCGTGACCAGGCTGGCCGCCAGCGGCGGTCACGCCGCGGTCACGCCCAGGCGCCCAGAGTGCGCGGCGGCTTCAAACACGGAGAGACCTGCCCATGCCCTCGTCGACATCCCACCCTCAGCAGCCTGGCGCCACAGCGCAGTCACGCGCTGCCTGGCCCCGCCCGCGCCCGGCCGGGGCAGCCCTGCTGGCCTGCCTGGCCGCCTGGCTGGCGCCCCTGCCGGCGCAGGCGGCGCCCGTCACCTTCATCCGCGTGCTGCAGACCGATGCCAGCGGCCGCCCCAACGGCCCGGTGTTCTGGGAGACGCTGCCCCTGCCTGCGTCCACGGTGCCGCTGTACCTGGCATCGGGCCCCGCGCCCGCGCCGGGGGTGCCTTTCACCGCCCCCTTCATCAATGCCGGCCCGGGGCAGGCCAGCATCGCGCTGGATCTGGCCGCCGGCCTGCACACCTTCACGCTCGTGGGCAACCAGGGCCCGCGCAGCATGACGCACGCGGCGCTGACGCTGGCCTTCGGCAACACGCCACAGACCGCCCGCATCGGCGCTTTCGCGCCGTTCTGGACCGATCAGCCCAGCGCCCCGGCCTTCGCCGTCAACCCGCTGCTGGGCGGCAGCCTGGTCTACGACGACGGGCTGCGCCGCTACGAGCTGACGGAGTTCTTCTTTGCCAGCGGCAGCCGCACCCCGGGCCTGGACCGCGTCAACGATTTCGGCGTGGGCGCCGACGGTGCGCGAGATGCCATCGGCCAGTTCAGCCTGCGCGTGACGGATCGCCAGCCGCCGGCGGCCGTGCCCGAGCCCGGCACGCTGGCGCTGCTGCTGGCCGCAGGCGTGGCCGCGGGGCTGTTCGGCCGGCGGCGGCCGCCGCCCAGCCGCTGAGCCGCTGGCACACTGCACCGGCCTGCGCTGCGCCCATGCCAGCCCACCCGCCACCGCCCACCCCTCACCGCCGCCAGCAGATGCAACGCGCCGAAGCCCACGTCTTCATTGCCACCTCGCTGGACGGCTACATCGCGCGGCCCGACGGCGGCCTGGACTGGCTGCTGCAGGCCCAGGCCAGTGCACCGGCCGGCGAGGACTTCGGCCATGCGCGCTTCATGCAGGGCATCGACGCGCTGGTGATGGGCCGCAAGACCTACGAGACGGTGCTGGGCTTCGACCCCTGGCCCTACCCGGGCCTGCCGGTGCACGTGATGTCGCGCCGCGGCGCCGTCGCCATCCCCGCCGCGCTGGCCGGCCAGGTGCGGCCGGCCTGCCTGCCCCCCGGGGGACTGTTGCAAAGCCTGGCGCAGGCCGGCACGCGCCGCGTCTACCTGGATGGTGGCGAGCTGATCCAGGCCTTCCTGGCCGACGGCCTGGTGGACACGATGACCATCACCACCGTGCCCGTGCTTCTGGGCAGCGGGCGGCGGCTGTTCGGCCCGCTGCCGGCCGACGGCCACTGGGCGCTGGCAGAGGTGCGCCATTGGTCCAACGGCTTCGTCCAAGCCAGCTATTGCCGCGCTGGCGCGCCGCCGGGCCCGTAGCGCCCTGGGGTGTGTCAGTCCAGCAGCACCAGGTGGCCCTGGTCCTGCGCGGCTTCGATCTCCTCGACCGGCAGCGCGACCGAGCTCTGCCCGCGTGTCCCCCAGACGATGTCGACCGACCGCCCGCCGGCGCATTCCACCATGCAGGGGCCGATCGGGATGTTCTGCCGCCGGCCGCTGCCCGACAGGTAGGGCACGGGGCCGGTGATGCGTGCCCGGTGGGTCGAGATGTTCATGGCGTGTCCTGGGTGCGGGGTGGGGCGCGGGCGCCCGCCGTCGGGGGCCAGCGGGTGGCGCGGGGGCGGCAAGGGGTTCAGTAGACCAGGCTCATCTGGTCGATGACGTTACGCACGCCCGCGCTGCCCCAGGCCGATCGCGTGGCCAGGTCGCGTTCGGCCCAGCTGTGCACCGTGCCGCGCAGCGTGACTTCGCCGCCGTGGACTTCCACGGCAATGGCCTGGGTGTCGGCGGCCGTGCGGCGCTTGAGTGCGGCTTCGATGTCGGACTTCACCACGCTGGCCGATGCCGACGGCTTGATCGCGATCTGGTTGCTGACGCCCGTCACGCCGGACAGGTAGCGCACGCTGTTGGCGGCGTCCTGGCGCTGGTACTGCCATTCGACGTTGCCGGACAGCGTGAGCCAGCCGCCTTCGACCATCACCTGCACCGTGTCGGCCGGCAGCGAACTGGTCCAGCTGAGGATGTTCTTGGCCGATGCCGCGATGTCGGCATCGGTGCGCGTGCTGAAGCCGGTGAGCTTGACCTTCATCGCCACGGCCAGGGCCTTGACGCCGCTCACCCGCTGGGCGGCGCGCTCGGCGTGCAGCTTCTCGCTGTAGCTGCCGACTTCACCGGCCAGGGTGACGATGCCGTCCTTGACCTCGACCCCGATCTGCGCCGCATGCACGGCGGGTTCCCATCGGAGTTCGGCCATCACGTCCTGCTGCAGTTGCGAATCGGTTTTCATGGGGTGGTTCCAGGGGGTTGGGGAACCGTCAGCTTGCGCCCGCTGCAGGGCGGGGTCTGTACGTCAACGAACGCGGCTCGCCAGCCCGCCCCCTGGGCTGCCGTGCGCTGTCGAACAGACGCTGCAGACGCCAACGCCTACAACCGGCAGATCCGCCATCCGCTGCCCCTGACCGGGCGGCAACCCTGTTCCGCCCGACACCGAGGATCCGCACCATGAAGAAGACCTTCACCAGCACCGCCCTGGCCGTGATCACCATCGCTGGCGCCCTGGCCAGCGCCGGCCTGGCCACGGCCCAGACCACCGCCCCGGTGGCCGGTGGCACCACCACGGTGGAAGCCAGCATCACCGAATCGACGCAGCTCGCGATGGGCTGGAGCGTGAAGAAGACGCTGATGGGCAAGACGGTCTACAACGACGCCGGCAAGAAGGTGGGCAAGGTGGAAGACCTGATCATCTCGCCTGACAAGAGCCTGTCCTACGTGATCGTGGGCGCCGGTGGCTTCGTGGGCATCGGCCGCCACGATGTGGCGATCCCGGTCACGCAGATCCAGGACAAGGGCGGCAAGCTGGTGATGGCCGGTGCGACGCCGGACACCATCAAGCGCATGCCGGCGTTCGCCTACGCCACGTCCAGCACCCAGCGCGACGCCTTCGTCGCCGTGGCCGACAAGGACATCGCCAAGGGCAGGGCCGCGATGGCCAGCCTGGAGAAGAAGGCCGGCATGGCCACGGCCGAAGCCAAGGCGAAGATGGACGTGGACCGCACGGCCCTGCAACTGGACCTGACGTCTGCCGAAGCCAAGCTGGCCGAGATGAAGCAGGCCGCAGCCGTGCGCTGGAAGGAATTCGAAGCCGGCGTGAGCGAAGCCACGGCCCGGCTGCGCAAGTCGACCGAGAAGGCCCTGGGCTGAAGCCTTCGGCCGCCTTCCCCACCTTCTTTGGAACTGGATCCGACATGAACAAGCTACTGGTCGCCATCTTCGACAACGAGCCCGCCGCCAATACCGGGCTGAACGCGCTGCGGGCCCTGCATGCCACCGGCGACATCACGCTCTACGCCACGGGCGTGCTGGTGCGGGACGGGCAGGGCAAGGTCAGCGTGCGCAAGTCCATCGATCCCGGCCCGGCCGGGGTCGTGACCGGGCTGGCCGTGGGCAGCCTGATCGGCCTGCTGGGCGGGCCCGTGGGTGTGGCCGTGGGTGCCGTCACCGGCACCGTGGCCGGTGCCGTGCGGGATTTCTGGGTCGCCGGCGTGGGCCTGGATTTCGTCGAACTGGCAACGCAGCACCTGCAGCCCGGCAAGGTGGCGCTGGTGGCCGAGATCGAAGAAGAGTGGGTGATCCCGGTGGACCTGGCGCTGGAAGCCGCCGGTGGCCAGGTGTTCAGGCGCAGCCGCACCGAAGTGGCGGAAGCGCAGTTCGACCACGACATCGCGGCCATCCGGGGCGAGATCAAGGCCCTGGAAGCCGAGACGGCGCACGCCACCGGCAGCGCCAAGAACCGGCTGCAGGCCCAGCTGGCAGCGACCAAGACCAGCCTGGACAGCGCCATGCAGCGGGGCCAGCAGCGCCTGGATGCGCTCCAGCGCGAAGCCGAGGCCAAGGCCGATGCACTGAAGCTGCAGGTCAGCCAGGCCCAGGGCGAGGTGAAGTCGCGGCTCGAAGACCGCATGAAGCGCGTGAAGGGCGCCTACCACGCGCGGGGTGCCAAGCTGTCGCAGGCCTGGAGCCTGGCCAAGGAAGCGCTGGCCGTCTGATGCTGCAGCGGCTGCACATGGCGGCGCTGCGGCTGGGCTGCGGGCCCGTGCTGATCGCGGGCCTGGGGGCCTGCGCCGCGCCAGGCGGGCCCGACCCAATGGCGCAGGCGCCCGCGCCGCTGGCCGTCCCGGCGGCCTGGGCGGAAGGCGACGCGCCAGCTGCCGGCAGCCTGGAGCCCCAGGCGGCAGCGCTGGCGCGCTGGTGGCTGCGCTTCGACGACGCGCAACTGGCCGATCTGGTGCACAGCGCCCTGCAAGCCAACCCGCGCGTGCAGGGTGCGCTGGCCGCACTGCGGCAGGCGCAGGCGCTGCGCGACGTGGCGGCCGCGGGGCTGTGGCCGGTGGTGGGCGGCACGGCTTCGGCGCAGCGCGGCACGGCCGGCGGCAGCAGCACCGGCAGCAATTTCAAGCTGGGCGTGGACGCCGACTGGGGCATCGACGTCTTCGGTGCCCGCCGGGCCGGCGTGGATGCCGCGCAGGCCACGGCCGCGGCGGGCGAAGCCAGCCTGGGCGACGTGCAGGTGCAGATCGCGGCCGAGGTGGCGCTGAACTACATCCTGCTGCGCACGGCGCAGCTGCGGGTACAGATCGCTGCCGACAACCTGGCCAGCCAGGAAGAGACTTTGCAGATCACGCGCTGGCGCCAGCAGGCCGGGCTGGTGACGGCGCTGCAGACCGAGCAGGCTCGCGCCGCTGTCGAACAGAACCGCGCGCAGCTGCCGGCGCTGCAGACCAGCATCGTGCAGACCGGCCATGCGCTGGCCGTGTTGGCGGGGCAGCCGCCTGCGGCCTGGCCCGCGCGGCTGGCTACGGCGGCCGCGCCGGCCGGCGGCAGCGCCGTGCCGCAGCTGCGCGAAGAGCCCGGCTTGAGCGTCCCGGCGCAGGCACTGCGCCAACGCGCCGATGTGCGCGCGGCAGAACACCAGGTGGCCGCGGCCCTGGCGCGCGTGGGGCAGGCGCAGGCGCAGCGCCGGCCCAGCTTTGCCATCGGCGGCACGCTGGGCCTGGGGGCAGCCACGGTGGGCGCGCTGGGCAACAGCAGCGCCGTGCTGGGCAGCCTGCTGGCCAGCGTGACCTTGCCGATCTTCGACGGCGGCGCCCTGCGCGCCCAGGTGCGTGTGCAGCAGGCGGCCCTGGCCCAGGCCGGGCAGGCCTACCGCGCGGCCGTGCTCGCGGCCTTGCAGCAAGTGGAAGACGCGCTGGTGGCGCTGCGCGGCGACCGCCTGCGCCTGGCCAGCCTGCAGCTGGCGGCCGACGCCGCCAGCACGGCTGCCCTGCTGGCGCGCCAGCGCTACGGCAGCGGGCTGATCGATTTCCAGACCGTGCTCGACACCCAGCGCACGCAGTTCGCCGCGCTGGACGGCGTGGCCAGCGCCACGGCCGACGTCAGCAGCGGCCAGGTGCGGCTGTTCAGAGCGCTCGGCGGTGGCTGGCCGTCCGACCTGGCCCTGCAGACCCCATGAACGCCCCCGCCCCGCCCACCACCCTGCAGCCCGTCGTCGAACCTGCAAGCACCGATCTGAAGGCATTGCTGGGCGAGCCCGCCACGCTGCCCTGGGCCCGGCGCCGATGGGTGTGGATCGCCGCCGCCGCCGCGCTGCTGGCTGCGGGCGGGCTGTGGTGGTGGCTGGCCAGCCGGGCCGCCCAGGCCGCGCCCAGCTACACCACGGTGGCGGTGACGCAGGGCGATCTCACGCTCAGCGTCACGGCCAACGGCACCGTGCAGCCCACGCGGTCGATCAACATCGGCAGCGAGTTGTCGGGCACGGTGCTGAAGGTGAATGTCGACGTCAACGACCGCATCAGGAAAGGCCAGGTGCTGGTGGTGCTGGACACGGCCAAGCTGCGCGACCAGATCCTGCGCGCGCAGGCGGCCCTGGCCGCGGCCCGCGCCAGGCTGGCGCAGACCGGCGCGACGGTGGCCGAGGCCCGCGCCGCGCTGGGCCGGCTGGAAGAGGTGGCCCTGCTCTCGGGCGGCAAGGTGCCATCGAAGGCCGAACTCGACAGCGGCCGCGCCACGCTGGCGCGTGCCGTCGCCGACAACGGCAGCGCGCAGGCTGGCATCAACGATGCGCAGGCGGCGCTGTCCACCGATCAGATCAACCTGTCCAAGGCCTCGATCACCGCGCCGGCCGATGGCGTGGTGCTGACCCGCACGGTGGACCCGGGCAACGCGGTGGCGGCATCGCTGCAGGCGGTGACCTTGTTCACCGTGGCCGAGGATCTGGCCCGGCTGCGCCTGTGGGTGTACGTGGACGAAGCCGATGTCGGCTCGGTGAAGCTGGGCCAGGCGGCCACCTTCACCGTCAGCGCGTATCCGAGCCGGCCTTTCCCGGCGCGGATCACGCGCGTGGGTTTCGGATCCACGATCACCGACAACGTCGTCACCTACCTCACCTACCTGGACGTGGACAACGCCGATCTGAGCCTGCGCCCGGGCATGACGGCTACCGCCACCATCATCGCCACGCAGCGCCAGGGCGTGCTGCTGGTGCCCAATGCCGCGCTGCGCTTCGAGCCCAGCGCCGCCGCGGCGGCGGCGAAGAAGGGCATCGCCTCGGGCATCCAGATGGGCCCGCCCAAGACCGAGAGCCGGCGCAAGGGCGCCGCCGACAGCGCCAGCACCGCGCTGGCGCGGCAGGTGTGGGTGCTGGGCGGGGCCGGCACCGGCGGCAAACCGGGCACCGGCGTGCCCCAGGCCGTGGCGGTGGTGCCCGGCATCAGCGACGGCCACATGACCGAGATCGTCAGCGGCGACCTGAAGCCGGGCATGCAGGTCATCACGGCGCAGAAGACCGCGGCCGCGAAGTGAGCACGCCGCTGATCCGGCTGCGCGGCATCAGCAAGCGCTACGGCAGCGGCGAAGCGGCGCTGATGGCGCTGCAGGGCATCGACATCGACATCACCGCCGGCGAGTTCGTGGCCATCATGGGGCCCAGCGGATCGGGCAAGTCCACGGCCATGAACATCCTGGGCTGCCTGGACACGCCCAGCGCCGGCCAGTACCTGTTCAAGGGCGCGCACGTCGAGGCCCTGTCGCGCGACCAGCGCGCGCGGCTGCGGCGGCGCTTCCTGGGCTTCGTCTTCCAGGGCTTCAACCTGCTGGCGCGCACCTCGGCGCAGGAAAACGTGGAACTGCCCCTGCTGTACCGCGGTGATGGTGCCGCGGCGCGCCGCAGCGCTGCCGCCCGGGCCCTGGCCGCCGTGGCCCTGGGGGGCTGGGAAGGGCCCACCCCGGCCGGGCTTTCCGGCGGCCAGCAGCAGCGCGTGGCGATTGCGCGCGCCATCGTCACCGAGCCCGCCGTGGTGCTGGCCGACGAGCCCACCGGCAACCTGGACACCCAGCGCAGCCACGAGATCATGGGCCTGCTGCTGGCACTGAACCGCGACCACGGCATCACCGTGCTGATGGTGACGCACGAGCCCGACATGGCCGCCTATGCCCACCGAATGGTGCACTTTCTGGACGGCCGCATCGCCCGCGACGAGCCCAACGCGACCCCGACCCTGGCCGCCCCGGCCGGCCTGTCGGCAGCGCTGACGACCTGATGCTGTTCAGCGTCTTCATGCTCGCCCTGCGATCGGTGCGCCGCAACCTGCTGCGGTCGTTCCTGACCATCCTGGGCATCGTCATCGGCGTGAGCGCGGTGATCACGATGGTCACGTTGGGCAAGGGCGCGACAAGGGCGATCGAGGACAAGATCACCAGCCTGGGCACGAACCTGCTGATCGTCAGCCCTGGCCAGCGCATCGGCGGTGGCGGCGGTGGCGGTGGGGTGCCGCAGTTCACCGAGGCCGATGCCGAGGCCATTGCCGCGCAGATCGGCGGCGTGGCCGCCGTGGCGCCCCAGGGCCAGGCCCGGGCCACGGTGGTGGCCAACGGCCGCAACTGGGCCACCACCGTGACCGGCAGCACCACAGAGTGGTTCGCGATCGGCAACTGGGCGCTGGCGGCCGGCCGGGCCTTCGCGCCCGACGAGCAGCAGTCCGGGGCTGCCGTGTGCGTGATCGGCGAAACCGTGCGCCGCGAGCTCTACGGCGGCACGCCCGGCGTCACGGGCCTGGGCGAGGCCCTGCGCATCAGGCAGTTTTCCTGCAGCGTCATCGGCATCCTCGTGCCCAAGGGGCAGGGCGGCATGGGCGACCAGGACGACGCGGTCATCGTGCCGCTGCACACGCTGCAGCGCCGCGTCACCGGCAGCCAGCGGGTGAGCTTTCTCGTCGTCTCGATGGCCGAGGGTGCCGACAGCGCGCCGCTGAAGGCCAGCCTGGGCCAACTGCTGCGCGAACGCCGCCACCTGGCCGACAGCGACGATGACAACTTCAACATCTTCGACACCCAGCAACTGGCCGAAACGCTGTCCAGCACCATGGGTGTGCTCACCCAGCTGCTGGGCGCCGTGGCCGCCGTGAGCCTGCTGGTGGGCGGGATCGGCATCATGAACATCATGCTGGTGAGCGTCACCGAGCGCACGCGCGAGATCGGCCTGCGCCTGGCGGTGGGTGCCCTGGAAGGCGAAGTGCTGCTGCAGTTCCTGATCGAAGCCGTGGTGCTGTCGGCCCTGGGCGGCGCGGTCGGCGTGGTCGTCGCCACGGTGGCTTCCTGGGCCTTGTCGGGGGTGATGGCCGTGCCCTATGCCTTCGATCCGGCGATCAATCTGCTGTCGCTGCTGTTCTCGGCGGCCATCGGCGTGCTGTTCGGCTACTTCCCCGCGCGCCGCGCGGCGCGCATGGACCCGATCGAGGCCCTGCGCCATGAGTGAGCCGCGCGCGTCTGTTCGCTAGCGTACATACGGCGGCCCGGTTGCGGGCGTACAGTGTCTGGCCGGTGGCGCCGCCGCCCGTCACCATGGAACGCAGGCACCCCTTGACGCAGACGATCGACCCCCAAGCCAACCACCTTCTGGCCTGCCTGCCCGCGCCGGATTTCCTGCGCTGGGCACCGCAGCTGGAGTGCGTGGACCTGCCGCTGGGCCGCGTGCTGTATGAATCCGGCATGTCGCTGAGCCACGTCTACTTTCCGACCACGGCCATCGTCTCGCTGCTGTACGTGATGGAAGACGGCGCCTCGGCCGAGATTGCCGTGGTGGGCCACGAGGGCATCGTCGGCGTGTCGATCTTCATGGGCGGCGACACCACGCCCAGCCGGGCCGTGGTGCAGAGCGCCGGCAAGGGCTACCGGCTGCCGGCGTCGACGCTGAAGGAAGAGTTCGGCAAGTCCAATGCCGTGCTGCACCTGCTGCTGCGTTACACCCAGGCCCTGATCACGCAGATGGCGCAGACGGCGGTGTGCAACCGCCACCATTCGCTCGACCAGCAGCTGTGCCGCTGGCTGCTGCTGAGCCTGGACCGCCTGTCGGGCAACGAGCTGGTGATGACGCAGGAGCTGATCGCCAACATGCTGGGCGTGCGCCGCGAAGGCGTGACCGAAGCGGCGCTGAAGCTGCAGCGGGACCACCTCATCCGCTATGCCCGCGGCCACATCACGGTGCTGGACCGGCCGGGCCTGGAGGCGCGCAGCTGCGAGTGCTACGCGGTCGTGAAGAAAGAGTACGACCGCCTGCTGCCCGAGCGCCCGGCGGTCTAGTTCGGCGCGGGCGGGGCCAGCCGCTCCGTGCTGCCCGGCAGCTGGCGCGCCAGCCCCAGGCCCTGGCCGCAGGCCTTGGCCCACAGCATGGCGTGGTCGGCAGCGTCCAGCAGCTCGGGCAGGGTGCGGGCGTCCTGCGGGAACAAGGCCAGGCCCACGCTGGCCTGAACACGCAAGGTGCGCTGGCCCAGGCGGCAAGGCGTGGCCACCGAGGCCATCAGCTTCTGCGCCACGCCGATGGCCTGGGATTCGTCGTGCACCTCGTGCAGCAGGCAGACGAACTCGTCGCCGCCGTGGCGGCTGACGAAGTCGTCGCCGCGCAGCGCATGCGCCAGGCGCGCGCCCACCACCTTCAGCAGCAGATCGCCGGCCGCATGGCCCAGCTGGTCGTTCACGGCCTTGAAGCCGTCCAGGTCGATGAACAGCAGGCAGAAGGACCGCGCCTGCGCGCTGTGCTGGGCCAGCGTGCAGCGCGACCGGTGCTGGAAGGCCAGCCGGTTGGGCAGCCCGGTCAGCCGGTCGGTGCGGGCGGCGGTCCGGGCCTGCGTTTCGCGCGCCTGGCTGGCGGCCAGGGCCTGGCGCGCGGTCTGCAGGTCGGCCTGGCACTGCTGCAGCGCGGTGCGCAGGGCGTGCAGCTCTGCCGGCAGTTCGGCCGTGGGCGGGGCAGGGGGGCGAGTGGGTCGGTCCATCGTCGATGTCCTCCTGGGGCAGCAGGGTGAGCACGCAGCGCCCCTGTCGTCTGTACGCCAGCGCACACAGGCTGGGCGGAATTGCAAGCCGCGGTAACGGGCACAGGGCAGGGGCGCGCCAGTGTGTCGATCAGGGCTTGTGCGGCGGTGGCGGGAACCAGCTCTCGTCGGCACGCCGCAGCCAGGTGTTCACCTGGTGCATGGCTTCTTCCTTGTGGATGCCGTAGCGCTCCTGGATCTTGCCGGCCAGCTGGTCGCGCTTGCCGGCGATGACGTCGACGTCGTCATCCGTCAGCTTGCCCCACTGTTCGCGGGCCTTGCCCTTGACTTGGCTCCATTGGCCTTCGATGCGGTCCCAGTTCATGGTGTGTTCCTTCGGTTGAGAAATCCAGCGGGCGGGGTTCGCCCGGGTGGCAGCGCACCAGGTGGTGGCTTTGGGGGCCGGCGCTGGCCAGATCCAGCCAGTCGCCTGCGTTCAGGGGCAGGGCGCCTTGCGCCAGGGCCTGGGCGATCTCGGCCCCGGCGTGGTCGGCGCACAGCGTGAAGCGGTGGGTGCGGCCGGCGCGCCGCAGCGTGACGACGGCCTGCGCCCAGTGGCCGGGCAGCGCGGGCCGGCAGCGCGCGCGCTGGCCCTGCACCTGCAGGCCCAGGATGGCGTCCACGGCGCTGCGGTGCAGGCCGGCGGCCGTGCCCGTGTACCAGCTCCAGCCGCCACGGCCAGCGTAGGGCGGCTGGCTGTAGACGTCGGCCGCGGCGGCGTAGGGCTCCAGCCCGTAGACCGGCCCGCGCAGTGGGTCGGCGGCGCGGTGCGCCGGGCTGGCCGCCACCCAGGCCTGCCAGGCGGCATCGCCATCGCCCAGCGCGGCCCAGGCGGCCACGGCCCAGACCGTGCCGTGGTTGTACTGGCCGCCGTTTTCGCGCACGCCGCGGGGGTAGGCCTGGATGTAGCCGGCCGAAGGCTCGGCATGCGCCAGCGGCGGGTCCAGCAGCCGCAGCAGGCCGTGCACGGGGTCGGCCAGGGCCTGCCGGGCCGATGCCATGGCCAGGGCCTGGCGCGCGGGCGGCGCCGCGCCCGACAGCACGGCCCAGGCCTGGGCGATCAGATCGATGCGGCATTCGGCATTCGCGCTGGCGCCCAGCGGCGAGCCGTCGTCGAAGAAGGCGCGCCGGTACCAGGCGCCGTCCCAGGCCGGGCCTTGCAGCGCGGCCTGCCAGCCGCGGGCAGCCGCGCCCCAGGCCCGCACCCGGCGCTGGTCGCCGCGTCGCCGGGCCACGGGCGTGAGCTCGGCCACCAGCCGGCACAGGAACCACGCCAGCCACACCGATTCACCGCGCCCGCCGCTGCCCACGCGGTTCATGCCGTCGTTCCAATCGCCGCCGCCCATCAGCGGCAGGCCGTGCTGGCCCACGGCCAGGCTACGGTCCAGGCTGCGGGCGCAGTGTTCGTACAGCGCTGCGGTCTGGCCGCTGATGCGCGGCACGCTGTAGAGGTCTTCCGCGCCCGCGGGCACCGGCTCGCCTTCGAGAAACGGCACCTCGGCGTCGAACACCGCGCCGTCGCCCGTGCTGGCCACGTAGTGCAGCGCGGCGTGCGGCAGCCACAGCAGGTCGTCGCTGAAATGCGTGCGCACGCCGGCGCCGCTGTGCGGGTGCCACCAGTGCTGCACGTCGCCCTCGACGAACTGGCGAGCCGCCGCGCGCAGCAGGTGCTCGCGCAGCAAGTGCGGTGCGGTGACGACGAGGGCCATCGCGTCCTGCAGCTGGTCGCGGAAGCCGTAGGCCCCGCCGGCCTGGTAGAAGCCGGCACGGCCCCACAGCCGGCAGGTGGCGGTCTGGTGCAGCAGCCAGTGGTTGACCAGCACGTCGAACAGCGGGTCGGGCGTGGCCACCTGCACCGCGCACAGGCCATGCGGATCGGCGGGCACCTGGCCCGCGTCTGCCGCCGCCAGGCTGCGGCGTGTTAGTAGCAGCGCGGCGGCGGGGGTGGCGGCGTGGCCGATGATGAATTCGCACACCGCCTCGGCGCCCGCCTCCAGCCGCAAGCGCAGGGCCAGCGCGGCGCAGGGGTCGCTGGCCCCGCCTGCGCGCTGGCCCAGGATGTCGGGCAGCACGCGCCGGCCGCGGCTGTCGAAGAGCTCACGGCGGTCGCAGGTCCAGTCCTGCAGCGCGGCGCCGGCTTCGCCGGCCGGGTGCAGCGCCACGAAGGCGGTTTGCCCGCCGGCGCCGTCATGGTCGTCCAGTTGCGTGGCCAGCAGCACACCCAGGGGTTGGGCTGGGGTGGAGCCCAGGGCGTCGGTCGTGGTGGTGGCCAGGCTCGTGCGTACCGATTGCCTGTCGGCGCGCACTGCGCCCATCAGCCAGTCCAGCAGGCCCAACACGCGCAGCCGCTGCGCCTGCGGGCCGTGGTTGTGCAGGTGCACGCGCACGCGCTTGATGGCGGTCTGCGGGTCCACCTGCCAGCTGATGCGCCACGCCAGTGGCCCGCGCTGGTGCTGGATGCCGGTGCTGCCGATGCCGTGCCGCACACGGTGCGGGCCTTCGCTGCAGCCCGGGCCGGCGCCCAGGTTCCAGACTTTGCGTGTGCGCAGGTCCTGCAGGCAGAAGAGTTCGCCCTGCAGGTCGGCCAGCGGATCGTTGTTCCAGGGCGTGATCTGGTGCAGGCGGCTGTTGCCGGCCCAGGTGCAGCCGGCGCCGGCTTCCGACACCAGGGCGCCGAAGGCCGGGTTGGCCAGCACGTTGACCCAGGGCCGCGGCGTCGGGTGCTGCGCGCTGACTTCAAAGCCGTAGGCCCCGCTGTCGCCATCGAAGGCGCCGGGCGCGTGCGGCAGGCCAGGGGTGGTTTCGGGCGGGGCCAGCGGCACGCGGTCCTGGTCGTCGCGCTCGGCCTGCGCGGCGTCGTGCCAGGCCACCAGGTCGGCCACGTGGTGGGCCAGCGGGCGGCCGTCGGCGTTCATGCGCACGCGCGCCAGCAGGGCCAGGGTGGCACGCTCGCCTTCGGAGAGATCCGCCGACTGCACCAGCACCAGGGTGCCGGGGGTGGCCGACAGGCCGCTGGTTTCGCTGGCATGGCGCTGCTGCAGGGCCAGCAGCTCCTGCTGCAGCGGCTGCAGGTAGGACCGCGGCTCGCCGTTGACGATCACCAGATCGCAGGCCACGCCGCCGAAGGCCCAGCGCTGCAGGCCCTGCACCAGCACGCCCAGCAGGCGCAGCCCGTGCGCTGCGGCCACCTGCACCACGATCAGCGGCCGCTCGCCGGAGATGCCCAGCCGCCACAGCAGCCGGCGGTCGCAGGCCACGTCGGTGGGGGGCGGTGCCGGCCGGGCGTGCAGCAGCACCAGCAGCGTGGTCAGGGTCTGCACGGCCAGCAGTTCGTCGCCGGCCAGGCGCTTTTCCAGCTGCCGCAGGGCGGCCCAGGTGGCGCTGAGCTGCGACGAGCGCTCGGCGCCCGAGGCTTCGCGGTAGCGGTCCACCAGCGCTTCCAGCGTGGCACGGCTGCGCGCGGCCGCGGTGGCCAGGGTGACGGCGGCCGTGCCGTGGGGCGGCAGCGTCAGCCGCATGGCGAGTGCGGCCACCGGGTCCAGCCCGGTGGGGCAGGGGCCGGTGGCGGTGGCGCTGCCCTCGAAGTGCGCCAGCGGACGCCAGCTTTCGCGCAGCCGGCCACGCCACTGCGCACGGTCGGCGCTGGCGCGCAGGCCCGAGAGCCCGGCATCGGCCTGCACCACGAAGTGCACCACGTGCAGGGCCGCTTCATCGTCACGCCGGGGTTGGCGCGTCAAGGTCAGGGCCTGGTCCTCGGCCTGCCAGTCGGCGCTGACGAAGAGGTTGGCGAAGGCGGGGTGCATCTCGTCGGCGCGGGCCGGGCTCAGGCAGGCTTCCCAGGCCGACATCAGCTCCAGCGTGATGGGGCGCGACGAGGTATTCCACAGCTCGACGCGCCGCAGCTCGATGTCGTCTTCGGGGCTGACCCAGGTGGTGACGCGGCTGCGCATGTCGGGCCAGGCGGCGTCCAGGCACACCCGGTCGGCATGGAAGGTGGCGGAGTAATGCGCTGCGGCATCGGGCGCCGGGTGCTGGCTCAGCGACACCGGCGCGGCCTGGCTCGTGCGGCGCAGGTAGAAGAAGCTGCCGTCGTCGTCGCGCAGCGCGTCGTCGCGCCAGCGCGTGATGTCGATGCCGCTCAGGCGGCTGAAGCCCGCGCCGTTGGCACGCAGCGCCACGCTGTAGCGGCCGTTGCCCAGCAGCTGCGTGCGCTGCAGGGCCTGGGCGCCGGGCTGCACGTCGCGCGGGGTCTGCAGGGCGGCGTCGGCCTGCTCGCGGCGGCGGTTGTCCAGGTCGGGCGCCAGCAGGCGGGCGACTTCGCGCGGCACGCGCTCCTGCAGCAGCGGGGCCACGGCGGCCAGCCGGGCGTCGGCCAGGGCCCAGCGGCGCGGCAGCCCCTGCAGCAGCACGTTGGCCAGTGCGACCAGGGTCATGCCCTGGTGGTGGGCCATGAAGGTGCTGACCAGGGTGCAGCCCGGGCTGCTGCCCGCGCTGCGCGCGCCGCTGTCGCCCGCGTCCTGCTGGCGCGCGGCGGTGTAGTCCAGCGCTTCGATGAAGCCCCAGCGGCTGCGTGCCTGCAGCGCCTGCAGTGCGCGCAGGTTGGCCACGGCCGCGGCGGGCGCCAGCATCGCCGCCAGGGCGGTGGCATAGGGCGCCACCACGCGTTCGTCCGGCGGCGTGCGGCGCAGCGCCAGGCGCGGCACGCCCTGCGGCGCGTACTGGTAGGCCAGGGTGCGGTCGGCTGCGGCGTAGGCCGATTCGCTCACGCCCCAGGGCAAGTGGTGCTGGCGCGCGTAGTCGCGCTGTTCCTGCACGGCCATCTGGCTGGCGGTGCCCAGCGCGCTGCCGGCGGGCTCGGCCAGCACCAGCGCGGGCATCAGGTACTCGAACATCGAGCCCGACCACGAGCGCAGGCCGACTTCGCGCACGCTGGCCACGAAAGGCCGGCCCAGGGCGGCCCAGTGCGCAGCCGGCACGTCACCCTTGGCGATGGCCCACAGGCTGGCCAGGCGCGATTCCGATGCCAGCAGGTCGTAGTGGCCTTCGTCCAGCTTCTTCTCTGCCACGCGCCAGCCGATGTGCAGCAGTCGCCGCCGCGGGTCGTACAGGAAGGCGAAGTCGGCCGCTTCGGCCAGGTGCCGGCAGCGGGCGGCCAGGGTGCGCAGCTGGGCCTGTTCGGCAGCGCTGCCGCCGGCGGCTTCGCAGGCCTGCGCCACCACCAGCAGGTGGCCGCAGAGGTTGCCGCTGTCCACCGTGGACACATACGCCGGCAGCAGGGCCTGCAGCGTGCGCGTGTCGATCCAGTTCAGGAAGTGGCCGTGCTCGCGCGGCAGGCGGTCCAGCGTGTCCAGCGTGCCCTGCAGGCGCGCGGCCATCTCGCCCGGCGTGACCCAGCCGAAGGCCCGCGCGCAGGCCAGCGACAGCAGGTACAGGCCGATGTTGGTGGGCGACGTGCGCTCGGCCACCATCGTGCGCGGCACGGTCTGCACGTTGTCGGGCGGCAGGTGATGGCTGGCGCTGCCCACGTGCAGCGCGAACCAGTCCCAGGTGTCGCGCGCCAGGGCCAGCAGGTAGGCCTGGTCGTCGCCCGATGGCGCGTGCGGGGCCCGTGGCGGCCGGCTGGCCAGCGCCGTCCACAGCGGCGCGGCGGCCCACAGCCCGCACAGCAGCAGCGCCAGGCCAGGGGCGGGCGTACCTGCGATCCACAGCCCCGCACCCAGCAGCAGCGCGGCGATCGACGTGCCGGCGTGCAGGCGCAGCAGCGTGCTGCCGCCCTGCGCGGCCGAGGCTTCGGCGGCGGCGGCCGTACTCCACTGCAGCAGCCCGCGGCGGCTGACCCGCATGCGCCAGATGGCGCGGGCGATGGCATCCAGCGCCAGCCAGGCCTGGCGCCACCACAGCGCCAGGTGCCAGACCAGGCCCAGCGCGGCACGCAGCAACTCGGCCAGCGCCTGGCGGGCAAAGTGCACCAGGGCCAGATCGTCGCGGCTGGGGGCCAGGCCGGCGAGCGCGCCCACCAGCGGCCCGGCGGCGAAGGCCGCGGCGGCCAGGGCCAGCGCGGCCCAGGGCGACACCGGGCCGCCGGCCAGGCCCGTCAGCAACAGCAGCAGCGCGGCGGGCGCCACCAGAGAGCGGCGCAGGTTGTCCAGCAGCTTCCAGCGGTCGATGGCGCGCAGGCCGTAAGCGCGTGCGCGCCACAGCAGCGGCAGCAGCTGCCAGTCGCCGCGCGTCCAGCGATGGGTGCGCGCGGCGGCGACGTCGGCATGGGCCGGCGCGGGCTCGATCAGTGCCACGTCGCTGACGCTGGCGCAGCGGGTGAAGCCGCCTTCCAGCAGATCGTGGCTGAGCACCTGGCCTTCGGGCAGGCGGCCGCCCAGCACGATGTTCAGGGCGGCGACGTGCAGCAGGCCCTTGCCCGTGAAGCTGCCTTCGTCGAACACGTCCTGGTAGACCTCGGAGGCCACCGCGTTGTAGGGGTCGCTGCCGTTGGCGCCCGAGAACAGCCAGTGGAACGCGGTGCCGCGCCCGCGGCCGGCTTCGTCCACCGGCCAGGCCGAGACGATGCGCGGCTGCAGGATGCCGTAGCCCGACACCACGCGCTGGCCTTGCAGGGACCCGTCGGGCCCCAGACGCGGCTGGTTCAGCGGGTGCGCCGCCAGGCCCACCAGTTCACGCAGGGCGCCGGGCGGCAGCACGGTGTCGGCGTCCAGCGTCACGATGTAGGGCGTGGCGGCGCGCAGCTGCGAACAGGCCCCCAGGTCCATGAAGGGCCGGTCGGCGCCGCCTGCCAGCACGGCCACCAGTTGCTCCAGCTTGCCGCGCTTGCGCTCCCAGCCGATCCAGCGCTGTTCGCCGGCCGACCACCGGCGCTGCCGGTGCAGCAGCAGGAAGCGCTGCGGCGCACCGGCACCGCGGGCATGGCGGGTTTCCAGCGCTTCGATGGCTTCGCGGGCTTCGAACAGCAGCGTCAGGTCCTGGTCGGTGTGCTCGGTCAGGGCATCGGCGTAATCGGTGAGCAGCGCGAACTGCGCGTGCGGCTCGCGGTTGGCCAGATGGTGGCGTTCCAGCTGGCGCGCCAGCGCCTGGATGGTGCTGCTGCTGGTGATCAAGGCTGGCAGCACCACCAGCACCGCGTGCTCGGGCGGGATGCCGGCAGGCAGCGCCAGGCGCGGCAGCCGGCTGGGCGGGATCGACTCGCTGACCAGCCGGTTGACGGCCGCCACCACGGTCTCGCTGGCCGGCCACAGGGCCAGCAGCGCGCACAGCAGCCACAGCGGCGACATCGCATCGCGCCAGCTGGCCACCGGCGCGGCCCCGGCCATGAAGGCCAGGGTCAACGCCAGCGTGCCCAGGCCCAGGCAGGCCAGCAGCAGCGGCACGGCGGCCCGCCGCAGGCGGGCGCGGTCCCAGCCGGGGCGCAGGCCCAGCGCGGTGTTCAGCGTGGCGCGGCCTGCGCCCAGCACCCAATAGCCCAGGGACAGGGTCGCGGCCGCGCCGGCGGCCGCACCCGGCGGGCCGTCGCGCTGCGCCAGGCCCAGCAGCACCTGCGCCACGGCGTCTTCGCTGCGGTGGCTCTTGCGCGCCAGCCTTTCGATGGCGTGCAGCGTGGCGTCCTGCGTGTCGTCGCGCTCGGCAGCAAAGGGCGGCCAGGTCAGCAGGCAGCGCATCAGCGTGCTGGCCTGGGCGATCAGCCCGCGCCAGTCCGCGCTGCCCAGCAGTTGCAGGGAGCGGATGGCATTGCCCACGCTCAGGTTGTCAGCCGCCTGTTCGGCCTGCTGCAGGGCCTGGGCCGCGGCGGGCTCGGGCAGCGCCTGGGCCAGCGCGGTGCGGATGGCCTCGCGCTGGCGCGCGCCATGCAAGGTGCCGGTCTCTGAATCGGCGTGCAGGCGTTGCATCACCTGCAGGGCAAAGGCGCGCTGCACGCCAGGCTGCTGCAGGTGGTCGAAGATGGCCTGCGGGCCGTTGCGCCATTCCGCGGGCTCGTCGTCGGCCCGGGCCAGCGCGTCGCACAGGCCGTGCGCGGCTTCGCGCGCGGCTTCCTCGGCGGCCACGCGTTCGGCCAGACGGCGCAGGTTTTCCACCAGCACCACCCGCAGCGTGGTGGGCAGGGCCCAGAGCTCGCCCTGGGTCAGCGGCTGGTGTTGCTGGTAGGCCTGCAGCAGCTCCACCATCAGTCGCGGGTCGAAGGCGCTGTCGGCATGCGCCACGTACGTCCAGGCAATGGCGTAGACGCGCGGCAGCCCGGCCAGCGGCCCCGTGGCCAGCACGGGCAGCCCGCGGAAGTAACGCCGCGGCAGGCCGTCGTGCACCTCG
>JAIXZR010000181.1 GCA_027489455.1 Rubrivivax sp. | reverse complement strand
TGAATACACCCGCCATGGCCGCGGCACCAAGGGCATGATCGCCATCCAGCAAAGCGAGCGCAACGGCCGCGTCGTGGCCGCCACGCTGGTGCGGGCGAACGACGAGATCATGCTGATCACCGACAAGGGCGTGCTCGTGCGCACCCGGGTGGCCGAGATCCGGGAACTCGGCCGCGCCACGCAAGGCGTGACATTGATCGCACTGGACGACGGCGCCAAGCTCTCGGGCCTGCAGCGCATCGTCGAGAACGACGCGCAGACCGAAGACAACGGCGACGCCCCTCCCCCCACCGACGACAAGGCTGCCGAAGGCGGCCAGGAGACCTCCTGATGTTTGCACCCCTGCGCCGGCTGCCGGCCTTCACCACGCTGGCCCTGGTGGCACTGCACTTGCCCCTGGCCCAGGCCCAGAAGGCCGACACGGCCCCGGCCAAGAAGGAGCTGATCGCGCGCGTGCTCGAACTCCAGCGGCCGGCCCTGGAAACCCTGGGCCGCAACATCGCCGAACAACCGGCGGCGCAGATGATGCAGCAGGCTGCGCCGATCCTGCAGCAGCGCGTGGCTGCGGACCGGCGTGAGATCGTGGCGCGCGAGATCGAGGCCGACGTGCGCAAGTACATCGACGAGGCCGTGCCCCTGGTGCGCGATCTCGCCATCAAGGTGGCACCGTCGACGCTGGGCGTGGCGCTGGACGAGCGCATGGACGAAGCCGAGCTGCGCCAGCTGATCGCGGCACTCGAGGCCCCGGCCTTCCGCAAGTTCCAGCAGGTGTCGGGCGAAGGGCAACGCACCTTCATGCCGAAGCTGGTGGCCGAGGCGCGCCCCTTGCTCGAACCCAAGGCACGTGCGATGGACCAGGCCGTGGCCAAGCGGCTGGGCATCGCGCCGCCGTCAGCGGCGTCCGGCACGGTGCCGGCCACGCCGCCGGCTGCCAGCCCGAAGAAGTGAGCGACGCCCCCGGCAGCCACGGGCCCGGCGCGGAATTGCCGGACCTGCCGACCTTGCGGCAGCGCATCGACGCCGTCGACCGCGATCTGCTGGCTCTGCTCAACCGCCGGGCCGCGCTGGCGCTGCAGGTCGGCGAAGTGAAGAAGAAGGATGGCTCGCCGGTGTTCAGGCCCGAACGCGAGGCCCAGGTCATCGACGGCCTGAAGGCCTGCAACCCCGGGCCGCTGCAGACCGACAGCGTGGCACCGATCTGGCGCGAGATCATGTCTGCCTGCCGGGCGCTCGAGACACCCACGCGCGTGGCCTACCTCGGCCCGGCGGGAACCTTCAGCGAGCTGGCGGCCCTGGGGTACTTTGGCTCTTCGCTGGTGAGCGTACCCTGCACCAGCATCGACGAGGTCTTCCGCAGCACCAGTGCCGGCGCGGCCGACTACGGCGTGGTGCCGGTGGAAAACAGCACCGAAGGCGTGGTCGCGCGCTCGCTGGACCTGTTCCTGCACACGCCGCTGTTCATCGTGGGCGAAACCAGCCTGTACGTCTGCCATAACCTGCTGCGCAAGGTGCTCGGCAGCGAAGGCATCAGCGCCGTGCTGGCGCACCCGCAGGCCCTGGCGCAGTGCCATGGCTGGCTGTCCACGCACCTGCCGCATGCCGAAAGGCGCCCCGTGGCCAGCAATGCCGAGGGCGCCCGCCTGGCAGCGCTGGACCCGCAGCTGGCGGCGGTGGCCAGCGAACGTGCCGGCAGCGAATATGGCCTGCATACCGTGGCACCAGCGATCCAGGACGAGCCGCACAACCGCACCCGGTTTGCGATCGTCACGCGGCCCGATCAGCAGCGGCCGCCGCGGGCATCGGGGCACGACTGCACCAGCCTGGTGGTGTCGGTGCCCGACCGGCCGGGTGCCGTGCACGACATGCTGGTGCCGCTGAAGAACCACGGCGTGTCGATGAGCCGCTTCGAATCGCGCCCGGCGCGATCCGGCCAGTGGGAGTACTACTTCTACATCGATCTGCAGGGCCACCCCGACCAGCCCCACGTCGCCCAGGCGCTGGTGGAACTGCGCCAGGCCTGCGCCTTCTTCAAGGTGCTGGGCACCTACCCGGTGGACGTGCACTGATGTTCCAGCAGCTCGGCCTCATCGGCTGCGGGATGATGGGCGGGTCCTTCGCCCTGGCGCTCAAGCGCGCCGGCATGGTCAAGCGCGTGGTCGGCTACAGCAAGTCGCCATCGACCACCGACCGCGCCCGGAGGCTGGGGGTCATCGACACCGCGGCCGAATCCGCCCTGCTGGCGGTGGCGGGATCGGATCTGGTGCTCATCGCCGTGCCCGTGGCCGCCACCGAGACCACGCTGAAGGCCATCCGCCATGGCATCGAGCCCGGCACGCTGCTGATGGACGTGGGCAGCACCAAGCGCGATGTCGTCGACGCCGCGCGGCGCGTGCTGCGCGAACACCTGCCCCGCTTCGTGCCGGCGCACCCGGTCGCAGGCAAGGAAAGCGCCGGGATCCACAACGCCGACCCCGATCTCTACCGCGGCCGCCAGGTCATCCTGACGCCGCTGCCGCAGACCGACAGCGATCTCGTGCAGAGGGCGACCGATCTCTGGTGTGCCATCGGCGCGCAGGTGCTGAAGATGACGCCCGAGAACCACGACGCCGCTTTTGCCGCCGTCAGCCATCTGCCGCACCTGCTGGCCTTCGCCTATTTCAGTGCCATCACCAACCAGCCGGCGGGGCAGGATTTCCTGTCCCTGGCCGGGCCGGGGTTCCGCGACTTCACGCGCATCGCCGCCAGCAGCCCCGAGGTCTGGCGCGACATCCTGGTGGCCAACCGCGAGGAAGTGCTCAAGCAGTCGCAGCTCTTCCGGCACGCGCTGGACGCGCTGGAGCTGGTCATGCGCTCGGGCAATGCCGAAGCGCTGGAAGACCTGATCCGCGGCCCGTCGGAAGGCCGTGCCACCTGGCAGATGGGCAGCTTGCGCCCCGGCGCAGGCGGCGTGCCGCGCCCCTGAATCTGCACCGGCCGCGCCGGCACCGCCGCCGGCAGGCCGCCCCTGGAAAGACCCCTGACCGATGTACCGCATTCCCGCCCTGGACCTGCCGCCGCTGCGCTCTGCCGACGGCACCGTGCACCTGCCAGGCTCGAAGAGCATCTCCAACCGCGTCCTGCTGCTGGCCGGGCTGGCCGAGGGCAGCACCGCCGTGCATGGGCTGCTGGATTCAGACGACACGCAAGTGATGCTGGCGGCCCTGGGGGCCCTGGGCTGCGGCGTGCGGCGCGATGAGCGCGCGGGGCAAGCGCCCGTGACGCACATCACCGGGCTGGGCGGGCGGCTGCGCGTTTCGTCGGCCTCGCTCTTCCTGGGCAATGCCGGCACGGCGATGCGCCCGCTGGCCGCCACGCTGGCGGTGCTGGCCACGACGCAGGGCGGCCGCTTCGATCTGTCGGGCGTCGCGCGCATGCACGAACGGCCGATCGGCGACCTGGTCGACGCCCTGCGACCGCTGGGCTGCGCCATCGACGAGCTGGGCACGCCAGGCTACCCACCCCTGAGGCTGCACGGCCAGGCCGGCGGCAGCCTGAACACGCGGCAGCCGATCCGCGTGCGCGGCGATGTCTCCAGCCAGTTCCTCACCGCGCTGCTGCTGGCCCTGCCGCTGGCCACGGCTGACAGCGAGGTCGTGATCGAAGTCCAGGGCGAGCTCATCAGCAAGCCCTACGTGGAGATCACGCTCAACATGCTGGCGCGCTTCGGCATCGAGGTGCAGCGCGATGGCTGGCAGCGTTTCACCCTGCCGTGTTCGCAGGGCCGCAGCCCGTACCGCAGCCCCGGCCGCGTCGATGTCGAAGGCGACGCATCGTCGGCGTCGTACTTCATCGCCCTGGGAGCGATTGCCGCGCACCGCGGGGCGCCCGTGCGCATCGAAGGCGTGGGCCTGGACTCGATCCAGGGCGACATCCGCTTCGTCGACGCCGCGCGCGCGATGGGGGCCGATGTGCGGGGCGGCCCCAATTGGCTGGAGGTTCGACGCGGTCGCTGGCCCTTGACAGGCATCACGCTGGACTGCAACCACATCCCCGACGCCGCCATGACGCTGGCCGTGATGGCGCTCTACGCCGACAGCCCCACACGGCTGAGCGGCATCGCCAGCTGGCGGGTGAAGGAGACCGATCGCATCGCCGCCATGGCCACCGAACTGCAGGCCCTGGGTGCTGTGGTGCAGGCGGGCGATGACTTCATCGAGATCACCCCGCCATCGCAATGGCGCACCGGCGCGCTGCGCACCTACGATGACCATCGCATGGCGATGTGCCTGTCCCTGGCCGCCTTCAACCCCCTGGCTGCGACGGCGCCAGCCAACCTGCCGGTGCGCATCCTGGACCCGCAGTGCGTGGCCAAGACCTTTCCTGACTACTTCGAGGCCTTGCTCAGCCTGGCCCGGGCCGATCTGGCCGACATCCCCGTCATCACCATCGACGGCCCCACCGCATCGGGCAAGGGGACGCTGGCGGCCGAGGTGGCCCAGGCGCTGGGTTGGCACCTGCTGGATTCCGGTGCGCTGTACCGCGCGGCCGGGCTGGCGGCCGTGGCTGACGGCGTGTCACCCGACGACGGGCCGGCCGTCGCGGCCATCGCCGCCCGGCTGGACCTGCGCTTCGGCCAGGGCGAGGAGCAGGGGCGCACCTGGCTGCGCGGGCGCGAGGTCACGCACGAACTGCGGCTGGAGAGCACGGGCCTGCTGGCATCGCGCGTGTCGGCACTGCCCGCCGTGCGGCAGGCGCTGCACGGCCTGCAGTTGGCGTTTCGCCGTGCGCCCGGGCTGGTGGCCGATGGGCGTGACATGGGCACAGCGCTGTTCCCTGGCGCCAGGTTGAAGATCTTCCTCACGGCCAGTGCCGGCGAGCGCGCGGCCAGACGCCATAAGCAATTGATTTCAAAGGGAATTGCGGCTAACATCGACGACCTCCGCGCAGACTTGGAAGCGCGCGATGCCCGCGACAGGAACCGCAGTGCATCGCCCTTGAAGCCCGCCGAAGACGCGCTGTTGCTCGACAACTCGCACCTCGGCATCGAGCAATCGGTGTCGCAGGTGCTGGCCTGGTGGCAGCAGCGCAGCCCGTTTGCACAAGCCACTGCCGGGGCCGCACTGCCCGGCTGACAGCGGCTGCAGCGGGCCAGGGTTCCTGCGCACTTCCCCCACGGCAGCCCCGTCGCCAGGCGGGTTGTATCGCAGGGTGTCTTTCACCTTACCGCAACACCCGTTGCAAGCATTGCCCGGCTCTGCCTTCAACTTCCCCCCGGGCCCGAAGGAAATCAATGTCCGTCACCACCACCGTCACGTCCACCGGTAACAGCCAGGCGCCCGATTCGTTCGCCGCGCTGTTCGAGCAATCGCTCGAGAACAACGA
>JAIXZR010000135.1 GCA_027489455.1 Rubrivivax sp. | reverse complement strand
CTGTCCACCAGCGACCTGAACAGCCTCACGACCAACCAGTTCCAGGCCTTCACCACCAACCAGATCGCCGCGCTCACCACGGCCCAGGTGCAGAACCTGGAGTCGGCTGACCTGCAGGCCTTGAGCTCGGCCCAGGTGCGCGCCCTCACCACGAACCAGGTGGTGGCGCTGGACTCGGTGGAGGTGGTCGCGTTGACGTCCAGCCAGTTCGCCGCCCTGTCCACGGCTCAGCTGCGCGCCATCGAGACCGCCGACATCGCCGCCATCGAGACGGCTGACCTGGCCGCGCTGATCTCGACGCAGGTCCGGGCGTTCACGACCGGGCAGATCGATGCGTTGACGACGGCGCAGCTCACCAGCCTGAGCTCGCAGGCCCTGCAGGCGCTGACCAGCGCCCAGCTCCAGGCCCTGTCCACCAGTGATCTGAACAGCTTCACGACCAACCAGTTCCAGGCCTTCACCAGCAACCAGATCGCTGCGCTCACCACGGCCCAGGTACGGAATCTGGAATCAGCGGACTTGCAGGCGCTGAGCAGCGCACAGATCCGCGCGTTCACCACCGAGCAGATCATCGCGATGGATTCGGCCGACATCGTGGCGATGACGTCCTCGCAGTACGCCGCGCTCTCCACCGCACAGCTGCGCGCCATCGAGACCGCGGACATCGCGGTCATCGAGACGGCCGATCTGGCGGCCCTGGGGTCGGCCCAGTGGCGTGCGCTGGGCACCGGCCAGCTCGACGCGCTGACGACGACGCAAATCGCCGCGATCAGCACCGAAGACCTGATCACCATCAGCACCATGCAGCTGCGGGGCTTCACCGCCAGCAGCGACATCACCGCGCTGACGACGCAGCAGGTGGCCGCGCTGACGACCGACCAGATCCAGGCCCTCTCCACCGCCCAGTTCTCGTGGCTGGAAACGGCCGACATCGCGGCGTTGACAAGCGCCCAGGTGCGCAACCTGACGACGGACCAGATCGTCGCCTTCACCACGGCACAGATCCAGGCCCTGGAAACACAGGACATCGCGGCGATGACGATGGATCAGTACGCCGCCTTCCAGACCCAGGACATCCAGGTCATGAGCACGGCGCAGATCAACGCGCTGATGGGCGTGACCCCGATCGTGCTGGACCTGGACGGCAACGGCATCACCACCCGCTCGGCCGCTGACGGCGTGAGCTTCGACCTGACCGGCAACGGCCAGCAGGCGCAAGTGGGCTGGGTGGGCGGCGGTGATGGCCTGCTGGTGCTGGACCGCAACAGCGACGGCGTGATCAATGACGGGCGCGAGCTGTTCGGTATCGGCACCGTGCTGGCCAACGGCCAGCGCGCCGGCCACGGCTACGCGGCCATGGCCGAGCTGGACGCCAACCACGACGGCCACATCGACCGCCAGGACGCCGCGTTCTCGCAGCTGAAGGTGTGGGTGGATGCCAACCACGACGGCAAGACCGACGCCGGCGAGCTGAAGGGACTGGCCGAGCTGGGCATCGTCTCGATGGACCTGAACTACAGCCGCACCAGCCAGGACAGCAACGGCAACCTGGTGGCCATGGTCTCGGGCTACACCACGAGCGACGGCCAGCAGCACCAGATGGCCGACGTGCTGTTCGCCAAGAAGCCAGGCCAGGAACCGCCACCCCAGCTGGACGAACTGCTGGCCGGTCCGTCGGATAACCTGCTGGCCGGGCCGGCCCCGGTAGCGGCAACAGGCAGCGCCACGGCCACAACGCAGACGGCGCACGTCACCGTGCCTTCGCTGCACCGTTCGCTGCTGGACGATGACCGACCAGTGCCGCTGATCTGACGCCCGGCGGGGCCGCATTTCCACCCACCGGCCCGGCGGCCGGTGGGGTGCAATGCCGGCATGGCACACACGCGCGCGCTGGTCATCGCCGACACCGAACAGCCCGTACTGGCGCGCAACGCCGTGCTGGCATCGATGCGTGGCCTGCACTTCGATCAGCTGCTGGTCTATTCCGACCGGCCTGATCTGTGGCCCGGGCTGCCCGTGGTCACGGTGCCGACGATGCGCGGCATCGGCGACTACAACCGCCTGATCGTGCAGCGCCTGGCGGAGGACCTGCGGGCCGACCACGCACTCGTGGTGCAGTACGACGGCTTCGTGCTCAACCCGGGCGAGTTCTCGCCCCACTTCCGGCACTACGACTACATCGGTGCGCCCTGGCCACACCTGCCCGACACGCCGGTGGGCAACGGCGGCTTTTCCTGGCGCTCGCGCCGGCTGGTGGAAGCCGCCGCGCGCCAGCCCTATGACGGCGAGGGCCTGGCCGAAGACCTGTTCATCTGCCGCCAGCTGCGGGGCCTGCTGGAGCAGACCCATGGGCTGCGCTTTGCGCCAGCGGCCATCGCGGCGCACTTCTCGGTCGAATCGGTGCCCCCACCCTTCCCCACCTTCGGCTTCCACGGCGTCTTCCACCTGCCGGCGGTGTACCGCGAGCAGATCGACTTCCTGCTCCAGCACCTGTCGCCGCGCACGATGGCACGCTGGCAGCCGATGCTGCGGCCCGCCTTCGCGCGCATCTCGGCCGATGCCGTGGCGCGCTTCGACGCCCGGCTGTCCGCGCATGCCCAGGCCCAGCCGCTGCCCGAGGAAGCCGCGTGCAACGCTGGCCCCTGAACCGCCACGCCGGCTGGGACGTCTGGCCGCACTTCGATCCCGGCCGCTGGATCGACTTCAACCCCTGCGTCGTGCGCCTGCCCTCGGGCCGCCTGCTGGCGCTGCTGCGCCGCGATGCCTGCCCGCCCGTACCCGGCAAGGGCACCGTCTGGCAGGTGCCGGTGGACGAAGCGCTGCAACCCACGGGCACGCCCGCGCCGCTGCTGGCGCGCGGCGAAGACCCGCGCGCCGTGGTGCTGGGCACGCGGCTGCTGCTGTTCTACTGCGTCATCGACCGCGACGCCGAAGACCGCGTCTGCGGCTCGACCATGATGCTGAGCGAATACGAGATCGATTCGACGCCGGCCGGCGACACCCTGCGCCCGGTGGCCGGCTTTCAGCTGCCGAAGAACCCCATCGGCGCGGCCCGCCCGGGCGATACCGCTGCGGCCTGGGAAAAGAACTGGGTGCCCTTTGCCGTCTCCCCCACGGCCGTGGCCCTGATCTACAGCCACGAGCCCTGGCAGGTGCTGGTGCTGGACTGCAACCCGGCAGCCAGCACGCGCCGCTTCAGCGCCAGCCACGCCGGGCCTGCGCTGCGCTGGCGCTATGGCCAGGTGCGCGGTGGCACGCCGCCCGTGCCTTTCGGCCCCGGCCGGTGGATCACGTTCTTCCATTCGTCCCAGGTCGTGGGTAGCCGCAAGGTCTACTTCGTCGGTGCCTGCGTCTTCGGGCAGGAAGCGCCTTTCCAGCCGCTGCTCGTCACGCGTGATCCGCTGCTGGCCGCGCCCTACCGCAGCGGTGCGCACCGCTTCGGCTGGCGCTTTGCCGGCAGCGTGCTCTTCCCGCTGGGCGCCCAGCCCGGCGAAGCCGGCTACCGGCTGCTGTGCGGCATCGACGATGGCGAGATCGGCAGCTTCCTCGTCGGCCACGACGCGCTGGCCGACCGACTGGAGCACATCGATGCGCTGGCGGGGCTGGAACTGTCCGATGGCGACGGGCAACGGCTGCAGACTGCCGGCCCCGTGCTGCTGGGCCGGCCGGCGGCTGAATCCTGGCCCCTGGCGCGCCTGCTCGAACTGCTGGGCGGGCGCGGCCGCGGCTTCGTCGACTACGGCGCCGGCGACGGCGTCGCCAGCCTCACCCTGGCCGACGGCTTTGCCCACGGCCTGGCCGTCGAGCCCGACGCCGCACGGCGCCGCACGCTGCAGCGCAACCTCGCGGTCAACGGCCTGGGCCCTGCGCACGTGCAAGTGCACGGGCCGATCGACAGCATCGACGCGGCTGCGCCCGTGGCTGTGGACGTGATGCGCATCGACGCCGCTCCCCGCCTGGCGGCCGTGCTGCAGGGCGCGGCCGCGACGATCGCACGCGACCGGCCGCTCTTGCTGATGCGCCTGAGCGGCGACGAGGCACTGGACACGCCGGCCCTGGCCTGGCTCGACGCGCAGGCCTACGACAGCCAGCGCCTGCTGGCCCACCACCCGCTCTGGTGCCTGGCGCTACCGCGCGAAAGGCGCGCGGCCTGGGCCTGGTTCTGCTGAGCGCCCCCAGGGCCAGGCTGCCATCGGCCCGCCCGCCGCCGGGGGTTCAAGCTGGCCGGCGACGCTACATCCGGACAGAACACGAACCGTAGATGCTGCACATGAACATCAGCTTCCAGCGATGTTCAGCGGACACCTTCAGCGTCGAGGGGTAGCCTTTTCCCTGCAGCAAGGACGGCGGTGCGGCATGCAGGTTGATGAACTCCTGCCTCACCTCTGTTCGAATGGGCGTGGTAATCGTTCCGCAACGCGTCGGCGTATTGATTGGCTTTTTGCGTCCAGTAATCCTTGGAATCGAGAGTCTGCCCAAGCTTTTCCATTTCATTGCTCCGTCTTGTCGTGAAACCACTGATCCTTGGGGCGCCGACGCCGGG
>JAIXZR010000208.1 GCA_027489455.1 Rubrivivax sp. | reverse complement strand
TCTGGCCGGCGTCCAGGGCCTTCAGCACGTCGGCCAGCTCGCGCTTGCGGTGGCGGGCTTCCTGGATGCGCTGGCACAGCGCCGCGCCCGTGTAGGGGCGCACCAGCAGGCCGTCGAGCGCCGATTCGGCGGCTTCCACCACCTGGTGATAGAGCGCGTGCTGCGTCACCATGATGAACACCGTGCTGTGCGGCAGCAGCCTTTCGCGGCGCAGTTCGTCCAGCAGGTCCTGCCCGCTCTCGCTGCTGCCTTCGAATTCGCGGTTGCACACCACGATGTCGAAGCGCTGCTGTTCGAGCAGCATGCGCGCCTCGCGCAGCTTGGCCACACCCGTCACCTGGCCGATGCCGGCGTCTCGCAACTGCCCGCTGCTGACACTGCGCAGCATGTTGTTGCCTTCCACCAGCAGCGCGCGCGCCAGGTGGATCTCGCGGTCGATCATCGCCACGCACCCACCCATGCGCCCGCGCAGCCCCGCAGGGGGGCAGGCAAGATAGCGAACTGGCAGGCGGGGCAGGCTGGCACGGCATCGGGGATGGGCTTCGTCCCCGGTGCTATCGGACGTTGCCGTCCCTTACTTGAACAGGTCCTTCACGCGGTCCGCCCAACTTTTGGACGTGGGGGAATGGCGTTCTCCCCCTTTCCGGAAGGATTCGTCGAGTTCCTTGAGCAGCTTGCGCTGGTGTTCCGTGATCTTCACTGGCGTTTCCACAGCCACGTGGCAGTAGAGGTCGCCTGGGTAGCTGCTGCGCAGCCCCTTCACGCCCTTGCCGCGCAGGCGGAAGGTCTTGCCGTGCTGCGTGCCCTCGGGCAGTTCGATTTCGGCCTTGCTGCCCAGCGTGGGCACTTCAATGGTGCCGCCCAGCGCGGCGGTGGTCAGCGCTACTGGAACGGTGCAGTGCAGGTCGTCGCCGTCGCGTTCGAAGATGTCGTGGGGCTTGACGCGGATCTCGATGTAGAGGTCGCCAGGCGGGCCGCCGTTGCTGCCGGGTTCGCCGTTGCCGGCGCTGCGGATGCGCATGCCTTCGTTGATGCCGGCGGGAATCTTCACCTCCAGCGTCTTCTGCTTCTTGATCTTGCCGGCGCCGTTGCAGCTGGTGCAGGGCTCGGGAATGATCTTGCCGCTGCCCTGGCAGTGCGGGCAGGTCTGCTGGATGCTGAAGAAGCCCTGGCGCATGTGCACCGTGCCCGCGCCGTTGCAGGTGGTGCAGGTCTTGGCGCTGGTGCCGGGCTTGGCCCCGGTGCCCTTGCAGGTCTCGCAGCTTTCCCAGCTGGGCACGCGGATCTGCGTTTCGCGGCCATTGGCGGCTTCTTCCAGCGTGATTTCCATCGCGTAGCTCAGGTCGCTGCCGCGGTACACCTGCTGCCCGCCGGCACCCCGCCGCGCGCCCGCGCCGCCGGCAGCGCCGCCGAAGATGTCACCGAAGATGTCGCCAAAGGCTTCTGCGAAGCCGCCGAAGCCTTCTGCGCCCGGGCCGCCGCGGCCGCCCATGTTCGGGTCCACGCCGGCGTGGCCGTACTGGTCGTAGGCGGCGCGCTTTTGCGGGTCGGAGAGCATCTCGTAGGCCTCCTTGGCCTCCTTGAATTTCTCTTCGGCCTTCTTGGCTTCGTCGCCCTGGTGCCGGTCGGGGTGGTGCTTGGCCGCCAGGCGCCGGTAAGCCTTCTTGATGTCGTCGTCGGTGGCGTTCTTGGGCACGCCCAGGATGTCGTAGAAGTCGCGTTTGGCCATCGGAAAACTCTAGCTGCGGTAAGACCGGGGGTGAAAACAGACACGCCGCGTTGACCTGCCGGGCAGGCCCGGCTGTCGAACGCGGCGAAGCACGACCTCAGGCCCGCAGGCCCGACGCAGGGGTCACTTGCGCACTTCCTTGAACTCCGCGTCCACCACGTTGTCGTCGGCGGGCTTGGCCTTGGGCGCTTCGCCAGCACCGGCAGGGCCAGCACTTTGCGGGCCAGCAGCGCCCGTGGCGGCCGCTGCGGCCTGCGCGTCGGCGTACATCTTCTCACCCAGCTTCTGGCTCGCGGTCATCAGGGCCTCGGTCTTGGCCTCGATGACGGCCTTGTCCTCGCCCTTCAGCGCTTCCTCGACGTCCTTCAGCGCGGCCTCGATCTTTTCCTTCTCGGGTGCGTCGAGCTTGTCGCCGTGTTCGGCCAGGCTCTTCTTCACCGAATGCAGCGTGGCGTCGGCCTGGTTGCGGGCCTGGATGATCTCGAGCTTCTTGGCGTCCTCGGCCGCATTCATCTCGGCGTCCTTCACCATCTTCTCGATCTCGGCCTCAGACAGGCCCGAGTTCGCCTTGATGGTGATCTTGTTTTCCTTGCCCGTGCCCTTGTCCTTGGCGCTGACGTGCAGGATGCCGTTGGCGTCGATGTCGAAGGTCACCTCAATCTGCGGCAGGCCGCGCGGCGCCGGCGGGATGCCCTCGAGGTTGAACTCGCCCAGGCTCTTGTTGCCCGAGGCCATCTCGCGCTCGCCCTGGAAGACCTTGATCGTCACCGCCGGCTGGTTGTCGTCTGCGGTGGAGAACACCTGGCTGAACTTGGTCGGGATCGTGGTGTTCTTCTTGATCATCTTCGTCATCACGCCGCCCAGGGTCTCGATGCCCAGGCTCAGCGGGGTGACGTCCAGCAGCAGCACGTCCTTGCGCTCGCCGCCCAGCACCTGGCCCTGGATGGCAGCGCCCACGGCCACGGCTTCATCGGGGTTGACGTCCTTGCGCGGCTCCTTGCCGAAGAACTCCTTGACCTTGTCCTGCACCTTGGGCATGCGTGTCATGCCGCCGACGAGGATCACGTCGTCGATCTCGGAGACCTTGACGCCGGCGTCCTTGATCGCGATGCGGCAGGGCTCGATCGTGCGCTCGATCAGTTCCTCGACCAGGGCCTCGAGCTTGGCGCGCGTGAGCTTGACGTTCAGGTGCTTCGGGCCCGAGGCGTCGGCCGTGATGTAGGGCAGGTTGACGTCGGTCTGCGTGCTGTTGGACAGCTCGATCTTGGCCTTCTCGGCCGCCTCCTTCAGGCGCTGCAGCGCGAGCACGTCCTTGGTCAGGTCCACGCCCTGTTCCTTGCGGAACTCGGTGACGATGTGGTCGATGATGCGCTGGTCGAAGTCCTCGCCGCCGAGGAAGGTGTCGCCGTTGGTCGACAGCACCTCGAACTGCTTCTCGCCGTCGACGTCGGCGATCTCGATGATCGAGATGTCGAAGGTGCCGCCGCCGAGGTCGTAGACGGCGATCTTGCGGTCGCCCTTGCCGTGCTTGTCCAGGCCGAAGGCCAGCGCCGCGGCGGTGGGCTCGTTGATGATGCGCTTGACGTCCAGGCCGGCGATGCGGCCGGCGTCCTTGGTGGCCTGGCGCTGGCTGTCGTTGAAGTAGGCCGGCACGGTGATGACCGCTTCGGTGACCTTCTCGCCGAGATAATCCTCGGCAGT
>JAIXZR010000071.1 GCA_027489455.1 Rubrivivax sp. | reverse complement strand
GCTCTTTTCGGTCTGCACCGCGATGCGCGAATCCGGCGGCAGCCCCAGCGATTCGATCAGGTTGGCCATCATGGCCGTGCCCCGCTCGATGTCGAGCCGGGTGTAGAGCAGCGGCTCGGGCGTGTCCGCGGTCTCGATGGCGACGGCGTCCAGGTCGGCCGGGAAGGCCGCGCGCAGGGCGGTGAACAGGTTCTGGTTGAGCATGTGACGATGGATCGGGTTTTCTTCAAGCGGCCGCCGCGGAACCGGCTCCGCCGGGCCGCTGGCGGAGCCCCCCTCCCAGGGGGGAGCGCCGTCAGGCGCTCGGGGGGTCAGTCCAGCTTTGCGCCCGAGGTCTTCACGACTTCGGCCCAGCGCTTGACCTCGCTGCCGACGAAGCGGCCGAAGGCTTCGCCGTACAGATCAGGCGTCTCGGTGCCCATGCCCGTCCAGCTGGCGCGCAGCTCGGGGCCGGTGATGGCCTTCTTCATCTCGGCTTCCATCTGGGCCACGATCTCGCGCGGCGTGTTCTTCGGCGCCCAGATGCCGTACCAGGTGGCCACCTTGTAGGTGGGCACGCCGCTTTCGGCGGCGGTGGGCAGATCGGGGAAGCCCGGGGCGCGCTTGTCGGCGGCCACCGCCACGCCGTGCAGGCGCCCGCCCCGGATGTGGCTGGCGCTGCTGCCCAGGCCGTCGAACATCATGTCCACCTGGCCGGCGATCAGATCCTGCAGGGCCGGGCCGGCGCCGCGGTAGGGGATGTGCGTGATGAAGGTCTTGGTCTGCAGCTTGAACAGCTCGCCGGCCAGGTGGTGGCTGGTGCCGTTGCCGGCGCTGCCGTAGTTCAGCTTGCCCGGGTTCTTGCGGATGAAGGCCAGCAGGTCGTTCAGCGTCTTGGCCTGCACCTTGTTCGGGTTGACGACGATCACCTGCGGCACGCTGGACACCAGGCCCACGGGGATGAAGTCGGTCTCGATGTTGTATTCGAGCTTCGGGTACATGCTGGGCGCGATGGCATGGTGCACCGCGCCCATGAAGAAGTTGTAGCCGTCGGGCGCGGCCTTGGCCGCGAGCGTGGCGCCCAGCGTGCCGCCGGCACCGCCCTTGTTGTCGATGATGAACTGGCGGCCGGTGTTCTTGCTCATCTGCGCGAACAGCGGGCGCGCGAAGGCGTCGGTGCCGCCGCCCGGCGGGAAGGGCACGATCACGGTCACGGGCTTGTTGGGCCAGCCGGCCTGCGCGCGGGCCAGGGGCACGCCCAGGCTGGCGGCGGCACCGGCGACGATGAACTGGCGGCGTTGGATCTGGGGCATGGTGCTTGTCTCGAGGTGGTTGTGGTTGGGGGGTCAGAAAGGGTGGCCGATGGCGCGCGAGCGCACCACCTCGCCCTGGCGGAAGCGGGTGTGATGGGCTTCCACCTTGTCCAGGTCGTAGAGGTAGTTGACCATCATGCCGAAGGACTGCCGCAGCCCCGCGGGCGAGAGGTTGCCGCGCACGTTCAGCCGCTCCAGCCGGGCGCCGTTGTCCAGGTGGAAGCGCGCCACTGGGTCGCCGGCTGGGGTGGGGGCCAGGCAGGCCAGGTAGGCCGTGCACAGGCGCTGCAGGGCGGCGTCTTCGTCCGGGCCCATGGCCTGGTGCGTGGCGGCGCTGCGCAGGGCTTCGAGGTCGCCGCCGCACAGCTTGGCCAGGCGGTCGTGCGCGGCCTGCAGCTCGGCCGTGGCGCCTTTCTTCAGGCCGGGCAGGGCGGCGAGATCGGGCTTTTTCAGCAGCCAGCTCGCAAAGCCCGGGATCGGCGACAGCGTGCCGAACACGCGCAGGCGCGGTACTTCGCGCTGCAGCTGCTGGGCCACGGTCTTGATCAGGAAGTTGCCCAGCGAGACGCCCTTGAGCCCCGGCTCGCAGTTGCTGATGCTGTAGAAGGCCGCGGTGCGGAAGCGCTCCGCCGCCAGCGGCGTGCTGGTCTTGTCGATCAGCGGCGCGATGCCGGCCGGCAGATCGGGCACCAGCGCCACCTCGACGAAGATCAGCGGCTCGGCCGGCAGCTGCGGGTGGAAGAAGGCGAAACAGCGGCGGTCGGGCTGCAGGCGGCGGCGCAGGTCGTCCCAGCCGTCGATGGCATGCACGGCCTCGTGCTGGATGATCTTTTCCAGCAGCTGCGCGGGTGAATTCCAGTCCACCCGCCGCATCTGCAGGAAGCCCGGGTTGAACCAGGAGCCCAGCAGGTGCAGCAGGTCGACTTCGATGACCTGCAGATCGGGCCGCGCGCGCAGGCGCAGCAGCAGCGCACGGCGCAGGCCCAGCACCGCGGCGGTGCCGCCAGGGATGCGGTTCAGGCGGCGGAAGAGCTCCTGCCGCGGTGGCTCGGCCGCCGCCTGCAGCGCCTGCAGGCTGGCGGCATCGGCGCGCTCGGCATAGGCCTGGGCGCAGCGCAGCACGGCGGCCGGGTCGGGGTTCAGATCGCGCGCCAGGAAATCGAACAGCCCGTCCAGCGCTTCCAGCGCCAGCGTCGGCTGTGCGATCAGCTCGCTCAGGCGCTGCACGACGTCGGCGGCCACGCCCAGACCGCCCATTTCGCCGTCTTCTGACAGCAGGCGGCGGCAGTCCAGCACCAGGCGGCGCGTGGCGCGTGCCGTGCGCTGGCGGTCGGCTGCGTTCCTCAGGTCTTCGAACATGGTGCGGCCGAGTGTGCCCGTCTCATGGCCCGTGCTCCATCAGGGCTTGCAGCCTTGCCAGCCGTGGCGGGACCAGACCGACGGCCGGCAAGGGGTGGCCCGTCATGGGGCCGGGATTGTGTGCGAGCTGGGGGGGCCGGCGGCGAACGGGGGTTAGGCCGGATGGGCGGCGGGGCGTGCTGTCACAACACTTCGGTCGTTCGGCATGGCGCCGCCACCTTTCAATCCGTCCCCACCATGGCCACCCTCCATCCCCGCCCATACGCCCTGTATCGCCGCACGCCGGCACTGACCACCCTGATGGCTCTGCTGCTGGCGGGCTGCGGCGGCGGCAGCACCACCATCGGCTTCGGCAGCGGCGACTATGAAGTCAACGTGCTGCCCGCCGGTGTGCGCGCCGTCAGCAGCCTCAGCGTCGATGGCAACACCGACGACCTGCTCACCGCCGGCCTGGGCCGGGCCGGCCTGGCCGGGGCGGCGCCCACGTTGTCGGCCACGCCCACCGCGGCCGAGCTGCGCCGGCTGGCGATCTATTCCAACTACCGTGCGCTGGTGGACATCACCGCCAACGGCGGCTACGGCACGCTGTACGGCCCCAACGTCAGCGCCGAAGGCGTGGCGGGCACGGGCGACGGCAAGATCGCCGGCACCGAGACGCTGGCCTATGCCGACGACGGCAGCGGCACGCAGAACGTGACGATGATGGTGCAGGTGCCGGCCAGCTTCAGCGCCAGCAGCCCGTGCATCATCACGGCCAGCTCATCCGGTTCGCGCGGGGTCTATGGCGCCATCGGCACGGCCGGTGAATGGGGCCTGAAGCGCGGCTGTGCCGTGGCCTACACCGACAAGGGCACCGGCACCGGCGTGCACGATCTGCAGAACAACATCGCCACCGCCATCGACGGCCGGCGCAGCGACGCCACGGCCCTGGGCACGGCCAGCAACTTCACGGCCCGGCTCACCGCCGCCGAGCGCACGGCCTTCAACACCGCCACGCCCAACCGCTTTGCCGTCAAGCATGCGCACAGCGAGCAGAACCCCGAGAAGGACTGGGGCGCCCACACGCTCAAAGCGGTGGAATTCGCCTTCTGGGTGCTGAACGAACGCTTCGGCGCCACGCTGGCCGACGGCCGCCGCACCAAGACCATCACCCCGGCCAACACGCTGGTGATCGCCAGCAGCGTGAGCAACGGCGCCGGCGCCGCCCTGGCCGCCGCCGAGCAGGACAGCGCCGGGCTGATCGACGGCGTGGCGGTGTCCGAGCCCAACATCCAGATCGCGCCCGGCGGCACCCTCAGCATCCAGCGTGGCAGCCAGCCGGCCTACACCGCCGGCAGCCGGCCGCTGTACGACTACTTCAGCTACGCCCACCTTCTGCAGCCCTGCGCGGCGATCGCCAGTAGCACCGGCGCAGCAGCGCCGCTGGGCTTCGCCGCCGGGTCGGGTTCGGCCTTGGTCGCGGCCAACCGCTGCGCTGCGCTGGCCGCCGCCGGCCTGGTCAGCGGCACCACCACCCAGGCCCGGGCCGACGATGCGCTGGCGCGGCTGCGCGCCTACGGCTGGGAAGCCGAGAGCGATCTGCTGCACACCTCGCACTGGAGCCTGGCCACGCCGGCGATCGCGGCGACGTATGCCAACACCTACAGCCGCGCGCGGGTGAGCGACAACCTCTGCGGCTTCAGCTTCGCCGCTGTGGGTGCCGACGGGCGGCCGGCAGCGCCGGCAGCACCAGCGGCCATCGCCGGGCTCTTCGGCACCGGCAACGGCGTGCCGCCCACGGGGCCGATCCAGCTGATCTGGAACAACAGCGTTGGCGGCGCCATCAACCATGGCCTGGGCACCAGCGCGTCCACCGGCCAGGCCGATTTCTCCTACGACGGCGCCAACTGCCTGCGCCAGCTGTGGACGGCGCAGACGGCCGCGGCCACCGCGCTGCGCGCCGGCGTGGCCGAGGTCTACCGCAGCGCCAACCTGCGCGGCAAGCCCACGCTGATCGTGCACGGCCGCAGCGACACGCTGATCCCCACCAACTTCAGCTCGCGCCCCTACGTGCTGCGCAACGCGCAGGTGGAAGGCGCGGCCAGCCGCGTGCGCTACATCGAAGTCACCAACGCCCAGCACTTCGATTCCTTCCTGGGCCTGGCGGGCTACGACACGCGCTTCATCCCGCTGCACGTGTACTTCAACCGCGCGATGGACGCGATGTGGGCGCACCTGCGCACGAACGCGCCGCTGCCGCCCAGCCAAGTGGTGCGCACCACGCCGCGGGGCGGCACGCCGGGGGCGGCGCCCGCCATCACCCCGGCCAGCCTGCCGGCGATTGCCGCCAGCCCTGCTGCCGGCGACCGCATCACCATCGAGGGCAACACGCTGCGGCTGCCGGACTGACCCGCATCCCCCCGCCGGCCGATGCCGGGCCCGCCCGCCCCTGGCGCCAGCGGCCCGGCCCTGCGCACAATCCCCTGTCTGCCCAACCCTTGAGGGAAAGCCCATGACGCTCCGTCACTCTCTGCGCCTGCGGACCTTGCTGCCCCTGGCCGGTGCACTGGCCCTGGGGGCCTGCGCCGTGAACATCACGGCGCCCGGCCCCAAGACCGGCAACAGCCCGCTCACGGCACAGCAGACCCTGCTGGCGCAGGACGCCAACGGCAACGGCATCCTGGACGCCGCAGAAAAGCCACAGACCGTGCGCCAGTGCCGCAGCGAGCCCTGCGATGTCATCGTCACCCCGGCGCCGATGGTGTCGGCCAACCGGCTGGCGGGCTTCGACTGCGGCATCCGCCTGAGCGATGACGTGCTCATCTTCGGCCCGCAGGTGAGCCGGCTCACCTGGGTGCTGACCGAGCCTGCCGGCTCCAGCAACGACTACCGCTTCCTGCCGGCCGTGCCGGGCAAGGTGCAGCCTTTCGGCGTCTTCCTGTACGCCGACCCCGAGCAGCGGGCCTTCGCCATCGGGCAGGCCCAGCCCCAGCGCATCACCCTGGTGCGCGGGGTGCGCCAGCAGGCCGGCTTCGCCTATGGCGTCTACCTGCAGTGGAAGCCCAAGGGCAGCTCCGACAAGGAATGGCAGGCCTGCAACCCGCTGGACCCGGTCATCATCGAGCTGAACTGACCTGACCTGAACCGGTCTCGGCGCGCAGCGCTCAGGCCGGTTCCAGCCCCAGACGGCGCGCCGTCAGGCGCACACGGCGGCCCAGTTCGGTGTCGGCATGCCAGCCGTGGTTGGCCAGCACCTGGCGGGCCTGGGCGAAGGCGGCCAGGCCTTCGTCTTCGCGCGTGGCGCGCAGATGCCATTCGCTCAGGCTGCAGTACAGCAGGCCTTCGGCCAAGGGGTCGGGCTTTTCCACCAGCAGCGCGCGTGCGCGGTCGATGGTGTCGGACGCTTCGGCCTGCAGGTCCATCCGGCATTGGGTGCCGGCCAGGTAGGCGTTGTATTGCGCCTCGGCCCGCGGTTCCTGGCAGGCCCGGGCAGCGTCGCGGGCCGCTCCGAAGTGATGGGCCGCCCGGGTCAGGTCGTTGCTGGCTTCGGCCACCAGGCCCAGGTTGCAATGCACCACGTGGACCAGCCGCGCGTAGCCCAGCGACTTGGCCACTTCCAGGGCCTGTGCCAGTTCTTCGCTGGCACGCTGGTGCTGCCCCAGTTCATGCAGCACCACCCCCAGGTTGCAGCGGGCGCTGCCTTCGAAGCGCGTGCTGCCGACTTCGCTGGACAGGCTCAGGGCCTGTTCGTAGGTCTTGCGCGCCTGTTCCAGTTCGCCCTCGGAAAAGTGCAGGCCGGCCAGGTTGTTCAGCAGTGCCGCCTGCCATTGCTTGTTGCCCTCGGCGAAGCCGATCGCCAGCGCCTCCAGATAGTGGCGCCGCGCCTCCGCCAGGCGGCCCTGTTGCTGCATCAGCGCCCCCTGGGCGTTCAGCACCCAGCGCAGCCAGTAGCTGGGCCCCAGCCGCGTGGCATGGGCCATGGCGCGCTCCAGGTGTTCGGCCGATGCCTGGTAGTCGCCGGCCGCCATCTCGACTTCGCCCATCAGCGAATGCGCAGCCGCCCAGGCCTCGTCGTCTTCGGGCGGGATGTCCGCGCTCAGGGTGCGCAGCGCGGCCTCGCGCGCCAGCACCTGGTCGCCCAGCGCCAGGTGGGCCCGGCCAGCCACCTGGTCGATCCACAGCCGATGTTCTTCCTGCAGGGCCTGCATGCTGCGCATGCGCTCGGCCAGCTGGGTGGCGAAGACGAAGGGGCCGCTCATGCGCAGCGCTGTCCACGACCGGCGCAGGCAGCCCACGGCCAGGTCGGCCTGGTCGTCGTCGGCGGCGTGTTCGCAGGCGCTCACCAGGTTGTCGAGCTCGATGCAGTGGCCGGCGGTGGTCTGCGCTTCGGTCAGCGCGGCGTAGTAGGCGTAGTGCCGGCGTCGCGCGGCCGCGGCCAGGTCCGGGCCGCTGCCGGGGAAGCTGCCTTCGCGCGCCAGTTCCTCGGCGGCGAAGTCCTTGACGCTGCGCAGCAGGTTGAAGCGCGCGCCCAGCCGCGGCGTCACCAGGCTCTTGTCCACCAGCGACTGCAGCAGGTCGATGATCCATGGCGCGTCGTCGCCCGGCGTGCTGCCGTCCAGCCCCAGGTGCACAACGGCCTGCACCGCCGGCCAGGCAAAGCCGCCCTCGAACACCGACAGCTGCGCCAGCACGCTGCGCTCGTCGGGGCTCAGCAGGTCCCAGGACCAGGCCAGCGCGGCGCGCAGCGTGGCCTGGCGGTCGGGCCGGCCGCTGCCGGCGGCCAACACGCGGAAGCGGTTGCCCATGCGCGCCAGCAGTTCCGGCGTGGGCATCACACGCACGCGCGGGGCGGCCAGCTCGATGGCCAGGGGCATGCCGTCCAGCAGCGCCATCAGCTCGTGGGTGGCCTCGGGCTCGGCTGCGGGGTCGTGCCCGGCATGGGCGGCGCGGGCGCGCTGGTGGAAGAGCGTGGCTGCGTCGTCCATCGACAGCGGCGCCAGCGCCAAGGTGCGTTCACCCTGCAGGCCCAGCACCTCGCGCGACGTGACGATGAAGCGCGCCTGCGGCGCGGCGTCCAGCCAGTGGCCCAGCGTGTCGCGCGCGTGCGGGCGCAGCTGTTCGAAGTTGTCCAGGATCACCAGGCAGCGCCCGCGGCCGGCGATCGCGCGGCCCAGCTGCACCACGGCGCCGGTGCCCAGCGGCACGTCCAGCCCCTGGCCCACGGCATGCAGCAGCCCATCGATGCCGCGCGCCGCGGCCAGGTCGCAGAACCACAGGCCGCCGGGGTGGTCGCCCAGCCAGGACCAGGCGTAGCGCAGCGCCATCCGCGTCTTGCCCATGCCTCCCGGGCCGCTGAGCGTGAGCAGCCGCGCGCCTTCGGTGAACAGCTGCGCCACGGTCTTGAGTTCCTCGTGCCGGCCGACGAAGGAATCGCGCTCGCCCGGCAGGTTGTGCGGCACGTCGCGTGCGCCCACCCAGGCGTTGCCCATCAGCACCATGCGCTGGCTCTTGTCGCTGTCGGCGGGCGGCACGAAGGCGCTGTGCGCGTCGCCGATCTCGAAGACCTCGATCACGCTGTCCAGCCCCTTCATGCGCCAGTGGCCATGGCTCACGCAGCGCCAGGGGGATGGGGCCTGGCCGATCGCGCCGCTGGCCTGCAGCGCCTGGCAGGCCGCGGGCGTGGCCAGGGTCTGGCCGCCCTGCGCCAGCGCCATGAAGCGCGCCGCCATCGCCTTGGCGATGCCCACCACCTCGGTGGGCTTGGCGCCCAGGTCCACGACCTCGGGTGCGTTCTCGCGCAGCGTGAGCGGGCCCACGTGCAGCCCGGCGCGGGCGCGCAGCGGCACCGGCAGGCTGGCCAGCATGCGGTGGTAGTGGCTGCAGAAGGCCGCGGCATCGGCTGGCTGATCGAACAGCACCAGGAAGCCGTCGCTGCGGTCGATCTCGCGCCCGCGCCACTGGCGCAGCAACTCGCGCGAGCGGCGGTCGTGCTCGTCCCACAGCGGCGCCATGCCGGCATCGCCCAGCCGCGTGTTGACGGCCGTGCTGTCCACCACGTCGGTGTAGAGGAGGGTGTAATCCTTTCGCATCGCCGTTCGAATTTACTTGAAGGTGCGCGTTTTTCATTCCGTTGGTGGATGACGGCCAGGCGCTGCGGGTTTCCGGTTTCCGCCACTTGCTGGGGGCCCCGCCGCAGTGCAGCATTGGCCGATGCCCCGACCGCGCGCGCCCCGCCCATGACCCTGCTGCGCCGCTGGCGCTGGCCGCTGGCCGGCCTGCTGCTGCTGGCCCTGGCCATGACGGGGCTGGCGCTGGGCCTGCCGCCGCTGCTGCAGCAGCAGATCGAAACCCGCGGCAGCGCGCTGCTGGGCCGCAGCTTGCAGCTGCGCGAGGTGGCGGTGTCGCTGCCGCGGCTGGCCGTCACGCTGCGGGGCCTGCAGGTCGGCGCGGCGCCAGGCGACGCCGACAGCACCCCGCAGTTCGCGATCGAACAACTCGAGGTCGACCTGAGTCTGCGGTCGCTGCTGCGGCTGGCGCCCGTGGTGGAAGCCCTGCGCATCGAGCAGCCGCGCCTGCGCCTGGCCCGGCTGGCGGAGGGCGGGCTGGACGTCGACGACATCATCGCCCGGGTGCAGGCCGCCGCGCCCGCGCCCGACCCGGCCGCCGAGCCGGCGCGCTTTGCGCTCTTCAACGTCGAG
Source organism: Rubrivivax sp. (assembly GCA_027489455.1). Taxonomy (GTDB): domain Bacteria; phylum Pseudomonadota; class Gammaproteobacteria; order Burkholderiales; family Burkholderiaceae_C; genus Rubrivivax. The sequence goes on along the minus strand of JAIXZR010000071.1, from coordinate 5,326 downwards.
CTGAAGGACGGCGAGCTGCTGCTCGACGACCGCCTGGTCGGCCGCCGGCACGCGCTGCAGGCCCTGCAGCTGGCGCTGCCTTTCCTGTCCAACCTGCCCGAGGACATCCCCGTGCAGGTGCAGCCGCGGCTGGCCTTCCAGCTGGCAGGTGCGGGCGTGGACCTGACCGGCCGCAGCCTGCCCTTCAGCACCGACCGCGCCTCAGAGCTGCAGCTGCGCTGGGACGCCCTGCCGCTGGACCCGTTCTGGGCCTACCTGCCCCGGCAGCTGGGCCTGCAGCCGCAGGGGGGCCGGCTGGACGCCCAGCTGGCCCTGCGCTTCGCCCAGCCCCCCGGCCAGACGCCCACGCTGGCGCTGAGCGGCCAGCTCGCCCTGCACGACCTTGCGCTGGCGGGCGCCGTGCCCGGCACGGGCCTCACGCTGCAGCGCCTGGCGCTGGGGCTGGACGACGTGCAGCCCGTGCGGCGGCGCGTGGCGCTGGGTGAATTGCGCATCGACGGCCTGGCCCTGGCGCTGCAACGCGACGCCCAGGGCCGGCTGGCCGGGCCCGGGCCGGCCGCCGCTGCGGCGCCGGAACGCGCCCCCGCAGCGCGCCCGGCCGCCGGCCCGGGGCCTGGCCCGGCGGCCTCGGCGCCCGCGGCGCAGGGCGTGCCGGATGGCGCCGGGGGCTGGCAGCTCAGCCTGCGCCGCATCGCGCTGCAGGGCAGCCAGGTGACGCTGGCCGATGCCGCCGTCAGCCCCGCTGCGCGCTGGGCGCTGCAGGACCTGGCCTTCACCGCCGACGCCGTGGCCTGGCCGGCGCAGGCGCCCTGGCCGGTGCAGGCCCAGGCGCAGCTGCTGGCCACGCACGCGGGCGCGCCGCCTGCGGCGGCCACGCTGGCCGTGCGTGGCCAGGTGGCGCCCACGCAGGCGCAGCTGGCCATCGATCTGTCGCAGGTGCAGCTGGCCGCGGCTGCGCCCTACCTGCGGCCCTGGCTGCGGCCGCAGCTGGCCGGCATCGCGGCGCTGCAGGCGCAGGTGGACTGGGCCGAGGGCGCCGAGCCGCGCCTGCAGGTGGCCGTGGCCCAGGCCGACATCACCGGGCTGCGCCTGGCGCCCGCTGCCGCGCCACCGGCGCCGCGCGGGCAGCCCAGGCCGCAGGCCGCCCCGCCCCTGCGCCCGCTGGCGCAGCTGGCCCGGCTGACCGTGCAGGACCTGCAGCTGGATCTGCTGGCGCGCCGCGCCAGCCTGGGCCAGTTGCGGCTGGACCAGCCCGAGCTGGCGCTGGTGCGCAGCGCCGCCGGCGCGATCGATCTGCCGGGCGGCTGGCGTGCCGGGCCCGAGCCGGCCGGCCCGGAGCCCGCCAGCGCCCCGCCCGCCAACGCCCCCGCCGGCCCCGCCTGGACACTGGCGCTGGGCCGCCTGCAGCTGGACCGTGGCCGCCTGCACTGGCGCGACGACCAGCCCGCCGCACCCGTGGACCAGCACTGGCAGGGGCTGAAGCTGCACCTGCAGGACCTGTCCTGGCCCGCCCGGCCGCGCCCGGCGCGCTTTGACTTTGCCGCCCAGCTGGCCGCACCCGGTGCCGCCGACGCCGAGGCCCCGCCCGGGCCACGCCGCCCTGGCGCGGCCGGCACGCCAGCGCAGCTGCAGGCCAGCGGCACGCTGGGCCTGGCGCCATGGGCGCTGCGTGCCAGCCTGGCCGTGGAGCGGCTGCCGCTGCAGCGCTTCGAGCCCTACTTCCGCAGCCTGCTGCCGGTGAAGCTGGCGCGCGGCGAGATCGGCTGGCAGGGCCGCATCAGCGCCAGCCTGCCGGCCGACGGCAGCATCGCCGGCCTGGCGCTGGAAGCCACGGGCCCGCTGCTGCTGGCCGATCTGGACGTGCGCACCCCGGCCGACGCCGCCGCGCTGGCCGCCGGCAACGAGGACGAGGCGCTGCTCAGCTGGGCATCGCTGCAGCTGCGGCCGCTGCGCGTGGCGCTGGCACCGCGCGCGCTGCCGCAGGTGGAGATCGGCGAAGCAGTGCTGACGGACTTCTATTCCCGGCTGGTGATCACCGAGCAGGGCCGCTTCAACCTGCGCGACGTTGCCGCGGCCCCGGCCACCGGGCCTGCGGCTGCCGCAGCAGCCCCGGCGGCCGCCCCGGCCCCGGTGCCGGCTGCGTCGGCGCCGCCGGCACCGGCCGCGCTGCCGCTGGACATCGTCGTCGGCGCCACGCGGCTGAGCGGCGGGCGTGTCGACTTCACCGACCGCTTCGTGCGCCCCAACTATTCCGCCGAGCTGACCGAGCTGTCCGGCGCGATCGGCCGCTTTGCTTCCCGCACCCCGGCCGACCTGGCCACGGTGGATCTGCGGGGCCGCGTGGCGGGCACCGGCCGGCTGGAAATCCGCGGCGCCCTCAACCCCACGGCCAACCCGCTGGCGCTGGACCTGCAGGCCCGCACCACCGATCTGGAACTGGCCCCGCTGTCGCCCTATTCCGGCAAGTACGCCGGCTACGCGATTGAGCGCGGCAAGCTCAGCGTCGACCTGGCCTACAAGGTGGCGCCTGACGGCAAGCTGGAAGCCCGCAACCAGATCATCCTGAACCAGCTCACCTTCGGCGCCGCGGTGGACAGCCCCGAAGCGACCAAGCTGCCGGTGCGCCTGGCGGTCGCCCTGCTGTCCGACCGCAATGGCGTGATCGATCTGGATCTGCCCGTCAGCGGGTCGATCAACGACCCGCAGTTCAGCGTCTGGGGCATCGTCTGGAAGATCCTGGGCAACCTGCTGAGCAAGGCGCTGACCTCGCCCTTCGCGCTGCTGTCGGCCGGGGGGGCCGACGACCTGAGCAGCATCGCCTTCGTGCCGGGCACGCCGCGGCTGGCCGACAGCGGCCAGGCGGCGATCGACAAGATCGCCAAGGCCCTGCAGGACCGCCCCGCGCTGCGGCTGACACTGTCCGGCCATGCCGACCCGGTGGCCGAAAAGGCGGCGGTGCAGGCCGCGGCCATCGATGCCCGGCTGCTGGCCGAGCAACGGCGCGACCTGGCGCGCTCGGGCGCGCCGGCGGAGGCAGCCGGTGCGGCCCCGCCGGTGCTGGGCACGGCGGAAAGCGCCCGGCTGCTCAAGCGCCTGTACACCGACACGCCGCTGCCCGACCGGCCGCGCAACGTGGTGGGCTTGCTGAAGGACGTGCCGCCGGCCGAGATGCGCGCCCGGCTGGAGGCCGCCGTGCCTGTGACGCCCGACACGGCGCGCGATCTGGCGCTGCAGCGCAGCCTGCGCGTGCGCGATGCGCTGATCGAGCGCGGGCTGGCCAGTGAGCGCTTGTTCCTGGGTGCGCCGAAGGTCGGGCCTGCGCCTGCCAGCGCGCCTGCTGCGGCGGCCGCTGCGTCGGCACCCGCCGCAGCCGGGGGCCCGCGGGTCGAACTGAGCCTGGCGCTGCCCTGACCCGCGGCAGAACGGCTTCGGCCGTGGGCCGGGGGCGGCTCCTAGAATGGCCGGTTGCCCCTACGCCGCACCCCTGCTGAGAAGGCTGTCATGTCCGCTGGTGAAACCGCTGAAACCGCTGAAACTGGCGCAGCCCCCGCCCTGCCGGTGGCGGAAAACATGTCGGACGACAGCGGCGAAGGCCTGATCCGCATCCGCGGCGCGCGCCAGCACAACCTGAAGAACCTGGACCTGGACATCCGCACCGGCGAGCTGACGGTGGTGACCGGGCCCAGCGGCAGCGGCAAGTCTTCGCTGGTGTTCGACACGCTGTATGCCGAAGGCCAGCGGCGCTATGTCGAGACCTTCAGCGCCTACGCGCGCCAATTCTTGGACCGCATGGACCGCCCGGCGGTGGACCGCGTGGACGGCGTGCCGCCGGCCATTGCCATCGACCAGACCAACCCGGTGCGCACCTCGCGTTCGACGGTCGGCACGATGACCGAGCTGAACGACCACCTGAAGCTGCTGTGGGCGCGGGCGGCGCAGCTGTTCGACAGCCAGACGGCGCTGCCCGTGCGGCATGACACGCCGCAGACGATCTATGCCGACTTGCTGGAGCGGGCCGCCGGGGCAGGTGATCCGCGCCTGGTGCTGACCTTCCCCGTCGAACTGCCCGCCGACACCACGGCCGAGCAGCAGGAACAGTGGCTGGCGGCCAGCGGCTTCACGCGCGTGCAGGGTGAGCGCATCGCTGGCGACCGCAAGGTGCTGGATGTCGTCGCGGACCGATTCCGCGTCGCCGGTACCGAACAGGTGCGCGCAATGGAAGCGATCGAGCTGGCCATCAAGCGCGGTGGCGGGCGGCTGACGGTGCACGTGGTGGATTCCGCCAACCCGGAGGCCAACCCGCAGGTCTGGAAGTACAGCACTGGCCTGCACTGCCCCCAAAGCGACTTGCGCTACGCCGACCCGCAGCCGGCGATGTTCAGCTTCAACAGCGCCTACGGCGCCTGCGACACCTGCCGCGGCTTCGGCCGTGTGATCGGCGTGGACCTGGGCCTGGTCATCCCCGACGAACGCAAGACCCTGCGCAACGGCGCCGTGAAGACGCTGATGACGCCGGCCTGGGCCGACAGCTTCGACGACCTGCTGAAGTACGCCGGCGAAGCCGGCATCCCGCGCGACACGCCCTGGAGCCAGCTCACTGCCGCGCAGAAGGCCTGGGTCATCGACGGCAGCCCGAACTGGACAGGCAACTGGAACAAGCAGTGGTACGGCGTCAAGCGCTTCTTCGAATACCTGGAGAGCAAGGCCTACAAGATGCACATCCGCGTGCTCTTGTCCAAGTACCGCAGCTACACACCTTGTGGCGCCTGCGGCGGCGCCCGGCTCAAGCTGGAGCCGCTCTTGTGGCGCATCGGCACCCAGCCCGACGCCGATGGCGTGCTGCCGCCTGAGAAGCGCTTCATGCCGGTCGGCGCGCAATGGTCGCGTGCCCAATTGGAAGCGCTGCCTGGCCTGAATCTCAACGACGCGATGCAGCTCAGCATCGAGCGCCTGCGCCGCTTCTTCGACGGGCTGTCGCTGCCGTCGACCATGCTGGACGACGCGCTGAAGCTGCTGCTCGACGAAGTGCGCACCCGGCTGAAGTACCTGTGCGACGTCGGCCTGGGCTACCTGACCCTGGACCGCCAGAGCCGCACGCTTTCCGGCGGCGAGGTGCAGCGCATCAACCTCACCACGGCACTGGGCACCAGCCTGGTCAACACGCTGTTCGTGCTGGACGAACCCAGCATCGGCCTGCACCCGCGCGACATGAACCGCATCAACCAGGCCATGCTGCGCCTGCGTGATGCCGGCAACACCCTGGTGGTGGTGGAACACGACCCGGCCGTGATGCTGGCGGCAGACCGGTTGATCGACATGGGCCCGG
>JAIXZR010000035.1 GCA_027489455.1 Rubrivivax sp. | reverse complement strand
TGGGCCACCGCCAGCACGTGCGGGTCGCGCCCCAGATCGGTGACGAAGGTCTTGTCGATCTTGATGGTGTCGAAGGGGTAGTCGCGCAGGCAGCCCAGTGAAGAGGTGCCGGTGCCGAAGTCGTCCATCGCCAGGCGCACGCCCAGGGCGCTCAGGCCGATCATCAGCTCGCGCGCGCCGTCCGGGTCCTTCATCACTTCGCGTTCGGTGATTTCCAGCTGCAGCGCCGATGCCTGCATCGCCGCATCTTCCAGTGCCGACCGCACCACCAGCAGCAGCCGGTTGCCCAGCGCCATCTGCACGCGCGACAGGTTCACGCTCATGCCTGCCGGCGCGGCAGCCGCGTCCAGGTGCTGCCATTGCGCCCACTGCTGGCAGGCGCGGCGCAGCACCCATTCGCCGATGGCCACGATCTGCCCGGACTCTTCGGCGATCGAGATGAATTCGTTCGGCGACACGGCACCGATCTCGGGGCTGTGCCAGCGCAGCAGGGCTTCCACGGAACTCATCTGCCCGCTTTCGAGATCGACGATGGGCTGGTAGACCAGGTTCAGCTCTTCGCGCTGCACGGCATGGCGCAGCCCGGCTTCGACGCGCAGGGCCCGCGACAGCCGCGCATGCATCGCGTGGTCGAAGACGACGGTGGTGCAGCGGCCGGCGCGCTTGGCCTCGTACATCGCGGTGTCGGCGTTGCGCAGCAGCTCGTGTGGCACGGCGTCGGGCCCCTCGCCCAGGGCGATGCCGATGCTGGCGGTGGAGTACAACTCGTGCCCCTTCACGTGGTAGGGCACGGCCAGCGCCAGCTGCAGCCGGTCGGCCACGCTGCGCGCCTCGTCGGTGCTGTCGATGCCGGCGGCGACGTAGACGAACTCGTCGCCGCCGAAGCGCGCCACCATCGACCCCGCGGCCACCGCGTCCGGCCCCGTGGCCGCCAGCACGCCGCGCAGGCGCAGGCCCAGCATCACCAGCACCTCGTCGCCCGTGTCGTGGCCCAGGGTGTCGTTGATGAGCTTGAAGCGGTCGAAATCCATGAACAGCAGCGCAAAGCGGAAGCCAGGCTCCGCGCGCGCGCGTTCGGCTAGTTGTTCCAGACGCTGCATCAGCACGCTGCGGTTGGGCAGGCCGGTCAGCCTGTCCTGCTCGGCGGCGGTGCGCAGGCCGCGTTCCATGGCCTTGCGCTGCGAGATGTCCTGCACGATCGACCACAGATAGCGTCGGCCGTCGCTGGCCACGACGCAGGTGCCGCTCAGCAGCACGTCCACGGCATGCCCGTCGCGGTGCTGCAGTGCGGCCTCGCAGGGGCCGTAGCGGCCGGTCTGCCGGGCTTCGGCCAGGTTGCGGTCGCGCAGGCCAGGCAGCTTGCCGGGCAGGTGGCCGTTCAGGGGCGGCGCCAGCAGTTCGTCGCGGCGGTAGCCCAGCATGTCGCACAGCGCCTGGTTGTAGTCGGTGGCGCACAGGGTCTGCAGGTCGACCAGACCGATGCCCACCGGCGCCAGCTCGAACAGCCCATGCAGCATCGTGTACGCCTCGGCGGCGGCGATGGCGGCGGCCTTGCGGTCGTGGATGTCTTCGTGCGTGCCCAGCATGAGCTGCGGCGCACCGTCTGCGCCGCGCGCTGCCAGCCGGCCCCGGGCATGCACCCAGCGCCAGCTGCCGTCGCGATGGCGCATGCGCAGATCGACGTCGTAGTGGTCCAGCGTGCCGGCGAAATGGCGGTCCAGCTGCGCCAGCGCTTCGGCGATGTCGTCGGGATGGACATGCCGCCGCCAGGTCTCGAAGCTCAGGGGCTCCAGCTCGGCGCGCGTGGTGCCGATCATCTCGGCCCAGCGTTCGTTGCAGCGCATCGCACCGCTGGGCACGTTCCATTCCCAGGTGGCGGTGCGCGTGCCCTTCAAGGTGGTGGTGAGCAGCTGCCATTCGTCGTGCAGCCGCAGCTCCAGCTCACGCCGCGCCGTGACGTCGGCAAAGCTGCACACCACCCAGGGCGCGCCGTCGTCGCGCAGCAGAAGGCTGGTGTTGACCGACAGCCAGCGCCGTTCGCCGTCGGGCAGATCGACGCCCATCAGCACGTCGTGCAAGGCCTCGCCGTCGCACAAGGTCCGCATCGCGGGGTGCTGGTGCTTCGACAAGGCCTGGCCGTCGCCGTCGATCAGGCGCCAGCGCGGGTCCTGCGGGCTGACGCCGATCAGCTGCGCGCGGCTCAGGCCCAGCAGGCGTTCCGCGGCCGGGTTGCAGTCGACCATGGCGCCCGTGGCGTCCTGCACCACCACGCCAGCGGCGGCGGTTTCCAGCACGGCACGGATGCGTTCGGTCGCGGCGTCGTGCGCCGCCAGTTCCGGCTGCATGGCGATGAAGCCGCTGGGCGGGCCGCCGGGCGGTCCGAAGGGCTGGATGTCGAGTTCGACCCAGTAGCGGTCGCCATTGCGCGCTTGGTTGCGCAGCCGGGTGGTGACGCGCTGCCCGGCGTCCAGCGCCGCGCGCAGGCGCAGCACTTCGGCGGCGTCGGTCTCGTCGCACTGCAGCACCGATCCGGGTGTCCTGCCGGCCATGTCGGCCAGCGTGTAGCCCGTGCGCTCGACGAAGGCCTGGTTCACCCACAGCACGCGGCGTTTGGCGTCGGTGACGATGGTCGGGTGGCTGGTGCGCGTGAGCAGCTGTTCGAGCTGCGGCATCGTGCCGTCGATGCGGCGGGCCAGCAGCGCGCCAACGGGTTCGGGTGCGTTCATCGGTGCCTCGTGCTCATATGCCTTCCAGCAGGCGTTCCACCGCTTCGGGCAGCCCGGCGGCGACCTGGTCGCACACCCCCGGGTCCAGGCCGCGGGCCGTGGCCAGGTCCGCCGCAGGCGGGGTGTCGCACAGCCCGTCCAGGCCGAAGCCCGCCGCAGCCGCGATGCCGTCGCCCACCGCCAGCAGGGCGGGCAGCGCGTCCAGGCCACTGCCCAAGGCGCCCGCCGGTGCGGCGTGGTGGGTCTCGATGCTGCTGCCCAGCCAGGGCGGCAGGCCCCAGGCCTCGACCAGCCGGGCGCCGCAGGCCGCGTGCTGGATGGCCATGACGTGGGCCGCAGCCTGCGGCAGGGCGCCAGGCTCGGCAGGTTCTGCCAAGGCGCTGGCCAGCAGCTGCGGCCGCAGCCGCGCCAGCAGCACGATGCCGATGTCGTGCAGCAAGCCGGCCATGAAGGCCTCGCCGTCGACCCCACAGCGCGCCTGGGCCGACAGCGCCTGCGCCGCCACGGCCACGGCCAGGCTGTGGCGGCGGAACCGCTCGGCATCCAGCACCCGCCCCAGCGCCGGTACCGGCAGGCGGTCCATGCAGCCGGCGGCAGCGATGCCGCGGATCGCGGCCAGGCCCAGCACCTGCACCGCCCGGTCGACGGTGCCGACGGTGCCGGCGCGGCGGTAGAAGGGCGAATTGGCCACCTTCAGCACGCGGGCCGCCAGGGCCGGCTCCGCGCCCAGGCAGCGCATCACCTCGGCCACGTCGACGTCGTCGTCGTACAGCAGGGACAGCAGCCGCGCCGTCCCCGTGCCCCCGCCCGTGGCGCCCAAGGCTTTGGCCGCCGCGGCGATCTCGGCCGGGCTGGGGGTGTCTGCGTGGGGCGGGTGGGGTGGGTTCATGGGCGCAGGTTGTCGGGGTGGCCGGCCAGGGCGGGCGGGAATGGCCCGCCCGTTTCCCCATCTCTTGCAGGGTTATCGGCCCGGCGAGCGCATGCACTGAATTGATGAGACGGGCTTTCACGGCTCTTTTGCTCGTGGCCCGGCCTGTTGTCCGGCCCCTGCGGGCTGCCGCCCCACGCCACGCGTCACCTGCGCGACAGGGCAAGCCCGGCTGCCGCCACGGGGGCGCCCCCGCCAGAATCCGCCGCACAACAAACCCGCTGGAGACCCCGCATGACGCAGATTCCCTTTCGCCGCCGCAGCGTGCTGGGCCTGGCTGCCGCCGGCATCGCCGCACCGTGGGTGCATGCGCAGAGCGGGCCGTTCCCGAACCGGCCCATCACGTTGATCGTGCCCTGGCCCGCCGGCGGCAGCACCGACCGCCACCACCGCACGCTGGCCGAGCTGGCGGGCAAGATCCTGGGCCAGAACATCCTGGTCGAGAACAAGCCTGGCGCCGGCGGCACCCTGGGCCCCAGCAGCATGGCCGCCACGGCCAAGCCCGACGGCTACACCATCAGCCAGTACCCGCTGGGCATGCTGCGCGTGCCACACATGCAGAAGGTGGCCTTCGACCCGATCAACGACTTCACCTTCATCCTGGGCGTCAGCGGCTATACCTTCGGGTTCGTGGTGCGCGCCGATTCGCCGCACAAGACTTTCAACGACTACATCGAAGCCGCGCGCAAGGCGCCGGGGCAGGTCAACTACGGCAGCACCGGCATCGGCACCAGCCCGCACCTGCTGATGGAAGAACTGGCGGCCGCGGCCAAGGTCGAGCTGAACCACATCCCCTTCAAGGGCAACGCCGACCAGATGCAGGCCCTGATCGGCGGCCACGTGATGGCCGCCAGCGACGCCACCGGCTGGGACAAGTTCGTCGACGCCGGCCAGATGCGCCTGCTGCTGACCTTCGGCGAAACGCGCACCGCGCGCTGGCCGCAGGTGCCCACGGCCAAGGACCTGGGCTACAACGTGGTGAGCACCTCGCCTTACGGCCTGGTGGGCCCCAAGGGCATGGAGCCGGCCGTGGTGAAGACCCTGCACGACGCCTTCAAGCAGGCCATGGACGACCCCAAGCACGCCGAAGTGATGACGCAGCTGAACCAGAGCGTCTGGTACCGCAACGGCAACGACTACCGCCAGTGGGCCGTGGCCACCTTCGCCAAGGACAAGGCCTTGATCGAGCGGCTGGGCCTGGCAGCCAAGTGATCTAGGGCAGCGCCGGCGCCACGCGCATCGCGCGCGCGGCAGCCGTGTGACGGGAAAAGGGGCCAGGAGGGGCCAGGAGGGGCGCGGCAAAATCGGGCACGCTCCCCTGATCGCCCCATGAACACGCCCGCTGCCACCCCTGCCCTGCCCGCCCTTGGGCCATCGCCCGTGGCCGCCGGCGACCTGCAGCTGAGTCTGGACGAGGCCGGTGCCGCCATCGCCGCGGCCCTGCAGCCGCGGGGCGGGCAGCAGGACGTGCCCCTGGCCCAGGCGCTGGGCCGCGTGCTGGCCGCGGACCTGCTGTCGCCCATCGACGTCCCTGCCCACGACAACTCGGCGATGGACGGCTACGCCTTTGCCGGCAGCGCGCTGGCCAGCGCGCTGCCGCTGGCGCTGCGCGCCGTAGGCACCGCGTTCGCAGGCCCGCCCTTCCAGGGCCCCGTGGGTGCGGGCGAATGCGTGCGCATCATGACGGGCGCCGTGATGCCGGCTGGGCTGGACACCGTCGTGCCCATCGAGCTGTGCCGTGTGGAAGGCGACCCCGCCAGCGGCCTGGTGCACATCGGCCCGCATCTGCTGCAGCCGGGCGAGAACCGCCGCCGCGCCGGCGAAGACCTGGCCCGGGGCAAGCCGGCCTTGGCCGCCGGACGTGTGCTGCGGCCGGCCGACCTGGGCTTGATCGCCTCGCTGGGCGTGGCCAGCGTACCGGTGCGCCCGCGGCTGAGCGTCGCGGTGTTTTCCACCGGCGACGAACTGCGCAGCCTGGGCCAGACGCTGGACCCGGGTTGTGTGTACGACAGCAACCGCTATGCCCTGATGGGTGCGCTGCAGCGGCTGGGCCTGGACGTGCTGGACCTGGGCGTGGTGCGGGACGACCCAGCGGCATTGCAGGCCACGCTGGAAGCCGCCATCGCCGGGGCGGACGTGGTGCTGACCAGCGGCGGCGTGAGCGCCGGCGACGCCGACCACACGCGCAGCCTGCTGGCGCGAATGGGCGAAGTGACGTTCTGGAAGGTGGCGATGCGCCCGGGCCGGCCGTTCGCCTTCGGCCCGGTGCAGCATGGCGGGCGCAGCAGCTGGCTGTTTGCGCTGCCGGGCAACCCGGTGGCGGCGCTGGTGACGTTCTACGCCCTGGTGCGCCCGGCCCTGCTGCAGCTCAACGGTGCGGCGGCAGAGCCCTTGCCCGTGCTGCAGGCCCGCTGCACGCAGGGCATCCGCAAGCGGCCGGGCCGCACCGAGCTGCAGCGCGGCATCGTGAGCCGCGGCGACGACGGCCAGTGGCAGGTGGCGATCGCGGGCTCGCAGGGCGCGGGCATCCTGCGCAGCATGAGCCAGGCCAACGCGCTGATCGTGCTGGACCATGACCAGGGCTCGGTGCCCGCGGGCGGTCTGGTCAAGGTCTGGCTGTTCGATGGCCTGGTCTGAAGACGCCGCCGGGGACATGATCGCGCGCCAGCACATCACCGGTCTGGTGCTGGCTGGCGGCCGCGGCAGTCGCATGGGCGGTGCCGACAAGGGCCTGCAGATCTACCAGGGCCAGCCACTGGCTTTGCACGCGCTGGCGCGTCTGCGGCCGCAGGTGGGCCCGCTGATGATCAATGCCAACCGCAACCTGGCGGCCTATGCCGCCCTGGGCGCGCCGGTCTGGCCCGATCCACTACCAGACTTCCCCGGCCCGCTGGGCGGGCTGCTGGCGGGCCTGCAGCACTGCGAAACCCCCTACCTGGCGACGGTACCCTGCGACACGCCACGCTTTCCTGCAGACTTGGTCGAGCGGCTGGCGCACGGCCTGGTGCAGGCACAGGCCGATGTCGCGATGGCCGTGACCCGCGAAATCGCGGGGCCAACGCCGGGCGGTGCGGCCGAAGGCCCGCGCGCGCAGCCCGTCTTCGCCCTGGTACGCGCCGACCGCCTGAACAGCCTGCTGGCCTGCCTGCAAAGCGGCGAGCGGCGCGCTGCCGTCTGGATGCGCCAGCAGCGCTGCGTCGAAGTGCTCTTCGGCGACAGCGCGGCCTTCACCAACGCCAACACCCTGGCCGATCTGCAGGCCCTGAGACCATGAACCCCCTTCCCGAACCGACTGATGTGCCAATCGAGGTGATCCACGACGCCCGCTGCTGGCAAGACAAGGGCTGGACTGCCCAGGTGATCAAGAACGAGGACGACGAAGGCTGGGCCGTGGCGATGACGCCCCACGGCGCGTCCGAGCCGGCGCTGGTCGGCCCGTGGACGATGGGTCGCGACAAGAAGAACCCCAAGCCGCTGGACGTGAACGCCTTCAACACGCTGGTGAAGACCGCCAGCGAAGTGATCCGCCGCCACGAACAGCAGGAACAGGCCCGGCTGCACCAGGCCGTGGCCGTCACCGGGGCCGACGGCCAGCGCTGGCAGGTGCGGCTGCGCATCGTGCCCGACGATGACGATGCGCACGCCATCCTCAGCGCCACCGCTGCCGACGGCGAGACCGCGGCCAGCCTGCGCGTGGCAGCGGGCTTCAGGCTCAGCGCACGCACGGCCCAGGCCTGGGTCGACGCGGGCTTTGCGCCGCCCGCCTGAAGCCCGGCCAGCCCGCGCGCCCGCGCGCCAGGCTTAGCGATCAGGTGTTCTTGGACACCTGGATGGTGGGGAACTTGGCCGAGAAATCCTTGGCCTGCTGCGCGATCTTCACCGCCGCGCGGCGCGCGATCTCGCGGTAGCTGGCGGCAATCTTGCCTTCGGGGTCGGCCACCACGGTGGGGCGGCCCGCGTCGGCCTGCTCCCGGATGCTCAGCGTCAGCGGCAGGCTGCCCAGGTGGTCGACGCCGTACTTGTCAGCCATGCGCTGGCCGCCGCCTTCGCCGAAGATGTGTTCGGTGTGGCCGCAGTTGGGGCAGCAGTAGACGGCCATGTTCTCGACGATGCCCAGGATCGGCACACCCACCTTCTTGAACATCTCCACGCCGCGCTGCACGTCCAGCAGGGCGATGTCCTGCGGCGTGGTGACGATGATCGCCCCTGTCAGCGGCACGCGCTGGCTGAGCGTCAGCGCGATGTCGCCGGTGCCGGGCGGCATGTCCACCAGCAGGTAGTCGAGCTCACGCCAGTTCGTCTGGCGCAGCAGCTGCTCCAGCGCCTGCGTGGCCATGGGGCCGCGCCAGATCATGGCCTGGTCGGCATCGACCAGGAAGCCGATGCTGATGACCTGCACGCCGTAGTTTTCCAGCGGCTCCATGGTCTTGCCGTCTGTGCTCTCGGGCCGGCCGCTGAGACCCATCATCATGGGCTGGCTGGGGCCGTAGATGTCGGCGTCCATGATGCCCACGCTGGCGCCTTCGGCAGCCAGCGCCAGCGCCAAGTTGACGGTGGTGGTGCTCTTGCCCACGCCGCCCTTGCCGGAGGCGATGGCGATCACGTTCTTCACGCTGGGCAGCAGCTGCACGCCGCGCTGCACCGCATGGGCCACGATCTTGCTGTGGAGGTTGACGCTGACGCTGGCCACCCCGGGCACGCTGCGCGCGGCGGCGGTCAGCGCCTGGCGCAGGCCGGGGATCTGGCTCTTGGCGGGGTAGCCCAGCTCGATGTCGACGGCGACATCGCCGCCTTCGATCTTCAGGCTCTTCAGCTGCTTGCCGCTGACGACATCGCGGCCGGTGTTGGCGTCGACGACGCTGCTGAAGGCTTGCAGCAGCTGGGCTTCCGTGGGGCTGGACATGGGTTGGCGTGGCCGGACGACAAAGGCTGACCAGTCTACCGGCCCGCCCTTGCCGGGGCCGACGGCGGGGCCAGAATGGCCAGCAGTGCACCGGTGCAGGGCCGGTGCGGCGTGGCATCGCGCTGGCAGCAGCGCGCAGACAGAGGTGGCAGGCCATGGGCAGGGGCAGTGGGGTGACGGCGTGGCAACAGGTGTTGCTGGGCGCATGGCTGGCGGCCCTGGCCAGCCCCGCGCTGGCGGTGCAGGTGCAGGTCTCGCCCCAGGGTGAGGTGCCCGAGGTGCGGCAGGTCGTGCTGCAGTTCGATGCCGCGGCCGTGACCGCGGGCGACCTGCGCGCCGCGGCCCCGGCCACCGTGCGCTGCCAGGGCCCGGTGCCCGCCGGCCGCGGCCGCTGGGCCGACGCGCAGCGCTGGATCTACGAATTCGATACCCCGCTGCCCGCTGCCACGCGCTGCAGCGTGCGCATCGCCGATGGCTTCCGGCCCCTGGCCGGGGCATTGCAGGGCGGGCCGGACTGGCGCTTTGCCACCGGCGCGCCGCGCGTGGTGCAGGTGCAGCCCTACGAGGGCGCCGCGATCGAGGAAGACCAGCACTTCCTGCTGCGCTTCAACGGCCCGGCCGACGCCGCTGCCGCCCCGCGCCGCGCCTGGTGCGAGGTGGATGGCCTGGGCGAGCGCATCCCCGTGCAGGCCGTCACGGGCGCCGCGCGCGACAGGCTGCTGGCCAGCACCGCGCGCGGGCAGCCACCGCAGAACTTGCTGCTGCTGGCCTGCCAGCGGCCCTTCCCCGCAGCCACGGCGGTGCGCCTGGTGTGGGGGCCCGGCCCGGGCGTGGCCGGCAGCCAGCGCTGGGAATGGACGGTGCGGGAACGCTTCCAGGCCGAATTCACCTGCGAGCGCGAAAACGCCCGCAGCGCCTGCATGCCGCTGCGCCCGATGCGGGTGCAGTTCAACGCCCCGGTACCGCGCGCGCAGGCGCTGGCCGCGCGCCTGCAGCCCGCCGGCGGCGGCGCCGCGATCGCGCCCCGGCCACCGGCCGAGCCCGGCAACGGGCCGCTGAGCGAACTGCTGTTTGCCGCGCCCCTGCCCGAAAACACGCGCTTCGCATTGCAGCTGCCCGCCGGCCTGCAAGACGAGACCGGCCGTGCGCTGGCCAACGCCGGCGCCTACCCGCTGGCCGTGGCCACCGGCGCGATGCCGCCGCTGGCCAAGTTTGCCGGCGCGCCCTTTGGCGTGCTGGAAGCGCCCGCCAAGGCGGGCGACCCGGCGCTGCTGCCCATCACCTTGCGCCATGTGCAGGCCGATCTGCAGGGCGCCAGCACCACCGGCCAGGTGCGCCTGCGCCGCTTCGACGCCAGCACGCCCGACGCCACGCTGCTGCAGTGGCTGGCGCGGCTGCAGCGCTTCCATGAAAGCGAGCTGAGCGCGCGCGCCGCCGGCCTGCCGCAGGCGCGCTGGACCGAGCCCGTGACCGAGCGCGGCGCCGACGGCCGCACGCGCACCGTGCAGCGCGAACGCCGCGTGGCCACCCGCACCGTGCCGCTGCTGGCTGGCGACACCGCGGCCCAGCGCCTGCCGCTGCCGGCCGCCGCCGCGGGCGCGGAGACGCGCGCCACCGAAGTGCTGGGGCTGCCGCTGCCGGGCCTGGGCTATCACGTCGTGGAAGTCGAATCGCGCCTGCTGGGCAGCGCCCTGCTCGACCCCCCGGGCCCGATGTTCGTGCGCACCGGCGCGCTGGTGACGCCCATCGCCGTGCACTTCAAGCGCGGGCGCAGCAGCAGCCTGGCCTGGGTGACGACGCTGGAACGCGCACGCCCGGTGCCCGGGGCGCGCGTGGTGGTCAACGATTGCCGCGGCCAGCCGCTGTGGAGCGGGACGACCGGCGCCGATGGCGTGGCCCGCATCGAACGCG
Organism: Rubrivivax sp.; assembly: GCA_027489455.1. Classification (GTDB taxonomy): domain Bacteria; phylum Pseudomonadota; class Gammaproteobacteria; order Burkholderiales; family Burkholderiaceae_C; genus Rubrivivax. The sequence goes on along the minus strand of JAIXZR010000035.1, from coordinate 7,630 downwards.
GCTTCGACGAGGAGGCCGCGAGCTACGACGACGCCCCCGGCGCCAAGGATTGCGTCTCGCGCGATGGCCTCTTCCTCAGCGCACGTGCACGCCTGGCCGGCAGCGGCGATGGTGAAGCGCTGGCCTTCGTCTTCAGCCGCTGGCAGCAGGGCATCGAGCCCTGGCGCTTCGGCATCGCCACCGCCAGCGGCGTCACGCCCGACCGCCGTGCCCACACCGTCTTCGACCGCACGCTGCTGCGCGTGGGCGAGACGGTGTCGATGAAGCACTTCGTGCGCGACGAGACCGAGCGCGGCCTGGCCTTGCCGGCCGCCGAAACGCTGCCCGACCGCTTGCTCATCACCCACGTGGGCAGCGGTGCGGAGGTCTCGCTGCCGCTGGCCTGGCCCGGCGCCCGCAGCGCGGAAAGCCGCTGGACGATCCCCAAGAACGCGGCGCTGGGCAGCTACGAGGTGGCACTGAAGGCGGGCGACCGGCAGTGGGCCAGCGGCAGTTTCCGCGTCGAAGCCTTCCGCGTACCCTTGGTCGATGCCCGGCTAGCCGGCCCGCGCGAAGCCGCCATCGCGCCCAAGGACATCGTGCTGCAGGCGCAGGTCAACGCGCAGGCGGGCGGCCCGATGCCAGGGCTGCCGCTGCAGCTGTCGGCCCTGCTGCGCCCATCCTCGCCCAGCTTTGCCCAGCACGCGGATTTCAGCTTCGCCGCGCCGCGGCCGGCCGCGGGCCCGGGCAGCGGCGACGATGCCGAGCCCGCCGACGGCGCGGCGCGGCTGGTGGCCGACAAGCTGGCCGCACGCACCGACGCGCAAGGCGCGGCGCGCCTGGTGCTGGGCAGCCTGCCGGCGCTGGACGGGCCCGCCGAACTGAGCGCCGAGCTGAGCTTCGACGACCCCAACGGCGAAGTGCAGACCCTCACGCAGACCGTGCGCCTGTGGCCCGCTGCCCTGCTGGTGGGCCTGCGCGCGCCCGGCTGGGCCGGCGCCAGCCTGAAGAGCGGCCTGCGCTTCACCGCGCTGGTGGTGGATCTGGCGGGCAAGCCGCTGGCCGGGCGCGACGTGCAGGTGCTGGGCCGCCTGCACCAGACCCGCAGCACGCGCAGCCGCATCGTCGGCGGCTTCTACGCTTACGACAACCAGCGCAGCGTGCAGGACCTGGGCGTGCTGTGCAGCGGCCGCAGCGACGCCCAGGGCCGCCTGCCCTGCGACGTGCAGCCCGCGCGCAGCGGCGAGATCGAGCTCGTCGCGCAGGCGCGCGACGACGCCGGCCGCCTGGCGCAGGCCGGCAGCAGCGTCTGGGTGGCCGGCGACGGCGAACAGTGGTTCGCGCAGGACAACGACGACCGTATCGACGTGCTGCCCGAGCAGCGCCAGCTGCAGCCCGGGCAGACGGCGCGGCTGCAGGTGCGCATGCCGTTTCGCCACGCCACCGCACTGGTGACGGTGGAGCGCGAAGGTGTGACCGATGCGCGCGTGGTGACGCTCTCGGGCCGCAACCCGGTGATCGAACTGCCGGTGCTGGCCGACTGGACGCCCAACGTGCACGTGGGCGTGCTGGTGCTGCGCGGCCGCGTGCGCGAAGCCCCCTGGTGGAGCCTGTTCACCTGGGGCTGGCGCGAGCCCGCCGCCTGGTGGCAGGCCTTCCGCCACGGCGAGCCCGGGGCCGGCGAACCCACGGCGCTGGTGGATCTGGCGCGGCCGAGCTTCAAGTTCGGCGTGGCGACGCTGGACGTGGGCACCGCTGCCCGCCAGCTGGACGTGGTGGTGACGGCCGACCGCCCGCCCGAGCAGGCCTATGCCGTGCGCGAGACTGTGCAGGCCACGGTGCGCGTGGCACACGGCGGCCAGCCCCTGGCTGGAGTGGAAGTGGCCTTCGCAGCCGTCGACGAAGGCCTGCTGGCGCTGCGCGACAACACCAGCTGGCAGCTGCTGGAAGCGCTGTACGCACCGCGCCCCTGGGGCGTGGAGACGGCCACCGCCCAGGGCGAGCTGATCGGCCGCCGCCACTATGGCCGCAAGGCCCTGCCCCCTGGCGGTGGCGGCGGGCGCAACGCCACGCGCGAGCTCTTCGACACCCTGCTGCTGTGGCAGGGCCGGGTGCAGCTGGACGCCCAGGGGCAGGCCAGGATCGCCGTGCCGCTGAACGATTCGCTCACGCGCTTTCGCCTGGTGGCGGTGGCTGACGATGGCGGGCAGCGCTTCGGCAGTGGCAGCACCACCGTGCGGGTCTCGCAGGACCTGCAGTTGCTGCCCGGCGTGGCCCCGGCCGCGCGCGAGGGCGACCGCATCGACGCCCGCTACACGCTGCGCAACAGCAGCGACCGCGCCATGCAGGTGCGCGCAACGCTGGCCGTGAGCGTGGCGGCAGGCAGTGGAGCAGGCGCGGCCGGCGCGACGGCCCTGCCCGCGCTGCCGGCCCAGACCCTGGCCCTGCCCGCCGGCGGCGCGGCCGAGGTGGGCTGGACCGTCACCGTGCCTGCCGGCGCCACGCAGCTGCGCTGGCTGGCCGAGGCGCAGGAAGCCGGCACCGCAGCCGGCGCCGCCAGCCCGGCGGCGGCCAGCCGCCGCGGCAGCGACCGTGTGCAGACGCTGCAGGCCATCGAGCCGCTGGTGCCCCAGCAGGTCTGGCAGGCCCAGCTGCTGCAGCTGGACAGCGCAGCGCCGGCCAGCCTGTCACTGGCCCCGCCGGCCGGCGCCCTGGCCGGGCGCAGCGGCCTGCGCGCCACGTTGCAGCCCAGCCTGGCCGGCAGCCTGGCGGGGGTGGAGCGCTGGTTCCAGGCCTACCCCTACACCTGTCTGGAGCAGCAGGCCTCGCGCGCGCTGGGCCTGCGCGACAGCGCCGCCTGGCGCGCGCTGGGTGAACAGGCCGCGGCGTATCTGGATGCCGACGGCCTGGCGCACTACTTCCCGCCGGAACCCGGTAGCGCCGCCCGCGGCAGCGAGGTGCTCAGCGCCTACCTGCTGGCCAGCGCGCACGCCGCCGGCTGGGCCTGGCCGGCGCCGGTGCAGGAAGCCCTGCTCGGCGGGCTGCGGGCCTTCGTCGAAGGCCGCATCGAGCGCCGCGGCGGCGGTTTCCAGCCGCCCCGCAGCGACCAGCCTCTGCGCCAGCTGGCCGCGCTGGAAGCGCTGTCGCGCCACGGCCGCGCCAGCGCGCGCATGCTGGCGGTGGTGGACTTCAGCCCCGCGGCCATGGCCAGCTGGCCCGCAGGCGCGCTGGTGGACGCCTGGCAGCTGCTGCGCCGCGTCGCCGACGCCCCGGCGCGCGAACAGCGCCTGGCCGACGTGCAGCGCCTGCTGCGCGCGCGCCTGGTGTCCGGCGCCGGCAGCCTGAGCCTGCCGGACGAGCCCGACGCCTGGTGGCGCATGGACAGCACCGACGCCCAGGCCGCGCGGCTGCTGCTGGCCGTGGCCCAGGGCGACGCGCCCGGCGCGGCCGAGGCGCCCGCCGACTGGCAGGCCGACGCACCCCGCCTGCTGGCCGGGCTGCTGGCGCGCCAGCAACGCGGCGCCTGGCGCACCACCACCGCCAATGTCTGGGGCCGGCTGGCGGTGGAGGCTTTCTCGCAGCGCACCGAGCGTGGCGCCCCGGCCGGGCGCAGCAGCATCGCGCTGCAGGCCGCCGGCCCGGGCGCCCCCGGGGCCTGGGCGCTGGACTGGGCCGCCAGCCCGGCCGGCGGCAGCCAGACGCTGCCGCTGGCGGGCCCGGCCACCCTGCAGGCCAGGCACGAAGGCAGCGGCCGCCCCTGGCTGGCGCTGCAGACCCTGGCCGCCGTGCCGCTGGCCGAGCCGCTGGCCGCGGGCTACCGCATCAGCCGCAGCATCACGCCCGTGCAGCAGAAGCAGGCCGGGCGCATCAGCCGCGGCGACGTGCTGCGCGTGCGGCTGCAGGTGGACGCCAGCACCGACATGGGCTGGGTCGTGCTGAGCGACCCGCTGCCGGCCGGCGCCACCGTGCTGGGCAGCGGCCTGGGCCGCGATTCAGCCATCGCCACCCAGGGCGAGCAGCGCAGCGGCAGCGGCTGGCTGGCCTACGAGGAACGCCGCGCCGAAGCCTGGCGCGCCTACTGGGAATGGCTGCCTGCCGGCCGCCACGTCATCGACTACACCGTGCGCATCAACAGCAGTGGCCGCTTCGGCCTGCCGCCCACCCGCGTGGAGGCGATGTACGCGCCCGGGCAGCTGGGCGCGCTGCCCAACGCGGTGCTGGAGGTGTTGCCTTGATGGGCAGCACCGGGCCGGCGGCCAGCCGCGGCGCAGCGCCAGGGGCCTGGCAGCGAACTCGGCGGGTGACCCTGGCCGCCGTGCTGCTGGCCGCGGCCCTGCCGGCCCGTGCCGAACTGCCCCCGTTCGACGCCGTGCGTGCCGCGCATCAGCCTTCCGACCGCGTGCTGCTGGACCGCCATGGCCAGCCCTTGCAGGTGCTGCGGCTGGACGCCGGCGTGCGCCGCGGCACCTGGGTGGCGCTGGACGATGTCTCCCCCGCGCTGCGCCAGGCCATCGTGCTGAGCGAGGACCGCCGCTTCTGGGCCCATGCCGGCGTCGACTGGCGCGCCCTGGCCGCCAGCGCCTGGGCCAACGCCTGGAACGAGCGCACGCGCGGCGCGTCGACGCTGACGATGCAACTGGCCGGCCTGCTGCACGCCGACCTGGCCCGCCCCGCCGGCGGCCGCAGCCCGGCGGCCAAGATCACCCAGGCCTGGACGGCGCAGCGGCTGGAAGCGCGCTGGCGCAAGACGCAGGTGCTGGAGGCTTATCTCAACCTGGTGCCGCTGCGCGGTGAACTGGTGGGCGTGGGGGCCGCGGCCTGGCAGCTGTTCGGCAAGCACCCGGCCGGGCTGGACGCCGAGGAATCCGCCCTGCTGGCCGTGCTGGTGCGCGGCCCCAATGCCGAGCCCGCCACGGTGGAGCGCCGCGCCTGCGCCCTGCTGCGTGAGCAGGCCCTGCGCTGCGACGCGCTGGGCCTGGTGTGGGCCCAGGCCCTGGCGCGCCGGCCAGGGCCCGCCGCCGGCGACCCCCTGGCACCGCATTTCGCCCGCTGGTGGCTGGCCCGCCAGCCGCCGCCCGCAGCCGCTGGCGTGCCCTGGCGCAGCACGGTGGACGCTGCGCTGCAGCGCGTGGCCCGCCAGGCACTGCGCCAGCAGCTGGCCGAACTGAAGGGCCGCAACGTCGAGGACGGGGCCGTGCTGGTGCTGGACCGCCACAGCGGCGAGGTGCTGGCCTGGGTGGGATCGGCCGGCAGCGGCAGCGCGGCCCCGGCCGTGGACGCGGTGCTGGCCCGGCGCCAGGGCGGCAGCACGCTCAAGCCCTTCGTCTACGGCGCGGCGCTGCAGGCACGGCTGATGACGGCCGCTTCGGTGCTGGACGACCGCGATCTGCAGATCGACACCGGTGGCGCGCTGTACCGCCCGCGCAACTACGACGACGGCCACCAGGGCCCAGTGCCATTGCGCCGCGCGCTGGGCGGCAGCCTGAACATCCCGGCCGTGCGCGTGGCGCAGATGCTGGGCCCCGAAGCCGTGTTCGCCACGCTGCAGCGCGCCGGCCTGCAGCCGAGCGAAAACGCCGGCTACCACGGCCACGCGCTCGCGCTCGGCGCGGCCGACCTGCGCCTGCTGGATCTGACCCAGGCCTACCGCCGCATCGCCACCGGCCAGATGTTCGGCCCGCAGGTGGATTGGCTGCTGGCCGACATGCTGGCCGACCCGGCGGCCCGCGCCGGCACCTTCGGCCTGGACAGCCCGCTGGTCACGCGCGGCTGGGCCGCGGTGAAGACCGGCACCAGCAAGGACATGCGCGACAACTGGTGCCTGGGCTTCAGCGATCGCTACGTGGTGGGCGTGTGGGTGGGCAACGCCAGCGGCCAGCCGATGCACGCCGTCAGCGGCACCGAGGGCGCTGCGCCCGTGTGGCGCGATGTGCTGGGCTGGCTGCACCGCACGCAGCCATCGCGCCGGCCGGCGGCGCCCGCCGGGCTGGTGCGCTCGGGCGGCGAATGGTTCCTGCCCGGCACGCTGCCGTTAGGCGCGGGCGAAGGGCGCGCTGCGGCGGTGATCGATGCTGGCTGGCGCAGCGCGCCCTTCGGCATCCGCCAGCCGCAGGACGGCGCGATCATCGCGCTCGATCCCGACATCCCCCCGTCCGCCCAGCGACTGCTGCTGCAGGGCGCCCCCGGCCGCTGGCTGATCAACGGCCGCGAGGTGGGCCGGGGCGAGCGCGTGAACTGGCTGCCCCAGCCCGGCCGCCATGTGCTGGAACGGCAGGACGAGGCCAGCCGTCGCGTCGACCGCATCCGCTTCGAGGTCCGGCCCGGGATGCCGCCCCCTGCCCGGCCGGCAGATCCCGGCCCGCGGCGCCCATCGGCAGCCGGCTAGCGCGTGCTGCGGCGCCGCACCACGAAGGCCGACGCTGCCAGCCCGGCCAGCAGCAGCGCGCTGCTCGCAGGCTCGGGCACGGCGCTCTGCACGTACAGACGATCGACCACCAGATCGTTGGCCGCGCCCCCGCCGCCCGTGAAGGTGACGACGAAGGTGTAGGCCACCCCGGCGAGCAGGGCCACCTGCCCGTGCTGCGCCTGCCAGGTGGTGGGCAGCAGGCTGCCGACCCAGCCCGACAGCGTGGCACCGCCCACTTGCGCCGAGAAGCCGGAGTTGCCGGGGTTCAGCAGGCCGTTGGCCGGTGCATAGCTGCTGAAGCCGAAGTCGTAGAGGCCGCTGCTGGGCACCGAGAAGCTGCTGGAGCTGAGCACCTGGACGGCAGAGTCGTCGACGAAGTAGATGCCGTGCTCGCCCGCAGAGTCCGCACTCAGGCTGGGCGCATTGTCGGTAGGAACACTCTCGCCAAAGGCAGAGCCCGAATGCGGCGGGAAGTACTGCACCTGCGACGGCGAGTAGATGTGCACGCCCTCGTTGATCCCCCAGCTGGAGCCGGGCTGTCCGAAGGTGCCGGTCTCGAAACTGCCGTTGGCGACGAGGTTGGCGGCAGAGGCCACCAGAGGTGCGGCACACAGGGCCGCAATGACTGTCTTCTTCATGATCTTCCTTCCGCGGTGCACAGCGGCGCGTGGCGGGATGCCAGGCGTCTGGGCGCGTTGCCGGCGTCGGAACGATCTCCATGACGACAACAGGGCCACTTTGGCCCTCATCGACGGGAAGGTCTGTGCGCAAGCCCACGCAGGGCGCGGGCGGCGCGCAGTAGGGCAGGCGCTTCAGCGCCGCGCGGGCGGCAAGTCCGTGCAGCTGCCGTGCGCCACCTCGGCGGCCATGCCGATGCTTTCGCCGAGCGTGGGGTGCGGGTGGATGGTCTTGCCGATGTCCACCGCGTCGGCGCCCATCTCGATGGCCAGGGCGACTTCGCCAATCATGTCGCCGGCATGCGTGCCGACGATGCCGCCGCCCAGGATGCGGCCGTGGCCGTGGGCATCCGGGCTTTCGTCGAACAGCAGCTTGGTGAAGCCTTCGTCGCGGCCATTGGCAATGGCGCGGCCGCTGGCGCTCCACGGGAACAGGCCTTTCTTCACCTTGATGCCCTTGGCCTTGGCTTCGTCCTCCGTCAGGCCCACCCAGGCCACTTCGGGGTCGGTGTAGGCCACGCTGGGGATCACGCGGGCGTCGAACTGTGCTTTGGTGTCGCCGGCCGCC
>JAIXZR010000083.1 GCA_027489455.1 Rubrivivax sp. | reverse complement strand
TGCACTTCCTGCACGATGCGGCTCAGGTTGGTGCTGTCGGTCGGGTCGCCGTAGTGCATCTTGAATAGCTGGTTGTCGACGTGGGGGTCCTGGTAGAGGTGGTCCACGCGGTCGGTGTTGAACAGCGAACTGCGGCGCTTGATGCCGTGGACGATGTAGCCCTTGCTCAGCAGCAGTTCTGCCAGGTAGGCGCCGTCCTGGCCGGTGACGCCGGTGATGAGTGCGGTTCTCGGGGCGGCAGAAGTCATCGCGTTTGCGGGCCCCTTCCCTGGCGCCCGTCCTTTTGTGTGGCCGACGGGTGCATTACCGCAAGACGGGTGCCACTGGCACCCCCCAGGTAAACCCCGGCTGCATGATAGGGGTGCCCTATCCCGGTGCGGGGGGCTTTCCGGGGCGGCCCCCGGGTTCGCGGGTGCGGCGGGGTGTGGGGTGGTTCACGCTTGACGCTTGTCAAGCGACATTCGCACCCACTGGCGCAGCTGGCGCCACTTTGATGGATACCAGCCCGGCGTCACTGCATTGAGCGCGATCCCCAGCACACGTTGCATATGCTTGTAATGCGGCCACAGGCCGGGATGCTCTACCCACAGCCACATCTTGCGTGCCGAGGCATGCGCAGCAGGGTCAGGCAGCACGCCTGCAGGCAAGGGCTGCGCAAACAAGTGATGGCACACCAGCAGTTGGGCCCGCGCTGCGGCCCCAACACCCAAGGTGTCCAGGGCGTCAAGCAGGCCGGGCCAGTCGAGTGACGCCGCTTCAGGTTGCTCTCTCAGCCGGGCCAATTCCTGCAGTTGGCGCAGGCTGCGCATGCCGGAGCGAAACGCACCGTCCTGCACTGCGTCGTGCAGGATGTTGTGCAGGATTCGGTGGCGCATGGACGGCACCCACAATCGCAAGCCGTTCCAATCTAGGCGCTGCGCGTGTTCGCGCATTTCTTCCAGGGGCAGTGCCAGCTTTGGCACATCGTCGCCCAGTACGGCGCGGTGCAGCTCGATCGTGACGGTACCGCTCGGGTCGGCCAGCGGTGCCATGTGGTGCAACTGGTCGAAGAGCCGCGGGTCTTCTGCCCGGCGGTGTTCGATCTTCGTCCAGCCCGCAGCGCGCAAGACCTCTGCAGCTTGCTCAGCACTGGCGTTGTGCAAGGCCAAATCCAGATCACCCAGCATGCGGGCTGCAGCATGCGGGTACTGCCCGGGCAGCAGGGCCAGGGCGCCTTTCAGCAGCAGGGGTTCCATGCCCGCGGCGTTCAGCTGCTGGATGGTTTGCCGCAGCACCTGGCGCAGGTGGGCGTTGCGGGCGGCGTTCAGCTGGTGTAGTTCGGCCAGGGCTTGCTGCACTTCTTCAGGCACGGATGCCCAGCGCGGTGTCGGGGCCAGTACTGCATACAGCGTGGGCGCCACCCATTGCGCAGCCGCTACGGCGTAGATGCGGTGCCAGGCCAGGGCGCGGCCAGAAGCGATGGGGCATTGGCAGTGGCCGGCGGGGTTCAGCAGGGCGGCCAGGTCGCGCCAGGCTTGTGCACGTGCGGCGGCTTGTTCTTTGCGGCTGCTCTTCATGCCTGGGGCAGCGGGGCCGGGGGTGGGCCGCCGGCCAGGGCCTGCACTTGCTGCAGGCCCGCTGCCAGGCTGGGGTAATGCAGCCGGTAGGCGGGCACGTGGTTTAGCCAGTTGGCCAGAGCCGTGACCTTGGCTTGGGTGATATTGCGCCACACGCATTCGGCTTCCACCAAGGCTTGCAGTGCCGCTTCAGGGCTGACGCTTTCGCAGCTGGCCGCCTGGCCTGGGGCGTAGCGCGTTAGAAGAATGCGCGCCGCCGGCACCGCTGCGCCAGCGGCCGGGTGGCGCGGGGGCAGGTAGCGTACGGTTTGCCCCAGGCGCTGTAGCGGGGGGTGGCGGGCTATGTCTGGCCGGGCTGGTGCCAGCACAGGCCAGCTGCCGGGCTTCAGGCACAGGGGTAGCCCAAGGCCCAGTAGCTGGCCGGCCAGGGTGGTGGGCACCACGTCGTCGCTTAGCAGGGGGTAGCCGGCGGCGTCTAGTGCGGCGGCCAGGGTGGTTTTGCCGCTGCCGCCACGGGCCACCAGCAGGGTGCCGGTGCCGTCAGCCCCCACCACGCCTGCGCCATGCACCACCAGAAGCCTTTCGGCGGGGCGGCAGCCGAGTTCCACCAAGGTGCCCAGCGTGGCTACCAGGGCTTGGTCTGGCGTAGAGCCTTCGGTAAGGGTGGCGCCTTCCAAGGTTAGCTGCCATGCGTTGGCGGTGCCGCACAGTGCCAGCACGTGGTCGACGGTGCTGCTGGTGGTGTTGGCTGGTGGGCCCAGTGCTACATGCAGGCGGGCTTGCAGCGCTGGGTCTGGGCAGTGCAGGGCAATGTGCCTGTCGGCCACCTGCACATGCTGGGCCAGCAGCGGCCGGGGCCGGGGCTGCGGGGCGGGCCAGGTGGGATCGTTGGGCTGGTCTAGCTGCCAAGCCTGGCTGGCCTGGCTGGCGGCGGGTGTGGCGCCACCGGCCTGGGCTGGCGTGTGCAGAAGGCCGGCATCGCGCCATAGCTGCCAGTAACTTTGCGCGCGGGCGGCGGCGGCTTCGGGTGGCAGGCCGAATTCATTGGCAACCAGGTTGGCCAGGGCCTCCATGCTGTAGCCCTGGTGCTGCAACTGCAAGAGTTCAGCGCCCAGGGCGTCCAGCACGTGCCATCTGCGGTCTTGGGGGGTGACGAGCAGGCGGCTGGTTTGGCCTAGCGGGGCTTCAAAGAAGCCATGCGCCAGCATGCGGCTTTAGCTCGGGCCGCTGCTGGCCGCGTGAATCGGTAGCCGAGTCTGCAAGCCCAGGGATTGGGTTGCTCATCGGCCCGGGTCGCCAGGCTCTGGACCAAGGCTTTGGGCCGACGCACGATGCGACACAAGAAGCGACATCACAGCTGGCGGCGTCAAGATGGCCATCGGCCCAAGGCGGCGCAGGGCTGCACGGCGGTCGGTGCCTGCTGCCGGCTGTGTGCCTTCGGCGTTGTCAGGTGCTGCGGGCTGGGCGGCTTTGGGCGAATCGTTCATATGTCGCTAACCAACGTGAGTAGAAAGAAACGGCTGGAAGGCCAGGCTGGCGATGGCTTGGTCCGTCAGTTGCCCAGGTATTCCCATGTTAGGCGGCGGACGGGTGTGTCCATCGTCATCGGGTAACCGGTGGCGAAGTTGGGGTCGGTCGGGTAGATCACCGCACCCGTTTCGCGGTCAATCAAGCGGCTTTTTGCCAGCACCTGGGCGGGTGCGTTCCAGCGCAACAGCACATTGCTGCCCAGCGGTTGGGCACGCACTTCGAAGTTCCAGGTGCCTGCCCAGCCGTTGGCGGGCCGAAGGTCTGTGCTGTAGTCCACCAGGCCGCTGCGTGTTTCCCCCCCGCGCGGAAACACCATCGTCAGGTACGGTTGCCCGAAGGGTGCCATGGCTGGCAGATCACCCGCGTCGGTGCCGGTGCTGGCGCCTGGCCACTGCCCCAGCTTGGCACTGGCTTGCCATCCAGTCTCGACGTTCTTCACGCCAAGGTTCACAACCCAGGTGTTGCGGGTGTCGCGGACAGTTCGGTTGCTTGCGGCCGTGCTGTCTGTTACGGCAGCGGCTGCGCTGTCAGCCACTCGTGCTTGGGGCGCTGTGGCAAACGGGCTTGCAACGGCAATGGTCGAACTGCCCAGAGCAGGAATGAGCAAGTCGACGGTTTGGTCGACGCCACCGGACAACAACTTGACGAAGAACGATTTGCCGTATTGCAAGTTGCCCAAGAAAGGCGCAGTGTCGCTCCACACGTCGTAGTTGGTGCCGTTGTAGATGTAAATGGCGTTGGACAGGATGTTGGCTGCAGCTGCTTCAAATGGCGTGTAGATGGTGCCACCGGCACCACCCACCCGAACCCGAACGGCGAACCAGTCAATGTCATAGGGCAATGGGTTGGCGATCATGCGGGCTGACGCAGCGGCGTCAGTGGCCACGGGCACCACGACACAGCCACCCTGGGCAGCCTGGCAGCCCGTAATGCCCAAGGTCGTAGCAGTGGACGTTGTGGCTTCTGCGCTGTCTACCTGCAAGGTGCCACCGTTGGGCGCGTCCAGGCTCTTCAGCCAATGGCCACTGCCGGTGGTGATGGTTTCGGAAAGCGCCATCGACACGTTGCCGTTATTGCTGGGGTTGCGTTTGGAAATGGTCCAGCGCGTGCCGTAGGTGGCTGAATCAAACCTACCGAACCCACCGCCGCCCAGGAGCGATTCCACTGTGCTGGCGCCTTGCGGAAGGCACATCAAGGAAAACTGCTGCCACAGGCCGACATTCACAAAGGCGCCAGGGCCGCAAAGTGAAGGGCAGGCGCGGGGTGTTGCGCTGCTGTTTCGAGGCTGGGGGGCGGCAATACCGAAATCGCTTCGGTTAAAGCCTGAGTTCGCACAGCCGCTAATATTCCGGACAACCGCTGAGGTGTTCGATGCAGGTCGTGCTGCAAGGGATCCCTTAAAGCAGTTGGCAGTGCCGTAGCCGACGTAGTCTTCAATCGTCACGCCAGCGGGCACTACCGGGCAAGTTCCAGTAAGGCCTGGCACACTGCTGCTCGTGGCGTTGAGCGGTGCAGTCGTACCAGAAACCAATGCAAACTTCCCATTTTCAGCGCCTACTAAAATGTTGACATTGGAAAGGTCGGGTGTGGGCAATTGCGGCGCGTTCGTATTCGCGCCAGCGGCTAGTCGGATCAAGAGCGCGCCTCCGGCCCTAATGACAACATTATTGAGCGGAACAACGCTACTTGCTGCGGTATTGCTAATGGCTGCGGTAGGCCCTGCATACTGCAATGACCAGTTGTCGAGAATTACGGCAGAGGTCCCTAAATTCTGCAGAACGACAAAATCATTAGCAAACTGGCCGCCGCTGTTCCCGCCGCCGCCGTAAATCTGGCTGATTACAACTTGTGCGTTCGCTGCCGCGCAACCAGCTGCCAAGGCAAATGCAAAAAAGCCCCTCATGGCACGGCGGCCAGTGCGTGAAGATAGGGCGGTTGTTTGGCGACACGGCATGTTTTGCGGCTCCAGGGTAGCGATAAGGCCCATAGGCATAACGTAAGCCGCTTGAAGAGATGCGAAGCCCAACGAAACGACCAGTCAAGCCGCTCACCCCATCAAATTGATCGACGTGCGGCGTGTGTGGATGATGTTGCCCAGCGCTGCCGCGCTACAGCCCCGACTTGAGGGGGTCAGACCCGGTTACGCGCCGTTGGTGCGCGTATCGCGATGCGCGCGCTGCGGCCTGGCTCAATTGCCCATGTACTCCCAAGCTAGGCGCCGACTGGGCGTGGTCAATTCCATGACGTACCCGTTGACGTAGGCAGGGTCGGCGGGGAAGAAGACGGCGCCAGTGTCGAGGTCGATGACGCGGCTTTTTGCTAGCACCTGGGCTGGTGCATTCCACCGCAGTGTGACCTGGTTGCCCACAGGCTCTGCACGTACTTCAAAGTTCCACCGGTTGGCAAAGCCGTTAGCTGGGCGCAGGTCTGTCACGTAATCACCTGGGTTGGTGCGCCTTCCGATGGCGGGGAACACGAGCGTCAGGTATGGCTGCGTGAATGGCGCCAAGGCCTGAAGGTTGCCGCCTTCGGTGCCAGGGCCGGCGCCTGGCCACTGGCCCAGTTTTGCGGTAGCGAACCAGCCGTTAGCTGCGTTTTCGGCACGTAGGTCAACCAGCCAGGCATTGCGCGTCACGCCGCTGCCTGTGGGTTCGGCAGCTTCGGCCCGCATGGCGCTGCCTCCTGCAGCCATCGCAGCTGTGGTGGGTGTCGTGATCGTGCTGGCCACGCCCGGCAGCAATAGATCGATGGTTTGACCCTCGCCGCCCTGCAGAACGCGCACGAAGAACGAGCGGAAGTACTGGACGTTGCCGATGTTCGGCTCAGCATCGCTCCAGCTGGCGTAGCTGGTGCCGTTCCAGATCCAGATCTGCTTGGAAAGAAAGCCCGCGGCTTCAGCGCCGCTGGGCGTGTAGACCGTTCCGCCGGGGCCGCCCACCCGCACGCGGGCCAGTGACCAATCGACGTTGTAAGGCAGCGGGTTGGCGATCATGCGCGTACCCGGTGTGCCGCTGGCAACAGGAAGCACGGCGCAGCCAGCGGCGCTTTGGCACCCTGGCAAGCCTGTGGTCAGCGGTGTTGGTCGGGCCGTCAGGTTGCTGATGGCAATCAGGCCGCTGTTGGGCTGGTCCAGGCTCTTGAACCAGTGCCCTGTCCCCGGAACGAGGTTCTCCGTGATCATCATGGGCACGTTACCGGTGTTGGTGGGGTTGCGCTGCAACACTGCCCAGCGACTGCCGTAGGTGGCTGGGCTGAATTCGCCGCCAAGTAGCGTTCCGACATCCTGGACGCTGAAGTCGATTCGGCCTGTGCAAGGCATTGAAAACTGCTGCCACAGCGCCGTGGGTGCGGTGGTGATGGCAACCCCGGCACCGCAGTGTTGGGGTATGCAAGGCTGAGCAGGGGAACTTGTGTTTCTCGGCAGTGGGTAGGAAATGACCGAGAAATCGGTGTTGTTCGCGCCGGTATCTACACAACTGCTGCCAACGCTGCCGCGCACAAGGCCCGTGCTGGCAGTTGGGCCTGGTGCAGCCCCGTTCCCCTTCCAGCAATTCGCAGAACTGCCGTACCCAACGAAATCGACAATGCCGGCGCCGGTCGGGCACGCGCCGGCTAGCACTGTGGTATTGCTAACCAGCGCCAGCTTCCCAGTTGTTGCGCTGATATTGGTGTTGCCAGAAGCGTTGAAGGTAACTGGAATATCAATGCCGGAAGTTGGATTTGTGGGCCCGAGGCGTATCAAGTAATGCGCGCCCGGTGCAATGCTTCCGACCAAGCGAACAGAGGTCCAACTGATGCCGCTAGCATTTGCGTACTGAAGGGAATAGTTTCCAACGTTGATGGTGCTTGTGCCATTGTTCTTTATCTCAACCCAATCCTGGCGCCAAAGGGCAGCGGCAAGTCCACCGCCCCCATATATCTGGCTGATTACAATCTGAGCATTGGCATGGCCAGCGGCGAAAAACACCGTGCAACAGGCCACCGGGCCCACCAAGTTCAGCAAGAGTTGTCTGATGCCGAGTGACAGGACAATGTTTTTCGCCATGATGAAGGTGTCGCTTGCTGCGGTGGGGGTCAGATGAAGATCACATGATGTGCCTTGGGCTGTAGCCAATCTATCGTCTAGCGCACGAGGACTGCTGGCACCGCCGAGGTTGTTGTAAGGCTAACCCAGTCGCCTCTGTCGCGTGATGTGAAACCTGCGTTTCGGTATCGCGCTATCGCAATGCACCAAAATGCGGCACGCAGGCATCGTGCTTGAGTTGAAGGAACTGGCAGACGTCTTCTTTTCGCATTTGCACCTGCCTTCATGGTGGCGGTCCAGTGCCAGTGCCGCGGGTGTGTAGCCACGGCCGCCAGCTGGGCTAACCCTTGCTCAATGCCGTGACCACCAAGGCGCATGGCCCGCCATTCGTACCAGCGTGCTCGTGTGATGGGGGAGTTGGTATGCGCGCCGCTGAAGGCTCCAAGCTCGCGGCCTGCCGCGTGGGTCCAGACGGGACCACCCTCGTCGCGGGACTTGACATGTTCTGCCGCAGCGTGAGGGTCGTTGTCGGTACTGCGTCCCATTTCAGCCTGCCAAACGGCTCAGCCACTTGCCGCTGTTCGCGCCCGGCGGTGGATACCAGTGCGCCGGGCGTTCTCGTCGCACCGCGGTGGTCCTTTAGTTCGGTGTCACCCCTGCGGGCTGGGGTCTGCCGCAGGCCCCGGCCGTGGGGGCACGGCCCAAGTTGTCCAGCACGCTGTCCACAGGTTCATCCTGGCGTTGGCGACAGAACGCAATAGCCCCCTAGCCGTGTCGTGCGGTTTTGCGCGTTTGCCCCAGCTTGCGCGGGGCACGTGTCTTGCGCGTGGGATGCACCCGCGTGAACCGGGGGGCATCACAACCTGCGGGCGTGGCACCATGTTGGTTCAGGGACCGCCAAGCGGGCAGGACGCGCCAGCCAGCGGAACAGCACACACAACACGCAGTCCAGCAGCTACCACACCATGACCTTACCCGTCCCCGCGCAGCCGCAGGCGCTGCAGTCCCAGCCGGCCCAGGCGATGGCGGTTGCGCCAGCGCCTGTGTTCGCGCCGCTGGGGTTTTCGGTCACGGCTGAGCAAAAGCTGGAGTTGCTGGAGTACTGGCGCAGCATCACCAAGCGCAAGTGGGCGATTCTGGGGCTCGCGGCCATCGTGGCGGTGCTGGCGGCGGCGGTGGCTTACGCGCTGACACCTATTTATCGCAGCACGGTGACGGTGCTGATCGAGGCGGGCAAGGTCAAGGTGCTATCGATCGAGGACGTCTACACCAACAGCCAGCAACGCGAGCATTACCAGACGCAGGTGGAGATCCTCAAGTCGCGTGAGGTGGCCGAACGCACGGCCCGGGCGCTCAAGCTGTGGGATCACCCCGCCTTCAATCCGCGCACGCAGCGGCCTTCGCTGCGCCAGCAGGTGATGGGGTTGGTGGGTTTGCACACGCCCAAGGCGGAATGGACGCAGGAAGAACTGGAGCGCAACATCGTCGGCCAGTTGATGCGGGATTTGTCGGTAGAGCCGGTGCGGCTGAGCCAGCTGGTGAAGGTCAGCTTCGAAAGCGACGACCCGGCCGTGGCTGCCATGGTGGCCAACGCCATCGCCACGGAATACATCGCAGCAGACCGCGATTCGCGCTTCGCGCTGACCCAGCAGGTCAGCAGCTTTCTGCAGGAAAGGCTGGCCACGCTGCGGCAGAAGCTGGCAGCCTCTGAGCAGGCCTTGCAGGCCTATCGGGAGCAGAAAGGCATCGTCAGCCTCGGGGGGTCGGCCCAGGCCGTAGCCGGCCGGGAGGTGGGTGACACGACGGAAAAGCTGGTCGAAGCCCGCTCGAAGCGCGTGGCACTGGAGGCGGCCTACGAGCAAGCACGCAACGCCACCCCAGCCCAGTACGCCGAGATCCCCACCGTGGCGCGCGACCCCATCGTCGCGGCCACGCTCAAACAGTTGAACGACACCCGGCGTCAGCTGCTGACGCTGCAGGAAACCTTGGGCAGCGAACACTACAAGGTGGTGCAGGCCAAGGGTGAACTGACCGAACTGCAGAAGCTGTTGGAACAGCAAAGCGCTGTCGCCGTGGCCGGTATGCGGCGCGACTACGAAGCCGCGCGCGATGCTGAATCTGCGCTGGAGCGATCGCTCGGCGCTGCCCAGGGCAGCGTGCAGGCCGTCAACCGCGAGGAGTTCCAGCTCAACGTGCTGGAGCGCGAGGCCGCCAGCAACCGCGAGCTTTTCGAGATGTTCATGTCCCGCGCCAAGGAGACCAATCTGGCCGGCGACGTGCAGGCGGCCGTGGCCCGCGTGGTGGACAAGGCCGTGGAGCCGACGCTGCCGGTGCGCCCTGCCAAGGTGCAGATCGTCGTCGTGGCGGCGGTGCTGGCGCTTTTCCTGGGGGCTATGGCGTCGCTGCTGCTCGATCGCCTGGACAACACCGTCAAGGGTGGCGACGACGCTGAAGTGCGCCTGCGCCTACCGGTGCTGACGGCCCTGCCGATGATGGAGGGGCACGATCGGCCGCACATGGCGCGCATCTTCATCGACGAAAGCCATTCGCATTACGCCGAAGGCATCCGCACGGCACGGACGGGGGTGCTGCTGTCCAACCTGGACGTGGCGCACAAGGTGTTGCTGATCACCTCCACGCTGCCGGGCGAAGGCAAGACGACGGTGTCGGTGAACCTGGCTTTGGCCCATGCGCAGACGAAGAGCACTTTGCTGATCGACGCCGATATGCGCCGGTCCCAGGTGGGTAAGGCGCTGGGCATCGTCGGGGGTATGAAGGGTCTGACCAACCTGGTGGCTGGCGACGCCACCATCGACGAATGCCTGGTGGGGCTGAAGGACAGCAAGCTGCTGGTGCTGCCCGTGGGCGATCTGCCCCCCAACCCGCTCGAACTCTTGCTGTCGCAGAAGTTCAAGGACGTGCTGGCGCAGTTGAGCGAGCGGTTCGAGATGGTGATCATCGATTCACCGCCGGTGGAGCTGGTGTCCGAAGCCCTGGTGCTGGCGCCGATGGCCACCAGCGTGGCATTCGTCGTCAAGGCCATGTCGACCCCCGCGCCGCTGGCGCGCAAGAGCATCACTCGTCTGCAGCGCGCGGGCGGCAATATCCTGGGCTTGGTCGTCAACCAGTTGGATTTCCAGCATGCCCAGCGCTATTACGGGGAGTACGGCGGCTACGGCAGCTACGGGGGTTACGGCGGATACGTGGCTGCGCCCCAGATCGCTGCGGGCAAGGCGGCCAAGCCGGTTGCCGTATCGCCCGACACCGTGGGCTGAGGCGTACCCAGCACACCAT
The DNA here is from genome assembly GCA_027489455.1 of Rubrivivax sp. Classification (GTDB taxonomy): domain Bacteria; phylum Pseudomonadota; class Gammaproteobacteria; order Burkholderiales; family Burkholderiaceae_C; genus Rubrivivax. The sequence goes on along the minus strand of JAIXZR010000083.1, from coordinate 4,441 downwards.
GATCGACATTCATTGCCATTTGCTGCCCGGCATCGACGACGGCCCGCCCACGGTCGAGGCGGCGCTGGCCCTCGCGCAGGGGCTGGTGGCCGACGGCGTGACCCAGGTGGTGTGTACCCCCCACGTCTTCCCCGGGCGGTTCGAGAACTGGCGCAGCAGCATCGCTGAAGAACACGCACGCTTTGCTGCGCTGCTGCAGCACAACGGCATCGCGCTGCAGCTGCTGTGGGGCGGCGAGGTACGCCTGACGCCCGAGGTGCTGGATTTGTTGGCCCGGCGTGAACTGCCCTTCATGGGCGAAGTGGCCGGCTACCGCACCCTGCTGCTGGAGATGCCCGACGGCCAGGTGCCCCTGGGGGCGCTGAACTTCGTGCGCCACCTGCTGGCGCAGCGCGTCCGGCCCATCATCGTGCACCCTGAGCGCAACCGCGGTGTGATGGAAAAGATCGAGCGCCTTCGCCCGCTGGTGGAAGAAGGCTGCTACGTGCAGGTGACGGCAGGCTCCCTGGTGGGCCAGTTCGGCGAACGCGCGCAAGCCACGGCAGCCGAACTGGTGCAGCGCAACTGGGCCCATGCCGTGGCCAGCGATGCCCACAACCTGGCCGGCCGCCGCCCACGGATGCGTGACGCCGCCGATTGGCTGACGCAGCACTTTGGCGCTTCCACGACGCGCGAGCTCACGTTGCTGGGGCCGGCGGGGCTGTGCAGCATGAACTCGCTGGTGAACCAGCTGCCGCCGGTGCATGGCGCTTCGCGGGCGGGTGTGCAGCCTGGTGGTGCGCCGTGATGGTGCACGCCGTGCAAGCAATGCTTTGTATTGGTGCTTCAGTGGCGACCGCTAGAGAGCGGCGCGCCGGTGCCTCAGAGCTTTTGCTCAGGCTGCATCTCCTCAAGAGATCTACCAAGGCTGCTACCCCGCGTCTACGGGGGCTGCGACGGTTTGAGCCGGCTTCCTTTTTCGCAGACGCGTGATAGGCTTCGCTTAGTGTCATTGGCTTCAAAGGGACAGGATCATGCAAAAAACTTCTCATGTGATGTTGGCGGCCTCTGTAGCGCTGGGTTTGGTGGCAGGGTCCGGTGCCGCCGTAGCGCAGGCGCGCCAGCAAGTGGTCGCCAAGCCGGCTTCCGTCGAGGTGAAGACTACGGCAACCGCTCCCACGGCGACGCCTACGCCGTCCGCAGTGATCATCATCACTCCGGCGCCGCTGCCCACTCTGCCGCCGAACTTCTGCTTCCGCGGCAATAGTGCTGGTGTCAGCCGGTGCTGAGTAATCCCTGAGCATGCCGTGCGAGCGGCGGTTCAACACAATGGCAGCCTTTGGCTGCCATTGTTGTTTTCAGCAGCCGCACTTCCCGTTTGGCTGCACCCTTGCCGTCCATTTCTTCTTCGACTCAGCGCCCGGCCTGGCTGAATAACGTCCACCAGGGCGCTTTCTTCGGTCTGCTGGCGCTGCTGGCCTGGGCGCCGCTTCCCCTGGCCAGCCACCGTGGCTGGGCGCTGGCCCTGCTGGGCGTGGCTTTGTCTGGGCTATTGGTGCTGGTGCTGGGCAGCGCCTGGATCGCGGGTGTTTCGCCAGTGCACCCCAGCGGCAGCCAGGCCCGCACGGGCCCCCCCTGGGTGCCCTTGGGTCTGCTGGCTGCGTACACCGCCTTGGTGGCTTTCCAGCTGGTGCCCTTGCCCGAAGGCCTTCGCGCGACGCTGGCGCCCGGCAGCAGTGGGGCCGGGCCGGTGTCGGTGGATCCGTTCTCTACGCGCAGCGCCTTGATGGCCTGTGCGGCCTACCTTTCGGCGTTTGCGCTGGTCGTATTGCTGGCGCGCAATGAAGAGCGCCTGCGCTGGCTGATGCTTACGATCGTCGGCGCTGGGGTTTTCCAGGCGCTTCTGGCGATATTCCTTTTCAGCCAGCGCGATGGTTATGACTTTCTGTTCATGAGCTTCCCGCCCAGCGATCGTGCGACCGGCACGTTCGCAAGCTTCGACCATCTGGCCGGATATATGGAGATCTGCCTGGCCGTGGGCCTGGGTCTGATGCTGACCAGCCCGCTGGCAAGCAGCCGTGCCGGCGAAGGCTGGCGCAATGGCGCAGTGCAAACCCTCAAGTTCTTGATGTCGGGCCGGATGCTGGTGCGGCTGCTGTTGATCACGATGGTCATCGCACTGGTGCTGACGCGTTCGCGCGGCGGCAATGCCGCCTTTTTCATCGCCTTGGCCATCACGGGGGCGCTCGTGGCCTGGCGCTCGCCGCAGCTGCGTCGGCTGGCGCTGATCGTCGTCACCAGTATGCTGGTGGTGGATCTCATCGTGATTGGCCAGTGGGTGGGGCTGGACAAGGTGGTGCAGCGACTGGAAGGCACGGCAATCACCATCGAACAGGCCGAGGCGCGCGAGGAACGCGGCGTCAACCTTCGGCGCGAAGAGACGCTGGAGGAGCGTCTCATTGCTGCAGGCTACGCCATCGACATGGTCAAGTCGCGCCCGCTGCTGGGTTACGGCGGCAGCAGCTTCTACATCGCCTTCCCGCAATACAAGGGCGACCACCCCCTGGGCTTCTACGACCATGCCCACAACGACTACGTCGAGATCGCGGCCAACACCGGGCTGCTGGGGCTGGGCCTGCTGCTGGCGCTCTGTGCCGCTGCCTTCTGGCGCGCCGTGCGCGCATTGGGGGACGACAACCCCGCCCTGGCGCGCGGCATGGCCGCCGGGGTGGTGATGGCCATCACCAGCCTGGCCTTGCACAGCATCGTGGACTTCAACCTGCAGATCCCCGCCAACGCATTGACCTTCACCACCGTGCTGGCGCTGGCCTGGTGCCTGCCGGTGCGCAGCCGCCGCCGCAGTAGCGGCAATGGCCGCAGCGAGGCCAGCGATGATTAGCACGGTGTGGCGCCAGCGCCTGCGGGCCTTGCCGACGCTGCTGGCCGCTGCCGCCCTGTTTGGCGCGACAGCCTGGCATGGCGTGCCACTGTGGACCAGCGATCTGCAGAGCCAGGCGGCGCGCAAGAACGTCGACACCTGGGCGCGGCAGCAGGCCGGATGGACCGAGCAGACCTGGCAGCAGACGCGAGCCGCGCTCCTCGAGGCCTTGGCCAACACGCCCGATGATCCGGTGCTGCACGTCACGCTGGCGCAGCTCTACATCACCCAGGGCGGGCTGGCCTGGGGCGATACCGTGCAGCGCCAGGCCTATTTCGGCGAAGCGCTGGATCACCAGCGCCGCGCGGTGGCGCTGCGGCCGACCGATGGTTACACCTGGTCCCAGGTGGCCATCAGCCTCTACGCGCTCGACGCGCCCGTGGCCGAGGTGCAGCAAGCCTGGGCGCAGGCGGTGCGCTACGCCCCGCGCGAAGCGCCCGTGCAGCGCAGCCTGGTGGACTTGACCTTGGGCCTGTGGGACCGTGCGCCCCCCGAGATGCGGGCCTGGGCGCTGACGACCTGGCGCGAAGCCAGCCCCGCCGTGCGTCAGCGCTACGAGGCAGACGCGCGCAAATGGGGCCGCGAAGGCGTGTTTCGCTGACTCCACATTGCACCCCCAGGGTTCGGGGGTCGGGTGTACCGAAAGCTGGAATGCCGGGCTACCATGCGATCAGCAAGTTCGTGAGGGGGGATGGCCTCCTTGCTACATGGTCCACCCGACGCATCCACGATGGTCGGTCAATCACAGGGAACACCAAATGACGTCTCCTTTCGCTCTGCGTACCACGTTGGTCGCTGCCGGTTTGGCCTTGTCGGCTATGGCCTCGCAGGCAGCCATCGTCTTTGACGCCCGTACTGGCGGCCAAGGCAATTACAACCAGTGCTTCGCTTGTACCGGCGGCAACCCGAACATTGCCGAATTGGGCGACATCATCACCCTGGCCGGTACCGAGCGTCTGGTCAACGGCGCCAGCATCCGCTTGGCTCAGCAGACCTTCACCGGCCCGAACCCGTACTTCGCTGACATCACGCTGCGTCTGTACTCGGTGAACACCACCACGCTGGCCACGACGCTGCTCGCTTCGAACACCCAGACGCTGCAGATTCCCAGCACGGGTATCTTCGACGTACCGTTCACGTTCAACAACGTGGCCGTTCCCAACACCATTTACTACGGTGTGTCGGTTAACTCGACCTTCGCCGATGCCAACGGCCTGCGCTTTGCACTGTGGGACTACTGGAGCCCGGCCAGCTTTGGCGACGGCCAGTCGCTTCCGGTTGGCATCGATCCGGGCACTGTGATCAGCGGCCCGACCACCGTATCGAGCATCGTGTACGGCCGCCTGACTGCAGGTGGTCCGTTGGTGGCCTCCACCGGGGGCGCCCTGGGCGTCAACGACCTGAACCTGGGCTTCACCCCCAGCGTCCAGATCAGCGCCGTGCCGGAACCCGCCACCTACGGTCTGATGGCCCTGGGCCTGCTGGCAGTCGGCGCCATCGCCCGCCGCCGCAAGCAGGGCTGAT
>JAIXZR010000127.1 GCA_027489455.1 Rubrivivax sp. | reverse complement strand
ACGGGCCTGATCTGCTCGGTGGCGCCCATCGACACCCAGATCCAGGACACCTACTACGTGGTGGCGCACTTCCACTACGTGCTGGTGGCGGGCTCGCTCTATGCGTTGTTCGCCGGCGTGTACTACTGGGTCCCCATGTGGACGGGCGTCATGTACAGCGAAACCCGCGGCAAGATCCATTTCTGGGGTTCGCTGATCTTCTTCAACATCACCTTCTTCCCGATGCACTTCCTCGGCCTGGCCGGCATGCCGCGCCGCTATGCCGACTACCCGATGCAGTTTGCCGACTTCAACATGATCGCGTCGATCGGCGCCTTCGGCTTCGGCTTCATGCAGGTGTACTTCTTCCTGTTCGTCGTCGTGCCGATGATGCGCGGCAAAGGTGCGCCGGCCCCGCAGAAGCCTTGGGAGGGCGCCGAGGGCCTGGAATGGGAAGTGCCGTCGCCCGCGCCCTGGCACACCTTCGAGAACCCGCCCAAGCTCGACGCCACCGCTACGCGCGTGGTGGGCTGAAGCCAAGCCAAGAGCCATCGACATGAACCCGGAACAGCAGCGCAAGGCCAACCTGCGGCTGGCCTTCACCCTGGCCACGGTGGCGGCGGTGTTTGCCGCTGGATTCGTGGCCAAGATCGTCCTGTTTGGCGGTTGATGCCATGACCCGACCCCACCGCATGGCCATGCTGCTGGCCGACAACCGCCGGCTGCTGGGCAAGCTGCTGGTCGTGGCGACGGTGATGTTTGGCTTCGGCTATGCGCTGGTGCCGATGTACCGGGCCATCTGCGAAGCCCTGGGCATCAACATCCTGAGCCTGAGCGAGCAACGCGTGGCCAGCGGTAGCTGGACGGGCAAGCACGGCCAGAGCACCAACACGCAAGTCGACAGAAGCCGGCTCATCACGGTCGAGTTCGATGCCAACGCCCGCGGGCCCTGGGACTTCAAGCCCGCGCTGCGTTCGGTTCAGGTGCACCCGGGTGAGCTGGCCACGGTGATGTACACCTTCAAGAACATCCAGAACCGCACGATGGCGGCCCAGGCCATTCCCAGCTACGCGCCGCGCCATTCGAGCCCGCATTTCAACAAGCTGGAATGCTTCTGCTTCAACGAGTACACCCTCAAGCCGGGCGAGCAACGCGAATGGCCCGTGGCCTTCGTGATCGACCCCAAGCTGCCCAAGGACGTGACCACGATCACCCTGTCCTACACCTTCTTCGAAGTGGGCGGCAAGGTGCCGGCGGCGCCGGCGGGCCAGCTCGGACAAGCTACGCCGGCGGTGATGCTGCCGGCGGTCGCCCTGGCCAAGCCGGGCCCGGGAAGTGCACCTTGAGTGACGACCTGAAGGGCGCCAGCCAGCGACCGGTCTCCTTCCTGCACACGGTGCAGGCCGTGGCGTGGTCGTTCTTCGGCGTGCGGCGCCGTGCCGGCTTCGAGCAGGACGTGCAGAAACTCAACCCGGTGCACGTGATCGTGGCCGGCATCATCGGCGCGCTGCTGTTCATCGCCGTGCTGGTGCTGCTGGTGCGCTGGGTGGTCGGCAGCGGCGTGGCCGCGTGAACCCTCATCAAGACAAGACAGATTCTTTGGAGCAAGACTGACATGGCAGCCACCACCCCCGCGGGCAGCACACCGTACTACTACGTTCCAGCGCCTTCGCGCCACCCGGTGATGATGGCCGCCGGGCTGTTCCTGGTGATCTTCGGTGCCGGCCAATGGGTCAATGGCGCCGGCTGGGCCGCCTACGTGGTGCTGGCGGGCATGGCGGTCTGGCTGGGCGTGATGTACGCCTGGTTCAGCGAAGCCGTGCGCGAAAGCGAAGGCGGCCTCTATTCCGACCGCATCGACGTGTCGTTCCGCTGGAGCATGAGCTGGTTCATCTTCAGCGAGGTGATGTTCTTCGCCGCGTTCTTCGGCGCCCTGTACTGGGCCCGCGTGCACTCCGTGCCGATGCTCGGCAACCTGGATCACCAGATCCTGTGGCCCGACTTCAAGGCCCTGTGGCCCACCGCCGGGGCCGGGATCACGGCTTCTCCTGCGGGCACGGTCGAGCCCTTCGCCACCATGGGCCCCTGGCCGCTGCCGACGATCAACACGGCGCTGCTGCTGACGTCGGGCGTGACGCTCACCATCGCTCACCATGCGCTGATCGCGAACCAGCGGGCCAAGACGATCTTCTGGATGTGGGTCACGGTCGCGCTGGGCGCCACCTTCCTGGTCGTGCAGGGCTACGAGTACTACCACGCCTACAACGATCTCAATCTGAAGCTCACTTCGGGCATCTTCGGCAGCACCTTCTTCATGCTGACCGGCTTCCACGGCTTCCACGTCTTCGTGGGCATGCTGATGTTGCTGTTCATCACGCTGCGGCTGATGAAGGGCCACTTCACGCCCAAGCGCCACTTCGGGTTCGAAGGCGCAGCCTGGTACTGGCACTTCGTCGACGTCGTGTGGCTGGGTCTGTACGTGGTGGTCTACTGGATGTAGCCAGGGTGCCGGGCCCTGTGCCCGGTGCGCCGACGGCGGCAGGCCGTCCTGCCCTCAGAACGCCGCCCACCGCGGCGTTCTTGCCTTCAGGCGGTGTGCGCTCGGGGCCCGGTCAGCTGCCGATCGGCAAGCCGCCGGGCTTGACCCAACCCATGTACCAGCTGAACAGGATGAAGGCGAACAAGGCCACCGACAGGGCCACCCGCAAGGCCAGCGCCCGCGCCATGCGGTTGCTGCGCTGCTGTTCGCCGTCGTCGGTCTTTCGCAGCATGAAGAGGCCGGCGCCGGCCAGGGCCGCTAGGACGGCGATGAGCATGATGGCGAACAGGCTTTTCATCGCTGGGGATTATCCGGTGCCTGCGCGGCCATGCGCATGAACAGGGCCAAGGCCCTGGTGCTGGTGGCGGCGCTGCTGGGCGTTGCACTGACGGCCCGGCTGGGCGTGTGGCAGCTGGACCGCGCGGCGCAGAAGACGCACCTGCAGGCCACGCTGGACGAGCGGCGCGCCCTGCCGCCGCTGCCCCCGGCCGACCTGGCCACCACACCCGAGACCGCCGCGGCGCAGCACCATCGACGCATCAGTCTCAGCGGCCAGTGGCTGGCTGAGGCCACCGTCTACCTGGAGAACCGACAGATGCAGGGGCGGCCGGGCTTCTTCGTCGTCACGCCACTGCGACTGCCCGACGGCACGGCCGTGCTGGTGCAACGGGGCTGGCAGCCGCGCGACCTGATGGACCGCACCCGCGTCGTGCCGCCGCCCACCCCCGAAGGCCCGGTGCTGGTCAGCGGCCGCATCGCCCCCCCACCGGCGCGGTTGTACGACTTCGATGGGCCTTCCACGGGGTCCATACGCCAGAATCTTGATCTGTTGGCCTACGGCCGCGAATGGGGCCTGCGGCTGAGGCCGCTGTCCCTGCTGCAGCTGGATGCCGCGGCGCCCGACGATGCCGCCAGGCCGCAGCCCGGTACCGACGGCCTGCTGCGCGACTGGCTGGTGCCTGCCACCGGTGTCGACAAGCACTACGGCTACGCCTTTCAATGGTTTGCGCTTGCCGCGCTCATCCTGGGTCTCTATGTCTGGTTCCAAATCCTCCGCCCCCGGCTCCGCCGCTGAGCCACTGGCCATGACGGTGCATGAGCTGCCGGCGCCCAGCCTGCAGGGCGATGCCCAGCGCACCCGGGTCGGCAGGCTCAAGATGCTGCTGGTGCTGCTGGTCTGCGCATCGCCGGTGATCGCGTCCTACTTCACCTACTTCGTGATTCGTCCTGAGGGGCGGACGAACTACAGCACCCTGATCCTGCCCACCCGAAGCCTGCCCGATGCCCTGAACCTGCGCACGCTGGACGGCCAACCCGTGGGCGGCCGGGCGCTGAGGGGCCAGTGGCTGCTGCTCAGCGTCGGCCCCGGCGGCTGCGACGCCGCCTGCGACCGCCGCCTCTTCATGCAGCGGCAGCTGCGCGAGATGCTCGGCCGCGAGCGCGAGCGCCTGGACCGCGTCTGGCTCATCACCGACGGTCAGCCGCCGGCACCCGCGCTGCGCGCATCGGCCGAAGCGGCGCCGGCACTGACGATGTTGCTGGCCGACCGCGCCGCCGTGCAGGCCTGGCTGCAGCCCGAAGCGGGCCGCGCGCTGGAAGACCACCTCTACATCGTCGACCCGATGGGGGAGTGGATGATGCGCGTGCCCGCCGACCCCGAACCGGCTCGCGTGAAGCGCGATCTGGAGAAGCTGTTGCGCGCTTCGTCCAGCTGGGACACGCCGGGCCGATGAAGCCGGTGCGCACCCGAAACCGGCAGACCTGCTGGCCACCCTCGTCTGCCCTGGCAGCGGCTTGAGATGGACAGCGCTGTTCCCCTCGTCGACCTGGCGCCCACGCTGCGCCTGATGCTGCTGGCGGCAGTGGTGGCCCTGTTGCCGCTGTCGTGGGTGTGGCTGCGTCAGCGCGGCCGCGACACGCGGGCCCGCCTGGCGGCACTCACGGCCTTGACGCTGTTCCTGACTTTCGACCTGATCGTCTTCGGCGCTTTCACCCGGCTGTCGGATTCCGGGCTGGGCTGCCCGGACTGGCCCGGCTGCTATGGCGAGGCCAGCCCCTTCGGCGCGCGCGCCGACATCCAGGCCGCGGAAACCGTACTGCCCGGCGGCCCGGTGACCTGGTCCAAGGCCTGGATCGAGATGATCCACCGCTACCTGGCCATGACCGTGGGCGTGCTGATCCTGGTCATGGCCGCCACCGCCTGGGCCGACCGCCGGCGGCTGCCGTTCTCGCCCTGGTGGCCCAGCTTCACGCTGCTGTGGGTGATCGTGCAGGGGCTGTTCGGCAAGTACACGGTGACGCTCAAGCTCTACCCGGCCGTCGTCACCCTGCACCTGCTGGGCGGGCTCATGCTGCTGGCGCTGCTGGCCGTGCAGCACACGCGCTTCCAGCAGCAGGCCCGGGCTGGCGATGGCCCGCTGGCGGCGTTGCCGCCGCTGCTGCCCATTCCCAGCGGGCTGCGCCGCCTGGCCGCCGTGGCGCTGGCAGTGCTGGTGTTGCAGATCGCCAGCGGTGGCTGGGTCAGCACCAACTATGCGGTGCTGGCCTGCCAGGGCTTCCCGCAATGCAACGGCCAGTGGTGGCCGGAGATGAACTTCAGCGAAGGCTTCACCCTGCTGCGCCATCTGGGCCGCACCCAGGATGGCGGCTTGCTGAGCTTCGACGCGCTGGTGGCGATCCACATGGTGCACCGCCTGTGCGCGGTCGCCGCGACGGCAGTGCTGGGGCTGCTGGCCTGGCGGCTGTGGCGTACGCCCGCGGGACGGCGCTTCGGCGCCGGGCTGGCAGCGCTGCTGCTGCTGCAGCTGGCCAGCGGCTTGTCCAACGTGGTGCTGGGCTGGCCCCTGCTGGCGGCGCTGGGGCATTCGGCCGGTGCCGCGGCGCTGGTGCTGCTGCTGACGCTGGTGCTGGCCCGCAGCGCCCATCTGCAGGGGGCCGCCGCGGCGCAGCCCCAAGCGCGGGCGGCAGCCGCCTAAAATCCGCAGCGATGTCTCAAGCTGTCGTGGCTGCGCCTGGCGCGCCTTCCCGCATTGCCCAGTTCTACGCGCTCACCAAGCCGCGCGTCGTTCAGCTGATCGTCTTCTGCGCGCTCATCGGCATGCTGCTGGCTCAGCCGGGCCTGCCCGATCTGGCCCGGGTCGGGGCTGCCGTGCTGGGCATCTGGCTCGTGGCCGGGGCGGCGGCGGCCTTCAACTGCCTGGTCGAGCAGCAGATCGACCGGCGCATGGCCCGTACCTCGTGGCGCCCCACGGCCCGCGGCGAGCTCAGCACGCGGCAGGCGCTGGCCTTTTCCACCGTGCTGTGCGCGGCCGGCAGCGCGGTGCTGTATGCGTGGGTGAACCCGCTGACGATGTGGCTGACATTTGCCACCTTCGTCGGCTATGCGGTCGTCTACACCGTGGTGCTGAAGCCGCTGACGCCGCAGAACATCGTCATCGGCGGTGCTTCGGGCGCGATGCCGCCCGTGCTGGGCTGGGCTGCGATGACGGGCGAGGTCGGGGCGGAGGCCCTGATGCTGTGCCTGATCATCTTCCTGTGGACGCCGCCGCACTTCTGGGCGCTGGCGCTGTACCGGGTGGAAGACTATCGCCGCGCCGGCCTGCCCATGCTGCCCATCACCCACGGCCCTGAATTCACGCGGCTGCAGGTGCTGCTCTACACCCTGGTGCTGTTCGCGGCCACGCTGCTTCCGTTCACATACCGCATGAGCGGCGTCATCTACCTCGCCGCGGCGTTGGTGCTGGGCGTCTGGTTCATCGTGCTGGCCTGGCAGCTGTGGCGTGAGTACAGCGACACGCTGGCCCGCCGTACCTTCCGTTTTTCCATCTGGCACCTGTCGCTGCTGTTCGCCGCGCTGCTGCTGGACCACTACCTGAACCCATGGCTTTCCAGGCTCTACGCCAGCGCCGGCGGCTGACGCTGCTGCTGGCCTGCGCCGCGGTGCTGTCCGCCTGCGACCGCGCTGGCGCGCCCGCCGCTTCAGCCCCGGCCACGGCCTTCAAGGCCGTGGACATCACCGGTGCCAACTACGCCCAGGACCTGAACCTGCCCGACGCCGATGGCCGCGTGCGCAGCCTGGCGGATTTCAAGGGCCGGCTGGTGGTGGTCTTCTTCGGATTCACCCAGTGTCCGGACGTCTGTCCGACGACGCTGCTGGAACTGGCCGAAGTGAAGAAAGCGCTGGGGCCGGATGGTGACAAGGTGCAGGGGATCTTCGTCAGCATCGATCCCGAGCGCGACACGCCGGAAGTGCTGAAAGCCTACGTTGGCAACTTCGGTGCCGGTTTCGTGGCGCTGCGCGGCACGCCCGAGCAGACGCGCGACATCGCCAAGAACTTCAAGGTCTTCTACAGCAAGGTGCCGGGCAAGACCGAAGGCAGCTACAGCATGGACCACACGGCCGGGTCCTATGTCTTCGACACCCGCGGCAAGGTGCGGCTGTTCACGCGCTACGGTGCCGGCACCGAAGCGCTGGTGCACGACCTGCGGCTGCTGCTGAAGGAAGGCTGATCCGCCGTCGGCCTTGGGCTGCGACCGGCCGCGCCGGTGCCTCCTCAGGCGGCTTCCAGGGCCTTGCGCATCTTCTTGAGCGCTGCCACCTCGATCTGGCGGATGCGTTCTGCGCTGACGCCGTATTCGGCCGCCAGCTCGTGCAGCGTCATGCCGCCCGAAGCATCGTCGTTCACCTTCAGCCAGCGCTCCTCGATCACGCGGCGGCTGCGGGCGTCCAGTGCTTCCAGCGCCTGCGCAATGCCGTCGGCCGACATCCAGTCGCGGTGCCGGGCTTCCAGGGTGCGCGTGGGCTCCTGCGTGTCGTCGGCCAGGTAGGCGATCGGCGCGAAGCTTTCCTCGCTGTCCTCGGTCTGCGGCTCCAAAGCCACGTCGCCGCCGGACAGGCGCGTTTCCATCTCGATCACTTCCTCGGGCTTGACGTTCAGCCGCGCGGCGACACTCGCCACCTCGCCCGGGGTGAGCGTGCTGCGGTGGCTGTCCGCGTCACTGGTGTCGGCCTTCAGGCCCTGCTTGAGCGAGCGCAGGTTGAAGAACAGCTTGCGCTGGGCCTTGGTGGTGGCCACCTTCACCATGCGCCAGTTCTTCAGGATGTATTCGTGGATCTCGGCCTTGATCCAGTGCAGCGCGTAGCTCACCAGCCGCACGCCCTGCTCGGGGTCGAAGCGCTTGACGGCCTTCATCAGGCCGATGTTGCCTTCCTGGATCAGGTCGCCGTGCGGCAGCCCGTAACCCAGGTACTGGCGCGACACCGACACCACCAGACGCAGGTGCGACAGCACCAGCTGCCCGGCAGCCTGCAGATCGCCCGTGGCCTGGAAGCGCCGCGCGAGCGAGGTTTCCTCGCCCTGCGTGAGCATGGGCAGGCGCCCGACGGCGCTGATGTACGCATCGAGGTTGCCGAGCGAAGGCACCATCGCCCAGGGGTCACGCAGGCTCAGGTTGCCGGACGGGAAGGACAAGGATGCGGAAGTGTTCATGCGGCTCTAGGACGCTGACAGGGGCGTCGCGGTTCCCAAAATATTAGCACTCTCTGCCTGAGAGTGCTGATGATCCGGCGCTGGCGACCGGCTGCCGCGTGAAAAAGCCGGGCAAGACGAGGCCAGATGCCTCGTCAAAGGCCCCAGCGGGTTTCCATGCTTTCCAGCGCGTGGTCCAGCAATTCCAGGAAGCGGGCCACGTCCACGGGCTTGGTGACGTAGTGCAGCGCGCCCAGGTTCAGGGCCTCGGACATGCGGCTGGCGGTGGCGTCGGCCGACACCACGATGACCGGGATCTCCGACAGATCCGCATCGTCCTTCAGGTGGCGCAGCAGTTCCAGGCCGCTGATGTCGGGCAGGTGCATGTCCAGAAGCACCAGGTCGGGGCGCGTGCGGCGGATGCTCTCCAGCCCGTCCAGCCCGCTGCTGGAAACTTCCAGGCTGATCTGGGGCCGCTGCTGCAGCACGCCGCGCATCACTTCGACGTTGGTCAGGTTGTCTTCGACGTAGTGCACACGCCGCTGCTGGTAGGGCGCGTTGATGCTGGCCTGCTCCGGCATCGCGGGTGCTTCGGCCATCGCGGCCGCGGGCAGGCGCAAGGTGAAGGTGGACCCCTTGCCGGCGACGCTGCGCGCCTCCAGGGTCCCGCCCATCAGCTCCACCAGGCGCCGGCTGATGACCAGGCCGATGCCCGTGCCTTCGATGTCGCTGGTCTCCCGCCCCAGCCGGTTGTAGGGCTGGAAGAGCCCGGCCAGCTGCTCGGGCGTCATGCCCAGGCCGGTGTCGGTGACGGCGATCACGACGCCGCCTTCGGCGCCGGCGCGGGCACTGATCCACACCCGCCCGTGTTCGACGTTGTACTTGACGGCATTGCTGAGCAGGTTCGTCAGCACCTGCTTGAGCCGGGTGGCGTCGCCCAGCACGGCCGGCGCCTCTGGCGAGAGGCTTTCCTCGATCTCGATGCCGCGCTGGGTGGCGCTGGCCGACACCAGCGCGCGGGCGCCGTGCACCAGGGCGGGCAGCGACACGGCTTCGGTGCTGAGCTGGACCGCGCCGGATTCGATGCGCGCCAGGTCCAGCGTCTCGTTGATCATCTCCAGCAGGTGCCAGCCGGCGCGCTGGATCTGCTGCGTCCATTCCTGCTGGTGCTGGGTCAGGCCGGGCTCGCGGTCCAGCCCCAGCAGCTGGGCGAAGCCGATCATCGCGTTCAGCGGCGTGCGCAGCTCATGGCTCATGCGCGAGACGAATTCGCTCTTGGCGCGGTTGGAAGCCTCGGCTTCCTGCAGCGCGCGTTCGCTGGCGCGCAGGCGCAGGTGCTCGGTGATGTCCTGCACCACGCCCACGCGCCGGCCCTGCTCGTCGTGGCCTTCGCGCAGCGCGGTGGTGCTGACCTGCACCCAGATCGAGCTGCCGTCGCTGCGTTGCAGCCGCAGCGGCTTGAGTTCCTGGTCTTCCTGCCGCGCCAGCAGCATCTGCGCCTGGCGTTCGCTACGCTCGTCCGGGTGCATCAGGTCGACCAGCAGCAACCCGCGCAGCTGCTCGACGGTTTCGCCCAGCATCTCGCACATGCGGGGGTTGCATTCCAGCAGCCGGCCGCGCGCGTCGAGGAACATCACGCCGATCGGCATGTGGTTCAGGATGCTGCGCAGGCGCTCCTCGCTGTCGGCCAGCGCCTGCTGGGTCTGCGCACGCTCGGCCATTTCGCGCCGCAGATCGGCCGTGCCGGCGCGCACCGCCAGTTCGGTGCGGCGGCTGTGCCCGGTGACGACGAGCAGCAGCGCCCCCAGCATCGCCACCGCCGCCATCGCCGCCACCGACAGCATCAGCGCGCCTTCGCGCAGCGGCAGCGGGTTGGTCGAGGGGCTGGAATCGACGCGCAGCTCGAAGTTGCGGCCGCCCAGCTCCAGCGTGCGGATGGTCTGGTAGTTGTAGGCCGGCAGGCTGCGCGCGTCGCAGCCCGCGGGGCCGGCGATGCGTGGCTGCAGGGCCTGCGGCGACGGGTCCACCAGGCACCAGGCGAGGTGGCGCTTCTCGAGGCTGGCCAGGCCTTCCAGCATGGCTTCGGCGCGCAGCGTCACGAACACCACGCCGCGGAAGGAAGCTTCGCGCTCGGGGTCGCTGTCGGGGTTGCCGTCGAACAGGGCCTGGTAGATCACGACCCCGACTTCCTGGTCGCTGCTGCTGGCCTGCGTCAGCCGGAAGCCCACGGTGGCGGCGGGCTTGCCGGTGCGGCGCGTCTGCAGCACCGCGTCGCGCGCGGCCGGGATCGACAGCGTGTTCACGCCCAGCGCGGCCGCGTTGCCTTCCATCGGCTCGATCAGCCGGATCGCCAGCACTTCGTCGTCCCGCGCCAGGGCCTGGCCCTCGTCACGATGGAAGACGCGGTATTCCGGCAGGCCGTTGTCGCGCGCGCCGGCCTCGAAGCGCTCGATGTCCAGGCGCGGCACGCGCACGCTGTAGCCCATGGCCTGCAGCTGCCGGGGCAGGCTGAGCCACCAGCGCGCCGCCTCGCGCAGCGCCATGCCTTCCAGCTGCGGCTGCGCGCGCGCCATGCCGTGCAGGGCCTGCAGGGCGTAGAGCGGCACCTGCAGGCGCGACTGCGCATCGCTGGCCAGGCGGTCGACATCGCGTTCGAAGGTGGCGCGCAGGCGCTGCTGGTCGCGCTTTTCCAGTTCCAGCAGGGCTGCCGCCGTCAGCAGCAGGGCCAGCAGCAGGGGCAGGCCGACGGTGGTGCGGCGGGGCCGCCAATCGGCGCGGGGCAGGCCGATCAGGCTCAGCACGATGGGCGTGGCGATCAGCACGCCCAGGGTGTCGCCCAGCCACCAGGTGAGCCAGTTCTGCCAGGCGTATTCGGCCGGCAGGCCGCCAGCCAGCAACAGCGCCAGCGTGGCCACGCTGGGGCTGGCCAGGCAGGCCAGCACGCCGCCCAGCAGGCCGACGAGGGCGATGTCCCGCGGGGAGTTCAGCACCAGCGGCTGGCTGACGTGGCGCCGCACCAGGGTGGCGCCCAGCCAGGCCTGCGCCGCTGCCCCCAGGCCCACGAGCGCGCCCACCAGCAGCAGCGGCGGCAGCGTGGCGTCCGGCCGTTGCAGGCCGATCGCCACGTTGACGGCCAGAGACCCCAGCCAGACCCCGGGCAGCGCGGCGCGCCCCCAGGTCAGCATGGCGGCCAGCGCGATGCCCGCCGACGGGAACAGCGGCGAAGCAAAGCCTGGCGGCCCGGCCAGCATCATGGCGGCATAGCCCACCAGGGCATAGGCCAGCGCCGTGATGCCGGCACGGCGCCAGGTGCCGGGCGCGGCCCAGTGCCCGCGCCGCCGCCGTGGCGGGCGGGGCGAGGGCCGGTCCGGCGTCGGGGCAGGCAGGCCCGGGCGCCCGGTGTCCAGGTCCACGGGGACGGTCATGCGGGGACTTTAGCCCGCGGCCTCATGCCCGGGCGAGTACTAGTGCACTGTTGCGGGCCGCGCGTGGCTGCCCGCGGCTCATACGTTGAAGAGGAAGTTCAGCACGTCGCCGTCCTTGACGACGTAGTCCTTGCCCTCGGCGCGCATGCGGCCGGCGTCCTTCGCGCCCTGCTCGCCGCGATGGGCGATGTAGTCGTCGAAGGCGATCGTCTGCGCGCGGATGAAGCCGCGCTCGAAATCGGTGTGGATCACGCCGGCGGCCTGTGGCGCGGTGTCGCCGATGTGGATCGTCCAGGCGCGCACTTCCTTCACCCCGGCGGTGAAGTAGGTCTGCAGGCCCAGCAGCCGGAAGGCGGCGCGGATCAGCCGGTTCAGACCTGGCTCGTCCTGCCCCATCTCGGCCAGGAACATCGCCCGGTCTTCGTCGGCCATCTCGGCGAGTTCAGCCTCGGTCTTGGCGCAGATCGCCACCACGGGGGCGTTCTGCTTCGCGGCGACTTCGCGCAGGCGGTCGAGGAAGGGGTTGTTCTCGAAGCCGGTCTCCGACACGTTGCCGACGAACATCGCCGGCTTGGCCGTGATCAGGCACAGCGGCTTCAGGATCGCGTGCTCTTCCTTGCTGAAGGCGATGCTGCGCACCGGCTGCGCCTGGTCCAGCGCGGCCTGGCACTTTTCCAGTACCTTCACCAACGCAGCGGCTTCCTTGTCGTTGCCGCTGCGCGCGGCCTTGTTGTAGCGGTGCAGGCTCTTTTCCACCGTGCCCAGGTCGGCCAGGCAGAGCTCGGTCTGGATGACCTCGATATCGCTGATCGGATCGACCTTGCCGGCGACGTGGATCACGTTGTCGTCGGCAAAGCAGCGCACCACGTTGACGATGGCATCCGTCTCGCGGATGTGGCTCAGGAACTGGTTGCCCAGGCCTTCGCCCTTGCTCGCGCCGGCCACCAGGCCGGCGATGTCGACGAATTCGACGATCGCCGGCACCACGCGCTCGGGTTGCACGATCGCGGCCAGCTGGGCCAGCCGCGGATCGGGCACCTCGACCACGCCGACGTTGGGCTCGATCGTGCAGAAGGGGTAGTTCTCGGCCGCGATGCCGGCTTTCGTCAGGGCGTTGAAAAGGGTGGACTTGCCGACGTTGGGCAAGCCCACGATGCCGCACTTCAGGCTCATGGAGGTCTTTCTTGGGGCGGGGGATCGGTGGGTGCGGGGCCGCGCCCGCTGCCGCGCCCAGGGGCGCAAACCATGATTTTCCTACACTCGGCACACCCCCGACCGGTGCCAGCCATGACCCACGACACCCCCAGCCTGACTCTGCGGCCCCACACCAAGGACCTGGGCGGTGGCTTCACCGTGCGCCGCCTGCTGCCCGCGGCCAGCCGGCCTTCCGTCGGGCCGTTCCTGTTCTTCGACCATTTCGGGCCCATCACCGCTGGCCCGCAGGACCAGCACGATGTGCGCGCCCACCCCCACATCGGGCTGGCCACCGTCACCTATCTGTTCGAAGGCGCGATGCAGCACCGCGATTCCACCGGTGCGGTGCAGCGCATCGAGCCCGGGGCGATCAACTGGATGACGGCCGGGCGCGGCATCGTTCATTCGGAACGCACGCCTGACGACCTGCGCCAGCAGACTCGCCGCAGCCACGGCGTGCAGCTCTGGGCTGCGCTGCCGGCGGCGCACGAGGAAGCCGAGCCCCGCTTCGCCCACACACCGGCGGCCGCGCTGCCCGAGCTGGAAGTGGGCGGCGCCCGGCTGCGCGTGCTGATCGGCAGCGCCTTCGGCGCGACCTCGCCAGTGGCGGTGTTGTCGCCCACGCTTTACCTCGACATCATGCTGGCCGCTGGCGACGCCCTGCCGCTGCCGCCGGCCAGTGAGCGCGCGGTTTATGTCGTCGATGGCGCGGTCGAGCTCGACGGCCGGCCGCTGCAGCCGCAGACGATGACGCTGCTGCAGCCCGTCGACGAGCCCATGCTGGCCGCCACCGCGTCCGCCCGCGTGGTGCTGATCGGCGGCGACCCGCTGGGCCCGCGCTTCATCTGGTGGAACTTCGTTTCCAGCCGCAAGCACCGCATCGTCCAGGCGGCCGACGACTGGGCAGCGGGCCGCTTCCCGCCCGTGCCCGGCGAAACCGAGTTCATCCCCCTGCCGGACAGGCGGCCGGCCCCGTGACGCGGCGCGGCTAGAACGCCCAGCGGGCCTGCGCTGCCTGGCCCACCACCAGCCGGCGGCCGAAGCCGGCGACGACGACGGCGTTCATGCCGAAGGTGATGCCGCCGCCGACCCGGGCGTCGGCGCGGAAGCCGGCCAGCGTGTCGCCGGGCTCGTGGCCCACCCGGGCGCTGGCCGGGTCGGTATTGGGGATGCTGCAGCGCACGCAGGGCTTGGTCAGCCGCAGCTGCACGGCGCCGTCGGGGCCTTCGACCACCAGATCGCCGATGTTGTCTTCATCGAAGGCCTGCAGGCCGTCCAGCACCAGGTTCGGGCGGAAGCGTTCCATGCCCACGGCGGCCTGGCCGCGTGCGGCCAGCCGGGCGTTCAGGTCGGCCAGTGAAGCGCTGCTGGCCACCAGCAGCGGGAAGCCGTCGGCGAAGGCCGCCTCGGCGGCCGTGCCGGCGCTCCAGGCGCTGTCGGCCAGGCGCTTTTGTTCCGGATCGAAGCGCACCAGCCGGGCCGGCTGGCCCAGGTAATCGCTGAACCACTGCGCCGCCAGCGCGCCCATGTCGTAGGCCTTGACGATGTCGCCCCAGACCCGCACGCGGGTGGCGTCTTCCACCGTGTCCAGCCGCAGGTGCAGCGCCAGCATGCCCGGGGCGCGCACGACCAGATCGCTGTGGCGCAGCTGGGTGGCCACCAGTGCCAGGCGCGGCAGTTCGCGCTGCGTCAGCATCTCGCCATCGGGGTCGACCAGCATCCAGGCGCGGTCCAGGTCCAGCCCGGTGTCGGCGACCAGGGCCTCGCTCACGGCCAGGCCGCCGCAGCTCTTGATCGGGTAGACGTGCAGGCTGGCGATGCGGCAGGGCAGGTGGGGAGTGTCTGTGCTCACGTTCAGGCGGGCCGGTGTGGGCCGGAAGGGGGGTGGGTGGCAGGCCGCGGGGGCCGGCAGGGCCGGCCGGACCGGCAGGACCTGCAATCAGGCCGCGGCATCGCCTGCAGTTCCGCGGGATTGTGCCTTGGGGGTCTCCCTACAATCTCCGAATGAAACAACACGAGGTGGTCGTCCGGGGTGCCGGCGCAGTGGGCATGGCCGCGGCGCTGGCGCTGTCACGCCAGGGCCTGCAGGTGGGCTGGGTGGCGGGGCCGCCGCGGCCGGCGGCGGCGGCTGGCGACGTGCGCGCCTATGCGCTCAATGCGGCCTCGGTGGCCCTGCTGGCCAGCCTGAAGGTCTGGGACGCCCTGCCCGCCGACGCCCGCACGGCAGTGCACGACATGCGCGTGGCCGGTGACGCCCCCGGGGCGGTGCTGGAGTTCTCGGCCTGGACCCAGGGCGTGGCGGAGCTGGCCTGGATCGTCGATGCGGCCGAGCTCGATGCCGTGCTGCAGGCGGCGCTGCGCTTCGCGCCCCACGTCACGGCCGTGGCCGACGACGCGCAGGCGCCGCTGCAGTTGCTGGCCGAAGGCCGTGATTCCCCTGCCCGCCAGCGCCTGGGCGTGAAGATGCCGCGCCAGGTCTACGGCCAGCGCGGCGTGGCAGCGCGCCTGGTGGCCAGCCAGCCGCACGCCGGGCTGGCGCGACAGTGGTTCCGCAGCCCCGACGTGCTGGCCCTTCTGCCGATGGACCGCCCGCAGCCCGGCCATGGCCTGGGGCTGGTGTGGTCACTGCCGGACGAGCGCGCCGATGCGCTGATGGCGCTGCCGCAAGCCGATTTCGAGCAAGCCCTGATGGACGCCACCGAAGGCGCCGCCGGTACCCTGCGCCTGGCCGGCGCGCGCGCGCAGTGGCCGCTGCTCCTGGCACGCGCCGAAGCCGTGTGCGGCCCGGGCTGGGCGCTGTTGGGCGACGCCGCCCATCTGGTGCACCCGCTGGCCGGCCAGGGCCTGAACCTGGGCCTGGCCGACGTGGCCACCCTGGCACGGGTGGTGGCCGAGCGCGAGAGCTGGCGCGATCTGGGCGATGTCCGCCTGCTGCGCCGCTATGCGCGTGAACGCGAGCTGCCCACGCGCGCCATGGGCCAGCTCACCGACGGCCTGCTGCAGCTGTTTGCCAGCCCGCAGCCGGCCGTGCGACAGCTGCGCAACCGCGGGCTCACGCTGGTCAACCGGCTGGGGCCATTGAAGCGCGCGCTGACCGCCCGGGCCCTGGGCGGCTAAGCTCGCGCCGCTCACACCATCCCTGTGCCGACACCATGACGACCCCGCTCCGCCCCCTGCCGCTGCTGGCCCTGCTGGTCTCGACGTGCCTTGCCACCAGCGCCTGGGCGCAGGAAGCCGCGATCCGCAAGAACCTGGCCGAACGGCTGCCCAAGCTGCCCAAGATCGACGAAGTCAGCAAGACGCCCGTGGCGGCCGGCCTGTACGAAGTGCGCTTTGGCGGCAACCAGATCCTCTACAGCGATGCCAACGGCGACTTCATCTTCGTCAACGGCTCGCTGGTGGATGCCAAGTCCAAGGTCGACCTCACCGAGGAGCGCATCGACAAGCTCACGGCCATTGCCTTCAGCGACCTGCCGCTGAAGGACGCGATGGTGGCCCGCCAGGGCAGCGGCGCGCGCAAGATGGCGGTGTTCGTCGATCCCAACTGTGGCTACTGCAAGCGCTTCGAGCGTGATCTCACGACCGTCAAGGACGTGACGATCTACACCTTCCTGATGCCCATCCTGGGGCCCGATTCGACCGCCAAGTCGCGCGACATCTGGTGCGCCAAGGATCCGCAGAAGGCCTGGCGCGCCTGGATGCTGGACGGCGTGCTGCCGCCCAAGGCCGCGGCCAGCTGCGACAGCGAGGTGCTGGAACGCAACCAGGCCCTGGCCCGCAAGCACCGCATCACCGGTACGCCGGCGCTGGTGTTCGAAGACGGCTCGCGCAAGCCTGGCGCGCTGCCCGCGGAGCAGGTGGAACGCCAGCTCGCCGCCGCAGCCAAGAAGGGCTGACGGCCGGCGCGCCGGGGCGCGGCCGCAGCCCGCGCCCAGGCGCCGCACAATTCGCGCATGTTGAGCGCTTCTGCACCGGATCTGTCTTCTCCCGCCGCTGGCGGCCCGCCGCCCGCAGCGCTGCGCCTGGGCTGGGCCGGGCTGCTGCCGTTCGTCGGCGGGGCCCTCTTGGTCTGGCTGGTGCGGCCCGACGCGCACCCCTACGTCACGCTGGCGCTGTCGGCCTACGCCGCGGTGATCGTTTCCTTCCTCGGTGGCATCCACTGGGGCCTGGCGTTCCGCCAGCCCCAGCCCCCGGTCTGGCTGCTGGGTTGGGGCGTGGTGCCTTCGCTGGTGGCCTGGGTGGCCGTGGTGATGCCGCCCAGCGCCGGGCTGGTGATCCACGCCGTGATGTTGCTGGTCTGCTATGGCGTCGACCGGCGGGTCTACCCGCAGTTTGGCGCCGCCGCCTGGCTGACGCTGCGCTTCAGGCTCAGCAGCATCGCCGCGCTGAGCTGTTTCGTCGGTGCCGCCGGCACCTGATGCCGGTCGCTTCGGCGCCGCGCCGGCGGTTGCCGCGCTGACGCTGGGCGTCGCCGCCGCGCACCTGTGGCTGGCCGCGCAGGTGCTGCCTGACCGCCTGGGCGCAGGTGCCGCCGATGCGCCACCGCGCCTGGCCGTGGCTTTCGTGCGTGAACTCGCGCCGGCGGCGCCACCGGCCCCCGCCGCCCGGGCGGCCACCCCCCGTGGGGCAGCCCCCCGCGCAGCGGCCTTGGTAACGCGCGATCGCGGGCCGGCGGCGGCGCCCGAGGTGGCGGCGCTGCCGGTGCCGGCAGCGTCGGCCGCATCGGCCGCCGGAGCAGCCGCTGAAGCAGCCGCTGAAGCAGCCGCTGTAGCCGCAGCTCTGGCCGCAGCTGAAGCAGCCGCCGACGCAGTCGAGGCCGCCCCGCCGATGGCGGCTGCGCTGCCGGCGTCCGCGCCTGATCTGGCCGCCAGCGCGGTCGTGGCGGCTACCCCCGCGGCATCGGCCGCCGCGCCCGACACGGCGGGTTTCGACTGGCCGCCGTCGACGCGCCTGACCTACCGCCTGACGGGCAACTTCCGCGGCCCGGTCGAGGGCCAGGCGCGGGTGGAATGGCTGCGCAGCGGCAGCCGCTACCAGGTGCACCTGGACGTCAGCGTGGGCCCGTCCTTCGCGCCGCTGATGAGCCGCCGCATCAGCAGCGAAGGCGAGATCACCGCCGATGGCCTGGCCCCGGAACGCTTCGACGAGGAGACCCGCCTGCTCTGGCGTGAACCGCGGCGCCTGCGCGTCGAGATGGGCCCGGAATTCGTGCGCCTGGCGCAGGGCCAAACCTGGACGCGGCCGACCGGGCTGCAGGACACCGCCAGCCAGTTCGTGCAGCTCACCTGGCTGTTCACCACCCGGCCGGCCCTGCTGCAGGCCGGCCAGCGCATCCCGCTGCCGCTGGCGCTGCCGCGCCGCATCCAGCTCTGGCAGTACGAGGTCGGGGCCAGCGAGACCGTGCAGACCCCGGCCGGCCCGGTGGACGCCGTGCACGTGCGGCCGCGGCCCGACGCCGCCCACGAGGCGCGCCGTGGCGGCGACCTGGTGCCCGAGGCCTGGTTTGCACCCCAGCTGCAATACCTGCCGGTGCGCATCTTCATCCGGCAGGACGACGAGAACTTCATCAACCTGGAAATCGATCGGCTGCCCCAGCAGGCCGAGCCCGGGCGCTGACGCGCGCCGCCGGCTACAGGTCCGCGAAGTTCTGCAGGTAGCGCTCGGCAGCCTGGCGCCCGCGCGTGTTGGCGATCACCTGTGCGCCCAGCATCACGGCCGAGCGCAGCTCGTCTTCGGTGCGGGCCTTTTCGATGCGCACGGCCACGGCTTCGGCCATCGGGCCGACCTGATCGGTCAGCAGTCGCACGGCGTCGCGCTGGCGCACCGGCAATGGGATGGGCAGCGGCTTTATCGCCGGGGCCGGTGCGGCGGGCGCAGGCGGGGCTGCCGCTGCGGCCGGTGCGGCCGGTGGGGCAGGGCGTGGGCCCGCGGCAGCCGCGGTGCCTGGCGCGCCCGGCACAGGCTCGATGAAGCCCTGGGCCAGCAGGCTGGCCAGGGTCTCGTCGGGGGATTGCAGCAGCAGCGGCCGCAGGTCGGCGTCGCTGCGCTTGCCGTCGACCATGATCAAGGCCGAGCGCAGGCGCGGCGGCAGCTTGTTGGCCCGGGTCTCGATCTCGGCCAGGCCTTTGGCGGTCTTGCGATAGATGCTGGGCATGGCGGACAGCGCGGCCGAACGTCTGGCAAAGGGCTCAGCTTATAGTGATTCGGGCCCGATCGAAAACCGTAACTGCCGCTGGATTGGCGTGCATCAGCCGCCATCGGGCGACACCCGGCCCTGTGCATCCACCCCGCCAAGAGACCCCGACCATGAGCGAAGCCCTGATCCTGACCGACGTGCGCGGCGACACCGAGCGCCGCGTGGGCCTGGTCACCCTGAACCGGCCCAAGCAACTCAACGCGCTGAACGACGCCCTGATGGACCAGCTGGGCGCCGCGCTGCTGGCCTTCGACCGCGACGACGCCATCGGCTGCATCGTCGTCACCGGCAGCGAGAAGGTCTTTGCCGCCGGCGCCGACATCGGTGCCATGGCGCGCTTCAGCTACATGGACGCCTACAAGGGCGACTACATCACCCGCAACTGGGAAACCCTGCGCCAGGTGCGCAAGCCTGTGATCGCCGCTGTGGCCGGCTTCGCGCTGGGCGGCGGCTGCGAACTGGCGATGCTCTGCGATTTCATCATCGCCGCCGACAGCGCCAAGTTCGGCCAGCCGGAGATCAAGCTGGGCATCATCCCCGGCGCAGGCGGCACGCAGCGCCTGCCGCGGGCCATCGGCAAGGCCAAGGCCATGGACATGGTGCTGACCGGCCGCATGATGGACGCGGCCGAGGCCGAACGCGCCGGCCTGGTGAGTCGCGTGGTGCCAGCCGACAAGCTGCTGGACGAAGCCCTGGCTGCCGCCAGCCTGATCTGCACCCTGAGCGGCCCCAGCGTCATGCTGGCCAAGGAATGCGTGAACCGCGCCTTTGAAAGCAGCCTGGCCGAAGGCGTGGGCTTCGAGCGTCGGGTGTTCCATTCGCTGTTCGCCACGGAAGACCAGAAGGAAGGCATGGACGCCTTCGTGAACAAGCGCAAGCCCGTCTTCAAGCACCGCTAGAGGCTTTCTCGGCCGCTTCAATGTTGCCGATATCGGCAATGGTGCGTTTCCTTGCCGGCTATTTTTCCTTGGGAAGCAACTATCTACAGTTCAACCCATGGACAGCGCCGGTTCCGCATCCACCGACAGACGGTCCCCCACCTCTACGGATGCGACAAGGAAACACACCATGAAGAAGCTTGCTTTCATCGCCTACCCCGCCATCGTCGCCCTGTCGCTGATGGCCGCTGTTTCGGCCCACGCGCAGAGCGAGAGCATGAACCTGGCTCCCACCGGCCCGTCGGCCAACGGCCTGACGCGGGCCCAGGTGCAGGCCGAGTTGTTCAAGGCCCGTGCCGATGGCTCGCTCCAGGTCTGGGCGCTGAACTACAACCCGGTCGCAGTGACGAAGTCCGAGCGCACGCGCGCCGAAGTGCGTGCCGAGGCGATCGCCGCCAGCCGCAGCAATCTCGCGGCCCGCTGGTACGGCGAAGACATCGGCAACGTCATGCCGGTCACCCCGCCTGCCCCGGTCTATGCCGGCACGCCGCAGCGCGCGCAGTAAACCTGCCCCGCCCGACGGTGCCGCCAGGCGCCGCTAGGGCACGAGCCACCGGCCACCGGACGCGTCGAACAGGGCGCGCCGGTGGCCGTTGGCATGCAGTTCCAGCCAGTCGATGGCCTCGACCCGGGCCGTCACGAGCGCGAAATGCGCAGGCCCGGGCTCGCTCGCGGGCTCGCTTTCGGGTGTCGTCAGGGGGCTACCCGGGGCCAGCGGGCTGAGGTAATCCTGCGCCGCCGGCGACTGCTTCATCCGCGCCCAGCGCGCCGCCACGGCCGGGCCTTCGGTCTGCACCTGCAGCCGCACGCGCACGCGCAGCTGCCACGACAGGCGCCGGGACCACATCACCAGCATCCCCTGCGGCTGTTGCCCGATCTGCCCCACCTTGGCCGACCGCGCGTCGGTGAAGAGCCGCAGCTCGCGCGCATCGGCATCGGTCTCTCGCAGCACCACGGTGCGCGCGTCGGCGCCCGCGCCATCGGCCGTGGCCAGCACCGGGGTGCGCCACTCGTGGTGCCGGTCCAGCGACGCGCGCGCGAGATCGCGCCAGACCGCAGCTTCGATCTCCGGCAGGGTCTGCAGGCGCGGCGGGGCCGTCATGCTGGCGGCAGCCGCCTTATTCGCGCCGCAGGGCCGGGAAGAGGATCACGTCGCGGATGCTGGGGCTGTCGGTCAGCAGCATGATCAGCCGGTCAATGCCGATGCCGCAGCCGCCTGCCGGCGGCATGCCGTATTCCAGCGCGCGGATGAAGTCGGCATCGAAGTACATCGCTTCTTCGTCGCCCGCGTCCTTGTTCGCCACCTGGGCCTGGAAACGGGCGGCCTGGTCTTCGGCGTCGTTGAGCTCGCTGAAGCCGTTGGCGACCTCCCGCCCGGTGATGAACAGCTCGAAGCGTTCGGTGATGGCCGGGTTGCTGTCGCTGGCCCGGGCCAGCGGGCTGACCTCGACCGGGTAGTCGATGATGAAGGTGGGCTGCCAGAGCTTGTCTTCCACCACGGCTTCGAACAGGCCGAACTGCAGTTCGGCCAGCTGCCAGTGGGCCGGGGCGTTCTCGCCCGCGGCTTCGATGCGCTGGCGCAGCAGCGCCGCGTCATCGGCCTGCTCGGGCGTCAGGCCGGCGTGCTCGATCAGGCTTTGCCGCACGCTCAGGCGCGCGAAAGGCTGGTCCAGGTGCACGGGCTTGCCCGCATACGTGATGGCTGCGCTGCCGGTGGCCGCACGCGCCGCATGGCGCAGCACCTGTTCGGTGAAGTCCATCAGGTCGTGGTGCGTCCAGTAGGCCGCGTAGAACTCCATCATCGTGAATTCCGGGTTGTGCCGGACACTGATGCCTTCGTTGCGGAAGTTGCGGTTGATTTCGAACACGCGTTCGAAGCCGCCCACCAGCAGCCGCTTCAGGTAGAGCTCGGGCGCGATGCGCAGGAACATCTCCTGGTCCAGCGCGTTGTGGTGGGTGGTGAAGGGCTTGGCATTCGCACCGCCGGGGATGGGGTGCAGCATGGGCGTTTCGACTTCCAGGAACTGGTGTTCCACCATGAAGCTGCGGATGCTGGAAACGGCCTTGCTGCGGGCGATGAAGCGCGCGCGGGCGGTCTCGTCCGTGGCCAGGTCCACGTAGCGCTGGCGGTACTTCTGTTCCTGGTCGGTCATGCCGTGGAACTTGTCGGGCAGCGGGCGCAGGCTCTTGGTCAGCAGCCGCACCTGGCTGGCCTTGATCGACAGTTCGCCGGTCTTGGTGCGAAAGAGCGTGCCTTCGCAGGCCAGGATGTCGCCCAGGTCGAAGTGCTTGAAAAGCGCCAGGGCTTCAGCGCCGATGGCGTCCTGCGTCACGTACAGCTGGATGCGGCCATGCGTCTTGCCGGTCGAGCCGTCCTGCAGCGTCGCGAAGCAGGCCTTGCCCATGATGCGCTTGAGCATCATCCGCCCGGCGACCTTCACGGCCACGGCCTGGGGTTCGAGTTCGTCGTTGGGCAGCTCGCTGTAGCGGGCCTGCAGGTCGGCGGCGTGGTGCGTGGGCTTGAAGTCGTTCGGGAAGGCCACGCCTTGGGCGCGGATGGCGCGCAGCTTCTCGCGGCGTTCGGCGATGAGCTGGTTTTCGTCCTGGGGGGCAGCGGTCGGGGTGGGGGTGCTCATGCGGTGACTCTGGGGTGATGCCCAAGTTTAGGCGGCCGGCGCCGGGGCACAGGCCGGTGGCCGACAATCCGCCGCGCCCCTGGCGTGCATGGCCGACTGCCGTGCTCCGCCCCGTCCTGCCCCCGCTGCCCTGGCTCGTGCCGGCCCGCCCCTGAACGCCCTGAACCGCACCCCCGCCCTGCTTTCCGGCGCCGCCCTCAACGTGGCCGGCCGGGTACTGACGCTGGCCCTGGGCCTGGCGCTGCTGGTGCTGGTGGCGCGCATGGGGCCGCAGGTGCAGGGCGCCCTGGCCTTGTTCATGGCGGTGGAAGCGCTGCTGGTGGCGGCCGCTTCGGGCCTGGGGCTGGCGCTGGCGCGTGAAGCCGCGGGCGGGCCGCTGCCTCGCGCACGGCTGCGGCCGCGCCTGCTGGCGGCGCTGGGCTGGGGGCTGCTGGCCGGGTTGGGGCTGGCACTGGCGTCGCGCCTGGCCACGGGGCCGGGCTACGCGCAGCTCTGGCTGCTGGCGCTGGCGGCGCCGCTGCTGCTGCTGGGCCCCACGGTGCAGGGGCTGTGGCTGGGGCAGGGCCGTCTGCTGGCGCTGAACGCCGCGCAGGCCGCCGCACCCGGCCTGGCCTTGCTGGCCCTGCTGGGCCTGGCCTGGGCGGCCGCGCCAGCGCCGCTGCTGCCGGTGGCCGTGCTGGCGGCCTGGGCCACGGCCCGCGCGCTGCTGGGGCTGGCCTGCGCCTGGCTGGCCTGGCACGCGGCCGGTCAGGCATCGCCCACCGGTGCCGGCGGGGCGGCGGGCGGGCTAGGCGCGGGCGGGGGAGACGTGGCAGACGGCCAAGACGGCCAAGACGGCCGAGACGGCCCAGACGTCCCCGGCAAGGGCGTGGCCCCTGGCTGGCGCTTTCTGCTGGGCGTGGCCGCCGGCAACGTGATCGGGCTGCTGAACCTGCGCGCCACGCTGTTCATCGTCGAACACCACGGCGGCCTGGCGGCTGCGGGCGTCTATTCGGTCGCGGTGCAGGTGGCGGAACTGCTGTGGGTGCTGTCGGCGGCGGTGTCGGTATCGGCCTACCACGCGCTGCGGGCCGGGGACCCCGGTGCCGCCGCACTGGCGCTGCGCACCGTGCGCCTGGGCTGGGGCCTGGCCCTGGTGGCCGCGCCGGTGCTGGGGGCGCTGGGCTGGTGGGCACTGCCGGCGCTGCTGGGGGCGGATTACGCCGCCGCACGGCAGCCGCTGCTGCTGCTGCTGCCGGGGGTGGTGGCGTACGCGGCGGCCTCGGGCCTGTCAGCCTTCCACACCCAGGCGCTGGGCCGGCCGCAGTGGGCCGCCAAGGTGGCCGCCGGCTCGCTGCTGCTGACGCTGCTGCTGGCGGCCTGGGCCGTGCCGCACTGGGGGCCCAGCGGGGCGGCGCTGGCCACTACGCTGGCCTACACGGCCACGATGGCGGTGGTGGTGCCGGCCTTCCTGCGCCGCCACGGCTGGGGCTGGCGGCAGCTGCTGGGCGCGCCGCTGCCGCGACAATCCGCGCCGTGATGACGATGCTCAAGCGCTGGCTGGGCCAGGGCCTGCTGCAGGCCCTGCGGCCGCGCATGGTCTACGGCATGCGCAGCCCGGCCGACGGCCGCTGGCGCCCGCACAGCCGCATCAGCAGCCACAGCAGCATCGAAGGGCCCGGCGGGCTGCAACTGGGCGACCATGTCTTCATCGGCCACTTCAATTTCATCGATGCCTCGGGCGGGCTGGCCATCGGCGACGGCTGCCAGATCACCAACCACATCTCCATCCTCACCCATTCCAGCCACATCGCGCTGCGGCTGGAACGCCAGGCCTACTGGGGCCACCCGCAGCCTGCCGGCCAGCAACGCGCGGCCACGCAGCTGGGGGCCTGGTGCTTCATCGGCCCGCACAGCGTGCTGGCGCCCGGCACGCGGCTGGGGCGCGGGGTGTTGGTGAAGGCCTACAGCCACGTGCGCGGCGAGGTGCCGGATTTCGCCATCGTCGAAGGCCAGCCCGCACGCGTGGTGGGCGACGTGCGCGCGCTGGACCGCGCCTGGCTGCAGGGCCCCGGTGCGGCACTGGGCGGCGACGCCCAGGCCGCGCTGGCCCGGGCCTACGAGGCCTGGGTGCAGGGCCACGCGTGAGCCGCCGCATCCTGTTCTTCGGCGACGCTGCCAGCGTGCACACCCGGCGCTGGGTGGCGGCGATGGCGCAGCGCGGCTTCGACTGCGTGCTGGCCACGCGCGCCCGCGGTGCCCGCCCGGCCGACGTGCCCGGCGCGCAGGACGTGCTGGTGCTGCAGCCCGGCACCGATGCCGCGGGCTGGTTTGCCGCGCTGCCGGCCGTGCGCCGCCTGGCTGCGCGGCTGCAGCCGCGCTGGCTGCACGGGCATTACGTGACGTCCTACGGCCTGTGGGCTGCGGCCGCGCGCGGCCGCGTGGCGGCGCCGCTGGTGCAGACGGCCTGGGGCTCGGACATCCTCGTCACGCCGCGTGCGCCGGGGCTGCACGGGCGGCTGATGGCCGCGCTGGTGGGCTGGTCGCTGCGGCGCGCGGCGCTGGTGACGGCCGATTCGCAGGACATGCTGGCCGAGATCGCGCGCTACGGCAGCGCCGCGCGGCTGGAAGAAGTGCTGTGGGGCGCCGACACCGACCGCTTCGTGCCCGGCGCGCCGGCCCCCGGCTTCGAAGTGCTGAGCCTGCGCAGCTGGGAGCCCAACTACCGGATCGATGTGCTGCTGCAGGCTTTCGCGCTGTTCACCGCCCAGCGCCCGCAGGCCGGGGCCGTGCTGCACCTGCTGGGCGGCGGCCCGCTGGAAGCCGCGCTGCGCGCGCAGGCGCAGCAGCTGGGTATCGCCGCGCAGGTGCGGTTCACCGGCCGGGTGGATGTGGCGGCGATGGTGCAGACCCTGCAGCGCTGCCGCGTGTCGGTGAGCGTGCCGGCCAGCGACGCGACCTCGGTCTCGGTGCTGGAATCGATGGCCTGTGGCCTGCCGGTGCTGGCCACCGACCTGCCGGCCAACCGCCAGTGGCTGGACCCGGCGCTGCTGGTGCCGGTGCACGACGCCGATGCGCTGGCCGCGGCCCTGCTGCGCCTGCATGACCAGCCGCAGCTGGCCCGCGCGCAAGGCGAGCGCAACCGCCAGCGCGTGCTGGCCGGGGCGTCGCAGCGCGCGCAGATGGACCGCATGGCCGCGCTGTACGAATCGCTGCAACCCGGGGCGGTGCGGTGATGGCCGGCGCCGGCATCGTCAGCGTCGTCGTGCCCTGCCGCAACGAGGTCGGTCACATCGACGACTTCCTGCGCTCGGCCCTGGCCCAGCAGCTGGCGCCCGGGCAGCAGCTGGAGCTGCTGGTGGCCGACGGCAGCAGCGACGACGGCACGCGCGCGCGGCTGGACGCCTGGGCGGCCCGCGAGCCGCGGCTGCGCGTGATCGACAACCCGCAGCGCATCACCTCGGCGGCGCTGAACCGCGCCGTCGCCGCGGCCCGGGGTACCGTCGTCGTGCGCATGGACGTGCACACCGTCTACGCCGCGGATTACGTGCAGCAATGCCTGCAGGCGCTGCACGAGACCGGCGCAGCCTGCGTCGGCGGCCCCTGGCGGCCGGTGGGGCAGGGCTGGCCGCAGGCGGCGATCGCGGCGGCCTTCAGCAGCCGCTTCGGATCCGGTGGCGCGGCTTCGCGCCGGCTGGATTACACCGGCCCGGTCGACACCGTCTACCTGGGCGCCTGGCCGCGGGCCGCCTTGCTGGCCGCGGGTGGCTTCGACGAACAGCTGGTGCGCAACCAGGACGACGAGCTGGCGCTGCGCATCACCCGCGGTGGCGGCCGGGTGTGGCAGAGCGCGGCCATCCGGTCGCAGTACGCGCCGCGCGCTTCGTTCGTCGCGCTGTACCGGCAGTTCCACCAGTACGGTTACTGGAAGGTGCCGGTGATCCGCAAGCACCGGCTGCCGGCTTCGCCACGCCACCTGGCGCCGGTGGCGCTGGTGGCGCTGGTGGCGGCGTTGGCTCTGGCGGGCCTGGCCTGGACGCCGGCCTGGGCGCTGCTGGCGGCGCTGCTGGCGGTCTATGCCGGGGTCGACCTGGCCTGCGCGCGCGCGGTGGCCGGGCCTTCGGCGCACATGGCGCTGGGCGTGGCCTGGGCCTGCGCCTGCATGCACGCGGGCTACGGCCTGGGCTTTGCGCGCGGCATTCTCGACTTTGCGCTGCTGCGGCGCGCCCCGGGGGCCGCCGCTACCCGGCTGACGCGCTGAGCCGCCGCCCACGGTAGCCCACCATGCACGACGAACCGCAGGCCCTGGCCCAGCGCTACGCGCGCCGCCCCAGCGACGGCCGCTATGGCGCGCTGCAGCCCGACGTCTGGCTGTCGCGCCAGGAACGGCAGCGCGCGCTGATCGGCCTGCTGCGGCGCCATCTGCGCCAGCCGCTGGCCACGCTGGACGTGCTGGAAGTCGGCTGCGGCCATGGCGACAACCTGCTGGAACTGCTCTGGCTGGGCGCCAGCCCCCAGCGGCTGCAGGGCAACGAGCTGCTGCCCGAACGGGCCGCCATCGCCCGCCAGCGTCTGCCGGCGGCCTGCACCCTGCACACCGGCGACGCGCTGCAGCTGGCGTTGCCCGCGGCCAGCCTGGACATCGTGCTGCTGTCCACCGTCTTCAGCTCGATCCTGGACGCCGCCTTCCAGCAGCGCCTGGCCAGCCACCTGTGGGCCTGGCTGCGCCCGGGCGGCGCCGTGCTCTGGTATGACTTCACCTGGGACAATCCACACAACCCCGATGTGCGCGGCGTGCCGCTGGCGCGGGTGCGGCAGCTGTTCCCGGCCGGCCGCATCGATGCCCGGCGGGTGACGCTGGCGCCGCCGCTGGCGCGGCCCCTGTCGCGCTGGCACCCGCAGCTCTACCGCCTGTTCAACACCCTGCCGCTGCTGCGCACGCATCGCCTGGCCTGGATCGAGAAACCACCATGACCGCCCCTGCCGACACTGTTGCCGCACTGCCGTTCCTGCCTTTCGCGCTGCCGGAGATCGGCGAAGAGGAGATCGCCGAAGTCGTAGCCGCGCTGCGCAGCGGCTGGGTCACCACCGGCCCGAAGACGCGCCAGTTCGAAGGCGATTTCGCCGCCTTCCTGGGCGACGCCACGCGCGGCGAGCAACTGCACTGCATCGCCGTGAACAGCGCCACCGCCGGCCTGCACCTGGCGCTGGAAGCACTGGGCATCGGCCCGGGCGACGAGGTCATCACCACCACCCACACCTTCACCGCCACGGCCGAGGTGGTGCGCTACCTGGGCGCCGACGTGGTGCTGGTGGACATCGACCCGGCCACGCTGAACATCGACGCCAGGCAGGTGGAAGCCGCCATCACCCCGCGCACCAGGGCCATCATGCCGGTGCACTACGCCGGCCTGGCGGCCGACATGCCGGCCATCCTGGACATCGCCCGCCGCCACGGCCTCAAGGTGGTGGAAGACGCGGCCCACGCCCTGCCCACCACCTGCGGCGGGCAGATGGTGGGCACGCTGGCCAGCGACGCCACCGTCTTCAGCTTCTACGCCAACAAGACCATCACCACCGGCGAAGGCGGCATGCTGGTGACGCGCAACCAGGCGCTGGCCCAGCGCGCCAGGACCATGCGGCTGCACGGCATGAACCGCGACGCCTTCGACCGCTTCACCGCCAAGGTGCCCAGCTGGTACTACGAAGTGGTGGCGCCGGGCTTCAAGTACAACCTGACGGACATCGCCGCAGCGCTGGGCATCCACCAGCTGCGGCGGGCGCATGCCTTCCAGCACAAACGCGTGACCCTGGCCGATGCGTTCGACGAAGCCCTGGCCGGCCTGCCGCTGCTGCTGCCGCCGCGCGCCCCGGCGGGCGACCTGCATGCCTGGCACCTGTACGTGGTGCGGCTGGCCGACGATGCCGGCATCGCGCGCGACCGCTTCATCGAACGCCTGTTCGATGCCGGCATCGGCTGCAGCGTGCACTACATCCCGCTGCACCTGCACCCGTATTGGCGCGACCGGTATGCCCTGCGGCCGGAGCAGTTCCCGCACAGCCAGAAGGCGTACGAGCGGATGGTGAGCCTGCCGCTGTACACCCGCATGGGCCTGGACGACGTGCAGCGCGTAGCCGCCGCGGTGCGGCGGGCGCTGGGCGCAGAATGAAGCGCTCGCACCTTCAGGAGACACAGCGATGAGCGCGGTGCTGCAACCCACGTTGACGCTTCAGGCTTATCTGGACTGGGAGAACGCCCAGGACGAGAAGCACGAGTTGGTGCAGGGCGAGATTTTTGCGATGACGGGCGGGCGGCGCACGCATGGACGGGTGTTGCTGAACCTGGCGCGGCGCTTGGCGGAAGCCTTGGAGGGCACGCCCTGCCAAGTCTTTGCAGACAGCATGAAGTTGCAGGTCGCCGACGACACCATCCTCTATCCCGACGTCTTCGTCACCTGCAGCCCGGCTGACCTGGCCACCGACCAGATCTTCCGCGAACCGAAGCTGGTGATCGAGGTGCTGTCCCCTAGCACCCAGGCCTACGACCGCAGCAAGAAGTTCGCGCTCTATCGCCGCCTGCCCAGCCTGCAGGAATACATCCTGGTGGACCCGGAAACCCGCCGCGTCGAGGCGTTCTGCCGCACGCCAGCGGACCAATGGGTGCTGCACGACATGAGCGACGACACGGCAATGACGGTGGCCAGCCTGGCGTGCACGGTGCCGCTGGCCGATGTCTTTGCGGGCATCGACTCGCCGGCCGAAGGCAGCACTGCGCCTGCGGTGGCCTGAAGCGCCCGCCCCGCGTCTTGGCCAAGCGCCTGTTCGACATCCTGGGTGCCGCCCTGGCCCTGGTGCTGCTGGCGCCCCTTTTGGCCGCCGTGGCGCTGTGGGTGAAGCTCGACTCACCGGGCCCGGTGTTCTTCCGCCAGGAACGCGTGGGCCGGCACGGGGTGCCTTTTCGCATCCACAAGTTCCGCAGCATGGTGGCCGACGCCCCCGCGCGCGGCCTACCGCTGACGGTGGGCACCGACGCCCGCATCACCCGCGCCGGCGCCTGGCTGCGCCGCACCCGCATCGACGAGCTGCCGCAGTTCATCGACGTGCTGCAGGGCACGATGAGCCTGGTGGGCCCGCGCCCCGAAGTGCCGCGCTACGTGGCGCACTACCCGCCAGAGCTGCGCAGCCGCGTGCTGGCCGTGCGCCCGGGCATCACCGATCCGGCTTCCCTGGCGCACATCGACGAAGCCGCCATCCTGGCGCGTGCCGCGGACCCGGAGCGCGAATACATCGACAAGATCCTGCCGGCCAAGCTGGCCCACGCCGCGGCCTATGCCGAGCGCGCCACCCTCGCCACCGACCTGGGCGTGCTGTGGCGCACGCTGCGGGTGCTGCTGGGGCAGGGCGGCCGCAGCCGCCCTGGCCGGGCCTGAGCCGCGCCGGGCCCGCCCGGCCCGGGTGCCGGGCCGACAATGGGGCCGCCAGACGCCGGCCCGAGTTGGGCCAAAATCCCGCCCCCTCGTGACCGATATCGCCGCCCCCACCACACTCTGGCACCGCCTGGACCTGTTCCTGGCGCGGCTGCGGCCGCATCGCGAACCGCTGTCGCTGCTGGCCGATGCCCTGGTGGTGGTGGCCTGCTGGAACATCACCTACCTGTTCCGCCTGGGCTTCGACCGCTGGTGGAGCGCCCGGCCCTGGTACGACGGCTGGGTGCTGGCCGGCGTGGTGGCGGGCTACCTGCTGGCGCTGGCGCTGCTGCGCGTGCCGCAGAGCATGTGGCGCTTCTCGGGCTTTGGCGAGATCAAGCGGCTCACCATCGCCTGCGCCGCCGCCGGCACCGTGGCCGCGGTCGTGGTCATGAGCCTCGGCCTGGTGAAGGTGCCCCGCGCCGTGCTGGTGCTGCACCCGGTCGTCACGCTGATGGGCCTGTGCGT
>JAIXZR010000044.1 GCA_027489455.1 Rubrivivax sp. | reverse complement strand
TCCAGGAAGGCCTTGAACTTGATCTCGGCGTTGCACAGCACGTCGGGGTTGGGCGTGCGGCCGGCCTGGTATTCGCGCAGGAATTCGGCGAACACGCGGTCCTTGTAGTCGGCCGCGAAGTTGACGTGCTCGATCTCGATGCCTATGACATCGGCCACCGCCGCGGCGTCGACGAAGTCGATGTTCGAGGCGCAGTACGCGCTGTCGTCATCGTCTTCCCAGTTCTTCATGAACAGGCCGATGACCTCGTAGCCCTGCTGCTTGAGCAGCCAGGCGCTGACGGCGGAATCCACACCGCCGCTCAACCCCACTACGACCCGTTGCTTGCCCATGGCCAGGATTATCCCAGCCAAGGCTCGTTGGGGCGGCTCGGCTCAGCAGCTCAGCGCGTGCGAGCGCGTGCGCACCATCTCGCGGGCGCGGGCCTTGGCGTATGCCAGGGCTTCTTCGGCCGTGGGCCAGCGGTAGCCGCAGGCCAGGCTCTCGTCGCGGAAGGCTTCGCTGCGCGTGCCGGGTGCGCAGCGCAGGCGGTTGACGATCAGCGCGGCGATGTAGCCCTGGCCGCGCGGCGCCTCCAGCGCGCCCACGAAGATGCGGTATTCCCCTTCGACACATTCCTCGAATCGCATGGCATCCACCTCTTGGTTTGTTGGCCTTCCCGAGGTGGCTGCCGCTAGCACGCCGGCATCCCTTGCCACCCCACCGGAAGTCCAGGGGATGATGGTTCCTTCGTCGGGGGGCCCGCATCCCTCGCGAGAGGGGGCCCATCCTTAGGAGGGATGAGCCCGCCGTGGCCTACAGCGGCCGCTGGCTGGGCTGGGCCCAGTAGAACCATTCGTGCCCGGGCTGCGCGCTCACGTCCGGGAAGACGATGTAGCCGTCGCAGGGCGCCAGCACCGCGCTGCCGTCGGCACGCTGCGCGATCGGCTGGCCGGCGGCCACCGGGTCGAAGCTCTTCCAGGGCTGGGTGAAGCGGTCTTCGGCATGGTGGCGGTCGATCACCTCCACCAGCGTCAGGCATTCGAAGCGCGCCGGCGGTGGCTGCAGCGCGATGCCCTCGGCCAGGCCCAGCAGCGCCAGCGTCTGGCGGATGGCGTGGTGCGCCACGTCGGGGGCGGCGGGGTCGTCGTGCTGGCCGCATTCCAGCGTCACGCACCAGCCGCCCTGCGAGCGCATGTACTCGGTGGTGCCCACGCCGTAGCCCGGGTCTTCGTGCACGGCGCCGGGTGTCAGGCCGCGGGCGCGGCGGCGCGCCACGCCCTGGGCGTAGGCGGCCAGCCAGCCGTCCACCACGCGTTGCACGCCCACGTGGCGTGCCAGCTCGGCTTCCTCGCGGGCATGCGCGAAGGGCTCCAGCGCGCCGTGGTTGTCGGCCGGGCCGCGCATCACGAAGGGCTGGCCCGGGCTGCGGAAGCTGTGCAGGTCCAGCAGCACGTCGTGGCTGGCCAGCAGCGGGCACAGGGCGTTGGCGATGCGGTCTTCGAAGTCCTGCGGCGTGGCCGTGGGCTGCAGGCGGCGGTTGAGGTTGCGGTCGCCCATGCGCTGCCCGCGCGTGTAGGCCAGCGGGTTGCACACCGGCACGAAGCTGACCGTGCCGCGCACGATGTCGATCTCGCCGCGCTCGATCTCGGCCAGCACGCGCTCGATGCCGCGCGTGCCGGCGGTTTCATTGCCGTGCACGGCGCCGGTGACGATCAGCCGCGGCCCCGGCGCCAGGCCGGTGTAGCGCACGCTGCGCAGGTGCGAGGTGGAGACCTTCATGCCGTCACTCGTCGCCGCCGCACAGGCGGTGGCAGGCTTCGGCATAGCGTTCGTAGACGCCCAGGATCACGTCGTCCGGCAGATCCAGCGCCGCCTGCTCGGCCCCGCCGGTGACGCCGGTGGACGCCAGCCAGTCGCGCAGCGGCTGCTTGTCCAGCGCGTGGATGCGGCCCTGGGCCAGCTCGCTGGCCAGCCAGAAGCGCGACGAATCGGGCGTCAGCGCCTCGTCCATCAGCGTCAGCGTGCCCTGTTCGTCCAGGCCAAATTCGAACTTGGTGTCGGCGATCACGATGCCGCGAGTCAGCGCGTAGGCGTGCGCGGCCTGGTACAGGCGGATGGCGGTGCTGCGCAGCTCTTCGGCCCGCGCCGGGCCGATCAGCGCACAGAGCTGCGCGAAGCTGATGTTCTCGTCGTGGTCGCCCACCGCGGCCTTGGTGGCGGGGGTGAAGATGGGCTCGGCCAGCGGCGTGGTCATGCTCAGCCCGGCAGGCATGGGGATGCCGCAGACGGTGCCGCTCTTTTGGTATTCCTTCCAGCCCGAGCCCACCACGTAGCCACGCACCACGGCTTCGCAGGGCAGGGGCGTGAGGCGCTTGACCAGCATCGCCCGGCCTTCGACCTGCGGCACTTCAGCGGGGGTGACCACGCTCTCGGGTGCGTCGCCGCTCAGGTGGTGCGGCACGATGCCGGAGAGCTTGTCGAACCAGAACAGCGCCATCTGCGTCAGCAGCCGGCCCTTGCCGGGCACGGGCGCCTTCATCACCACGTCGAAGGCGCTCAGGCGATCGCTGGCCACCATCAGCAGGCGGTCGCTGCCCACGGCGTAGAGATCGCGCACCTTGCCGCGCGCCAGCAGCGGCAGCGATGTCAGGTGCGTGTGCTGCACCGCGGGGCCCAGGGCCTGCAGCGCCTGCGAGGGCTCGTTCATGGTGGGGGCGCGGTGGGTGCCGCGGGGTTGCCGTGCAGCCATTTTGCCCGGGCAGGGCCTCAAGCCGCCGCAGCGCGGGCCGACAACCCACAGACGTTCCCCCGCACCCTGCCCCGTCCACACGCCCGCCCGCCCATGAACCGCCCTCTGCACACCTCGCCCCCCTTGACCCTGGCTGCCACCGCCCTGCTGCTCACCGCCTGCGCCACCCCGCCCGCCGAAACCCCGGGCCCGAAGGCGAAGGAGGAGATCGTCGCCGTCACCACCGGCAACGCGCTGCTGCGCTTCAACGCCGGGCAGCCGCAGCAAGTGCGCGAACGCAAGCCGCTGCAGGGCTTGCGCGCGGGCGAACGCATCCTGGGCATTGACTACCGCGTGGCCAGGGGCGAGCTCTACGCGCTGGGCGCGGTGGGCACGGCCGGGCAGCTCTACCGCATCGATGTCGCGCAGGCGCGTGTGCTGCCGGTGGGCACGGGCTTCGTGCTGCCGGGCGAAGCGCGCGATTGGGGCTTCGACTTCAACCCCACGGTGGACCGCATCCGCGTCGTCAACGACCGCGGCGCCAACCTGCGCCTGCACCCCGACACTGGCGCGCAGGTGGACGGCGACGCCAACGCCCCCGGCGTGCAGGGCGACGCCGCGCTTGCCTACGACGCGGCCGACAGCGCGGCCGGCAAGGCCCCGGCCATCGTTGCCGCGGGCTACACCTACAACAAGACCAACGACAAGATCACCACCAACTACGCGCTGGACGGCGCCGCCGGCACGCTGGTGCACCAGGGCACGAAGGAAGGCGTGACGCCCGCCGTGTCGCCCAACAGCGGGCGCCTGTACACGGTGGGCAGCCTGGGCATCGGCGCCTTCGCGCATGCCACGCTGGACATCTCCGACCTGTCCAACACCGCCTACACCGGCGTGCACGCGCACGGCGCCAGGGCCACGCGCTGGTACGGGCTGGACCTGGCGAGCGGCCGCGCCCGCTTCATCGGCACGGTGGGCGGCGGCGAGCCGCTGGTAGGCGCGGCCATCGAGCCCTGACGGCGGCGCGGCAGCGGCCTGCCTGATCAGGGCGGCATCAGCTGCGGCAGCAGCAGCTGCACCGGCAGCAGCCAGGCGAACATGAAGAAGATCAGCGTCAGCGTCGTGCGCCAGTCGCCTGGCGGCGCCAGGGTGTGCCCGCGCGGCAGCGGGGGCCCCGGCAGTGGCAGCCAGGGCCGGGCCTGCGGCCAGCTGCGCCAGGCGGCAGCGGCCATCAGCACGGCGGCCACGGCCGCGGTGATGCCGGCCAGGCGGGCCTCGAAGCCCAGCCCCGGGCCCAGCGCCGTCACGCCGATGAACAGCACCGCGCCGGCGACGCCGGCCGCGGCCCAGCGCTGCCAGGCCCGGGCGGGCGCTTCGCGCCGCAGCAGCCGGCGTGCGCACCACGCCAGGCCCAGCCCCAGCAGCGCGCCGATGAAGTTGCCCGGCGTCGGCTCTTCGGCATCGCGCAGGGCCTGCGGCATCAGCAGGTAGTCCAGGAACCAGGCCAGCACGCCCAGGGCGCACAGCAGCGCGTGCAGGCGCGCCACCGGTGCCGGCAGCCGCACGCCGGTGACGGCCTCGGGCAGTGCCGGCAGCCCGGGCGGCGTGGCCGCGGCAGCGCCGGCACCGCGGCGCAGATCGATCCACTGCCGGCGCCACAGCCAGCCGGCATCGGGCGGCAGGCTGATGGCCGTGGCCACGACGACGCGCAGCGACGGGTCCGCCGCCTCGGCGGCCTGCTGCTGCAGCCAGTCGCGGCCCGTGCGGTTGCTCAGCAGCAGCAGCGGGGGCGCGGTGCCTGCCGCGTCATCCGGGCGGCTTGCCGCCACTTCCACGGCGCCCTGGCGGGCCAGCCACGCGCGCAGGCTGTCAGCCAGCGACGCATCGGCCGCATCGCACACCACGCGGTAGCGGCGCACCTGCGCCAGGGCCTGCGCCGGCGTGGCCGCGCTGGGCCGCAGCGCGGCTGCGGGGCGCCGCTGGCGTTCCCAGGCCTTGCCGGTGGGCATCCAGTGCAGCAGGCCTGGCGGCCGGGCCAGCGCGATCCAGGCCAGGGCCAGCACCGGCATGAGCCCCAGCACGACGACCCAGGGCAGGTGCGCCAGCACCCGTTCGGCCACGTGGCCGTGCAACTGCGACAGGCCGTCCGGGCCGTAGCGCAGCCACTTGCCCACGGTCAGCACGAAGGGCGCGGCGACGAAGCCCAGGGACAGCATCAGGCGCGTCATGCCCATGCGCCGCTGCAGCAGGCTGAGCGATATCCACCAGACGAAGGCCGCGCTCATGGCCAGCATCAACAGCAGGGCGCCGGTGCGTCCCAGGATGGGGGCCACGCCCGCGAAGTCGTCGAGCGACGCGTCGGGCTGGGTGCCCAGGACGTAGCCGGCGATCGGCAGCAGCAGTGCCGCCAGCGCCACCAGCACGGCCGGCGGCAGCCGCGGCCAGCGCCCCAAGGCCGGCCCGGCGCGCCGCGCGTGCGGCTGCGGCCCGGCCAGGTGCTGCGTGAGCCGGCGCAGCGCCGGGCCGAAGCGCCCGCGGAAATCCAGCCATTCGCAGCCCTGCAGTTCCGGCGGCAGCCGCGCGCGCCGGTGCCAGGCCAGCAGCAGCACGCGCCGGCCCTGCGCCAGGGCGCGCTGCCATTCGGTGCGCACATGGGGCGACGCCAGCGCTGCCGGCGAAGCCACCAGCACGAAGGCCGAGCAGCCGTCGATGGCGTCGAACAGCGCCCGCTCCCAGTCGGCCCCCGGCTGCAGCTCCAGCACGTCCATCCAGGCCGGGACGCCGCGCGCCAGCAGCTGCAGGCTCAGCGATTCAGCGAAGTAGTAATCGCGCCGCGAATAGCTGATGAAGACAGGCGGGGGCGGGTGGTGCATGCCGGAATGCTGCGGTATTGCGCGCCAGGCGCCATCCCCTGCCGACGCCGGGCGCGGTGCCTAGGCCGTGCCGCCGTGCAGGCCAGGCCCGGGGCCTGCCGGCGGGTACCAGGTCAACGCGGGCGCCTGGCCCGCCGCCTGCGGCACCACCAGCCGCACGGGCAGCCCCAGCGGCAGCGCCCGGTTGGGCGTGCCATGCCCGGCTGGCCAGCCGCCCAGCACCGGCTTGCCCAGGCCGCCCAGCATCTGCCGCAGAACGCCGTCGGGGCTGGCGCCTTCGGTGAAGCTGCCCAGCACGAAGCCCGCGGCCGCATCCAGCACGCCGGCCAGGCGCAGCTGGGTGAGCAGCCGGTCGACGCGGTAGGGTTCTTCGTGGATGTCTTCCAGGAACAGGATGGCGCCCTCCAGCGCCCAGGCCCAGGGCGTGCCCAGCAGGGCGGCCACCAGGCTGAGGTTGCCGCCGGCCAGCACGCCTTCGGCCGTGCCGGGCACGCGCAGGCCGGATGCGTCCAGCGCCGGGGCCCAGGCCTGGCCCGCGGGCAGGCCGTGGCGCAGCAGCGCAAACAGCGCCTGCGTATCGGCCTCGCGGCCGGGCAGCAGCAGGTCCGACGCTGGCATCGGCGCATGCAGGCAGGGCGCGCCCGTCCGGCACCACAGGGCATGCAGGGCGGTGATGTCGCTGTAGCCGATCAGCAGCTTGGGCCGCGCCTGCAGCAAGGCGGTATCGATGCCGTCCAGCAGCCGCATGCAGCCGTAGCCGCCGCGCAGCGCGTGGATCGCGGCCACTTCGGGGTCGGCCAGGGCGGCGTGCAGGTCGGCCAGGCGCGTGGCATCGCTGCCGGCCAGGTAGCCGGTGTTCAGATGGCAGCCGGGGTAGACGCGGCAGCGGTAACCCTGGCTGGCATAGAGCGCCGGCAGCTGCGCCACGCGATCGGGCGTGGCCGGGCCGGCGGGGGCGATCACCCCGATCAGGCTGCCCAGGGGCAGTGGCGCGAAGGCGTCAACCGCGCCTGGGGCCCCCGCGTCGTGCCCGGCGGTCATGGCGTCACCGCCGCGCTCACCGCAAGATGCACTGCCGCCCCCAGCGCCGGCAGCCGCCAGGTGCTGGCGCAGGCCGGGGTGGCAGCGTAGCGGCGGCCCAGGCTGGTGATGATGGCGACGATGTAGTGCGCGCCGGCCGTCCGCACGATGCCGGCGTCGGACGCGTAGTTGTCGGTCGTGCCGGTTTTGTGGGCGAAGGCGGGCGCGTCGGGCAGGCCGGGCAGCCAGCCGGGTTCGCCGCGCAGGCGGCCGCTGCTCAGCACCTCGTCGAGCTGCTGGCGCGCCAGCACCGCGTGCAGCGCGTCACGCGTGGCCGCTTGCAGCAGCGGCGGCATGCCGGCCGGCAGCCAGGGCGCAGGCGGGGCTGCGGCGTCCAGCAGCCACAGCAGGCGCACGGTGTCCCAGGCCGTCATGTGGATGTGGCCCACGCCGGCGCCGTCGGCATTGCGCCAGCCGCCAGCCGCCGTGGTGTCGTTGAGCTGCAGCGTGGGCAGGCCGTAGTGGGCGAAGGTGGCGTTCAGCGCATTCGTGTCGCCCCCCAGCCAGCCCAGGCGATGCAGCAGGGCCACGGCTTCGTCGGTGGCTTCATTGCTGCTGACGGTGATCATGGGCTCGACCACGCCGGCCACATCGCCCCAGCGGCACAGCCCGCGGTCGGTGGCCAGGCCCAGGCCCACGGCGACCATCAGCTTGAGCAGTGACGCCGGGTAGGGCGCCACCATGCGCGGCACGCCAGCGTCGTGCTGCGTGTGCAGCGGCCGCCAGGGCAGGCGCGCCCAGTCGCTGCCCGGGGCCCAGGCCAGCGAGCTGCCGTCCGCGCCCTGCACGTCGGCATCGAAACGCAGGCTGCGCAGCGGGCCCAGGTGCGGGGCGATGGTGGCCGCCAGGCCCTGCGGGTGTTCGCGCGAGAACAGCACGTTGGCACAGCGCAGCGGGCCCGGGCCGAAGGCCGCCACGGCCAGGTCGATGCTGGGGCAGGCCTGCACCGGCGCCCCGCCGGCCCAGGCATCGGGCGTGCTTTCGAAGCCCTGCGCCAGCACCGCGGCGCGCAGGGCCTGGGCCAGTTCGTCAGCCGCCACGGCCAGGCTGTGCGGCACGCCGGCGCGCCAGGCCGGCCAGCAGGGCCAGGCCCGCGGCCATCAGGGCCCAGGTGGCGGGCTCGGGCACCGGGCTGGGCACCAGGGCATAGGCGCGCACCTGGCCATTGAAGACACCGGTGCCGACGATGATGCCGTCGTCGCTGATGCCCAGCGCCGACGAACTGGTGTTGGTTGACAGATCCCAGCCGCTGCCCGCGGGCAGCAGATCCGCCACGCGCCAGGTGCTGCTGCCGTCGTACACGAACGGGATGGCAAAGGCGCTGGACGCCGTGCCCACCGCCCAGCCGCTGGCATTGACGCCGCGCGCGCTGCCCTGCGTGGTGCCGGCGGGCAGCGGGATTTCCACCATGCCGCCGCCGGCCGTCCAGATGAAGGGCCGGCTCGCGCCCTGGTTGAGCATGCTGGAGCCCACCACATGGCCGCCGTTGCCCACGTCGAAGGCCAGCGCGCCGTTGGCCCCGGGCAGCGCGCCCAGGTTCACCAGGGTGCCGCTGGCGATGTCGTAGAGCAGGCCGACGTTGAGCGCGGCGTTCGCCGGGTCCACGCCGTTGCCCACCACCCAGCCGGCGTCGTTGATGCCGAAGGCCGTGCGCATGCTGCTGCCGTTGGCGGTGGTGGCGGTGATCAGGCTGGCACTGCCGCCGCTGTAGATCACGGGCCGTTCCAGGCTGCCGCCGTTGACCGAGCCCACGGCCACGCCGGCGGCATTGACGTCGTTGGCGCGGCCCGCGGTCTGCCCGGCAGGCAGCGGCAGCGCGCTGGCCGCACCACCGGCCCAGACCACCGGCAGCGGGTTGCTGCCGAAGGCCGTGGTGCTGCTGGTGCCCACCGCCAGCCCGGCGTTGTTGACGGCATTGGCGACCGCGAAATTGCGCCCCGGCAAGTTGGGCAGCGCCTGCGGCCCGCTGCCGAAGGTGTAGATCGATGCCACGCCGCTGCTGCCCAGCGAGCGGCCGACGATCGCATCGCCATCGGGCGAGATGTTGAAGGCCTGCGACGAGGCCAGCCCGGCCACCGTGCCCAGGTCGACGATGGTGTAGCCAGGCACTGCGCCCGCGATGGCGGCTGCAGGTGCCGCCGCCAGGCCCAGCGCCAGCGCCAGGGCCGGCAGGGAAGCGGGCGCGAGACCCGGGATGAGCTTGGCGAGGCACGTCATGCGGATCACTCCTGTTGTGTTGATCTCTCGGGCCGTTGAGATTGCCCTATCCCTGCACGACGTGGCAAGCGACCCGGCGCCCGCCGACGTCGCGCAGCGCTGGCGCTTCGCTGCGGCAGCGCGGCTGCACCCAGGGGCAGCGGGTGTGGAAGCTGCAGCCCGCCGGCGGCGCCAGCGGGCTGGGCAGCTCGCCCTGCAGGGGCACGCGCGCCGGGCCGGGCGTGGCGTGCAGCTGGGGCACGGCGCCCAGCAGGGCCTGGGTGTAGGGGTGCAGGGGCCGGCGCAGCACGGCGTCCTTCGGGCCTTGCTCGACGGCGGCGCCCAGGTACATCACCAGCACCTCGTGCGCCACGTGCTGCACCACGGCCAGGTTGTGGCTGATGAAGACGTAGGCGGTGCCCAGTTCTTCCTGCAGGTCCATGAACAGGTTCAGGATCTGCGCCTGGATGCTCACGTCCAGAGCCGAGGTGGGCTCGTCGGCCACCACGGTGGCCGGCCCCAGCATCATCGCGCGCGCAATCGCCACGCGCTGGCGCTGGCCGCCGCTGAACATGTGCGGGTACCGCTGCGCGTGTTCGGGCCGCAGGCCCACGCGCTGCAGCATGGCCAGCACG
>JAIXZR010000292.1 GCA_027489455.1 Rubrivivax sp. | reverse complement strand
GGCTGGCGTAGTTGGGCGTGTAGGGGCGCTGTCCGGCGATGGTGTCCTCGAAGCCAGGGCGGCCTGCGCTGCCGGGCAGGGCTTCCAGCGGGTCCAGCGCCTTGGCGATGCCGAAGTCCAGCAGCTTCACTTGGCCCTCGGCGTCCACCAGCACGTTGCCGGGCTTCAGGTCGCGGTGCACCAGCAGGTTGCGGTGCGCGTGGGCCACGGCGTCGGCCAGCTGCAGGAAGAGCTGCAGCCGCGCTTCCAGCGGCCGGC
This sequence comes from Rubrivivax sp., assembly GCA_027489455.1. Classification (GTDB taxonomy): domain Bacteria; phylum Pseudomonadota; class Gammaproteobacteria; order Burkholderiales; family Burkholderiaceae_C; genus Rubrivivax. Next base: position 10,283 of record JAIXZR010000292.1, on the reverse strand, counting down.
CCTTGACTGCCTGGTCGATGGCCACGCCGTCGATGAACTCCAGCACGAAGTAGGGCAGGCCTTCAGGGCTGGCGCCGGCGTCCAGCAGCCGGGCGATGTGCGGGTGCGCCAGCCGCGCCAGGGCCTGGCGCTCCAGCGCAAAGCGCTGCAGCACGGCGGCGCTGTCCATGCCGCGCTTGAGCAGCTTCACCGCGGCGCGGCCCTGGTACTGGCCGTCGGCGCGGCGGGCTTCGAAGACTTCGCCCATGCCGCCCGTGCCGATGGCGCGCACCACTTCCCAGGCGCCCAGGCGCTGGCCGGGCTGCACGCTGGCGCCCGGCGCCAGGGCCTGGGCGGCGCTGCCCGCCATGAAGACCTGGCCCAGCGTGGCGGCCTCGTGGTGGGCCAGCAGGCTGAGCAGTTCGCGCTGGGTGTCTTCGCTGCCGGCGGCCTGGGCGATGAAGGCGGCGCGCTGCTCTGGGGGCAGGGCCAGCGCCTGGTCGAACAGGGTCTTGACGAGGGCCCAGTCGGGCGGCGGCGGGGGCATGCAGGGGCGGGGGGGCGGGGGCGGGCGTCAGCGCTCGGACTTCAAGCGCGCCACGACGATGCTAGTGGCGCTGGCCAGGCCTTGCCCGATGACGGCCGGGTACTTCTGCGCGTCGGCCACCACTTCCATCTCGCTGCTGCTGCGGGTGTCGCGGCTGCCCACGGCCAGCTTCAGCAGTTCCACCGCCACGGCACCGACGATTTCGCCCGTGCTGGCGGCCTTCTCGCGCACTTCGGCAAAGGCCGCGGCGTCCAGCGTCAGGCTGTGCTTGAACGTCAGGGTGCTGCGCCAGGGGCCGGTCTGCACGCCCACCATCAGGTTGTCGATGCTGGGCTGGGCCTTGCCGCTGGTGGCCGCCGTGTTGGACAGCCGGCCCAGGAAACCGCTGGAGTCGTTGGATAGCTGCGCGAAGTTCACGCGCAGCCGCACCTCGATCAGGCTGGCGTCCAGTTCCTTGGCCAGCTCGATGGTGTCGCCCACCGCGCCCACGGCCGAAAAGCCGGTGCCGATGCTGGACAGCGCAGAAAACACGCTCTGGCTCTGGCTGCTGCTGCCGTTGCCCATGCGCGCAAAGCCGTAGACGCCCAGGCCCTGGGGCGACGCCTGCACCGCGCTGCTGCTGGCGGTGGACCCCGGCACGCCGCTGGCCACCAGCTTGGCGTAGGTCGGCGAGCCCTGGAAGGCCGGCGGGCCCAGCACTTCCAGCCCGCTGGCTTGCAGGTCGGCCAGGAACTGCCGGTACAGCGCATCGGTGATGGCCTGGAATTCCGGCTGGCCCACGCCCAGCAGCTTGTAGTACAGCGCCGACGAGGCCCGGCCCACGGAAGCAAAGCCCGAGGTCTGGGCGCTGACGTTGTCGGCGGTGACGAACTCGACCATGAACACCGGCACCGCGACGCGGCGCAGGCCCTTCAGTGCCCGGGTGTCGGCGACCGTGAAGCCCGCGGTGGCCACGGCGGTGGGGTCGAAGGCGGCGCCCACGGCCAAGGGCGTGGTCTCGTCCTTGGCGTGCAGGGGCCCGGCCCAGCAGGCCAGGCAGGCGAGAGACAAGGCGGCGGCGCGGCGGGCGAAGGGCATGGGGGGCTTTCGAAAGGGGGCGAAGTCGCTGACAGGGCATGCCGTCATGGCGTCATGGATTAACGCAGCCGCGCGGCGCCAAAAGGCTCACGGCGGCGTGGCATGCCCATTCGTCCACAGCAGCGCTGGCGCTTTGCCACACACAATGTGGGGATGGAAGAGCCCCGGCCGGCCCTGGACGACGTGACGCAATGGCTGCAGGCCCTGGAAGCCGGGGCCGGCCCCCATGCCGCAGTGCCCACGGCCCCCGCAGCCGGCGCCGCCGCCGACCGGCTGTTCGTGGCGCTGTACGCCGAACTCAAGCGCAGCGCGGCGCAGCAGATGCGCAAGGAATACGCCGGCCACACGCTCAGCGCCACGGCGCTGACGCACGAGGCCTGGTTCCGGCTGACGGAGCAGACGCGCACGCAGTGGCAAAGCCGCAGCCACTTCCTGGGTATGGCAGCCATCATGATGCGGCGCATCCTGGTCAACCATGCGCTGGCCAAGCAGGCGGCCAAGCGCGACGCCGCGCTGGTGTCGCTGACGCTGACCGAAGCGCAGCAGGTGGCCGGCCCCGGCGCCGATGCCGACGTGGTGCGCGTGCACGACGCCCTGCTGGCCTTCGAACAGGTGGACGCCCGCGCCGCGCGCGTGGTGGAACTGAAGTTCTTCGGCGGCCTGGAAATCGACGAGATCGCCGAGCTGACGGGCCTGAGCCCGGCCACCGTCAAGCGCGACTGGGCGCTGGCGCGGGCCTGGCTGCACCGCGAGCTGAGCGACGGCGCCTAGGCCAGCCGTGGTGCCGGGCCCGCGCCGAGGCCAGCGCGGTAATCAGCCAGCGTCGCGAGCCAGGCGTTCGCTCTTCCAGTAGACGTCGTCGCCGCCCAGCCCGTCCAGGTTGGCGCGGTTCAACACCCGGGCCAGCACGAACAGCAGGTCGCTCAGCCGGTTCAGGTACTGGCGCGGTGCGTCGTTGACGGTTTCTGCCGCCGCCAGCGCGACGACGGCGCGTTCGGCGCGGCGCGCCACCGTGCGGCTGACATGCGCCAGCGCGGCGCTGCGCGTGCCGGCCGGCAGGATGAATTCCTTCAGCCGCGGCAGCTGTTCGTTGTAGTGCGCCAGGGCTTCGTCCAGGCGCAGCACGGCGTCCATCTTCAGCAGGGTGAAGCCGGGGATGGACAGTTCGCCGCCCAGGTTGAAGAGCTCGTGCTGGACGACGACCAGCAGTTCGCGCACGTCGGCCGGCAGGGGCTCGGCCAGCAGCACGCCCAGGCCGCTGTTCAGTTCGTCGACATCGCCCATGGCTTGCACGCGCAGGTGGTCCTTGGGCACGCGGCTGCCGTCGCCCAGGCCGGTGCTGCCGTCGTCTCCGGTGCGGGTGGCGATCTGTGTCAGGCGGTTGCTCATGGGTTCTCTGCGCGGGCGTTGGCAAAACGTGATTGGACCATCACCCGCGCGCCCGCCGGCGCTGGCCTAGCATCCAACCCTTGCCCCAGCTTGCCGGAGCGTCCGATGAACGCCGCCCTGCCCTCTTCTGCCTTGGCGCCTGATCCGGCGCCCGCCCCCCGCCGCCAGGTGCCGCCCGCCCTGCTGGCCGCGCTGCGCGAGCGTTTCGGCGACCGCTGCAGCACGGCCGCCGCCGTGCGCGACCAACATGGCCGCGACGAGAGCCCCTACCCGCTGACGCCGCCAGATGCCGTCGTCTTCTGCGAAAGCACGCAGGACGTGGCCGATGCCGTGGCCCTGGCGTCCGCGCACGCGGTGCCGGTGATCCCCTTCGGCGTGGGCAGCTCGCTCGAAGGCCACCTGCTGGCGGTGCAGGGCGGCATCAGCCTGGATCTGGGCCGCATGACGCGCATCGTGGCCGTGAACCCCGAGGATCTGACGGTGACGGTGCAGGCCGGCGTGACGCGCGAGCAGCTCAACCGCGAGATCCGCGACACCGGCCTGTTCTTCCCCATCGACCCGGGCGCCAACGCCAGCCTGGGCGGCATGGCGGCCACGCGCGCCAGCGGCACGAACGCGGTGCGCTACGGCACGATGCGCGAGAACGTGCTGGGCCTGCAGGTGGTGACGGCCACGGGCGAGGTCATCCAGACCGGCACGCGCGCCAAGAAATCCGCCGCCGGCTACGACTTGACGCGCCTGTTCGTGGGCAGCGAAGGCACGCTGGGCGTGATGACGGAGATCACGCTCAAGCTCTACCCGCTGCCCGAAGCCGTGAGCGCCGCGGTGTGCCACTTCCCGAGCATCGACGCGGCGGTGCGCACGACGATCCAGATCATCCAGATGGGCGTGCCGATCGCGCGCTGCGAGCTGCTGGACGCGCACGCCATCCGCGCCGTGAACGCGCATTCGAAGCTCAGCCTGCGCGAAGCGCCGATGCTGCTGATGGAATTCCACGGCAGCCCGGCCGGCGTGCAGGAGCAGGCGCAGACGGTGCAGGCGATTGCCAGCGACTGTGGCGGCGAGGCCTTCGAATGGGCCAGCACGCCCGAGGCGCGCACGCGGCTGTGGACGGCACGGCACCAGGCCTACTTCGCCGCGCTGCAGACGCGCCCGGGCTGCCGCTGCCTGAGCACCGACACCTGCGTGCCGATCTCGGCGCTGGCCGAGAGCATCAATGCGTCGGTGGCCGAGGCCGAAGCGGCGGGGCTGCCGTACTGGATCGTCGGCCACGTGGGCGACGGCAACTTCCACCTCAGCTACCTGCTGGACCCGGACAGCCCGGCCGAAGTGGCCACCGCCGAGCGCCTGAGCGAACAGATGGTGCGCCGCGCGATCCGGCTGCAGGGCACGTGCACGGGCGAGCACGGCATCGGTCTGCACAAGATGGGCTACCTGGTGGAAGAAGCCGGCCCGGCGGCCGTGGCGCTGATGCGCAGCATCAAGCAGGCGCTGGACCCCAAGAACATCATGAACCCGGGCAAGGTGCTGGCGCCTTGAGGCGTTAAGGTTCGCGCTCTCGCCGCCGCCCTGACCCCACCCCCCCTTCCCGACACAGGCCCGCCCATGGACGACCCGACCCAGGACACCGTGGCCCGCGTGCTGGGCGAGTTGCTGCGCGCGCCGGAACCCCTGCGCGACCTGGAAGTGGAACGCGCGCTCACACGCCTGAAGGCCGCGCGCGGCGACGCGCCTTACCTGCTGCTGCACCGCGTGCTGGTGCTGGAAACCGCGCTGCTGCAACTGCGGCAGCGCGCCATCACGCCGCCGGCCGCTGCCGCGGCGGCACCGGCGGCTGCCGTGGCGCCACCGGGCCGCAGCTTCCTGCGCGATGCGGCCGTGGTGACGCTGGGCGTGGTGGCCGGCCAGGCGGTGTGGGACGGCATGGCCGCCGACGCTGCCGGCGACCTGGTGGCCGACCCGGGCCTGCCGGGCCTGGACGGCCTGGCCGGCCTGCTCGATTAGCCCGGATTCCGTCCCGCGCCTTCGGCCATCAGCTTTTCCATCTCGTCCATCAGCACGTTCATCTGCCTGAGCAGCGCGCGGTAGGGCTGGGGCGAATTCATGTCCAGGCCGGCGTCCTTCAGCAGCGGCACCGGGTGGCGCGAGCCGCCGGACTTCAGCACGTTCAGGTAGGTCTCGCGTGCCTTCGCGTCGCCGCTCTTCAGGCCTTCGATGAAGTGGCTGGCCGCGGCCATCGAGGTGGCGTACTGGTAGACGTAGAAGGGCCGGTAGAAGTGCGGGATGAAGGCCCATTCGGTGCAGACCGTGGGGTCGATCTTCATCACGCCCTGCTCATCACCGTGGTACTTCTTCAGCAGCCCGCAGTACATCTGCGTCATGCGCTTGCCGGTGAGGGCCTCGCCGCGCTCCAGCGCGTCGTGCACCTGCAGTTCGAATTCGGCAAACATGGTCTGGCGGAAGAAGGTGCCGCGCAGGCGCTCCACCGCTTCGCCCAGGTAGAACAGGCGTTCGTCCTTGTTGGCGGCAGTCTTCAGCACTTGGTCCTGCAGCAGCAGTTCGTGCGTGAAGGCGGCGATCTCGGCCAGGAACAGCGGGTAGCCGGCAGTCTCGTAAGGCTGCGTGCCGTTGGCCAGGATCGTGTGCATGCCGTGGCCCCACTCGTGCGTGTAGGTGCTGGCGCTGTCGAAGGTGTCCTGGTGGTTCAGGAAGATCAGCGGCGTCATGCCGTACACGCCGCTCTGGTAGGCGCCCTGGCTCTTGCCCGGCGCGGGGTAGACGTGCATGGTGCGTTCGCCCAGGGCCTTGGCCAGCTGCGCCTGGTAGGGCGCGCCCAGCGGGGCCACGCTGGCCAGCGTGAGGCGGGCTGATTCCTCGGGCGTGTAGCGCTTGCTGGTCTGCACGAGATCGGGGTAGATGTCGTGGTAGCCCAGGTCGGCCAGGCCCAGCATCTTCTGGCGCAGCTTCAGGTAGCGGTGCAGGGTGGGCAGGCCGGCGTTGGCTTCGGCCACCAGGGTGCGGTAGACGCTCTCGGGGATGGCGTCGTCGGCCAGGCTGGCGGCCACGGCAGACGGGTAGCCGCGCAGCCGGGCATTGACCACGCCCGCCTCCACGCGCTGGGCCAGCGTGCTGCCCAGGGTGTTCTCGAGGCGGCCGTAGCTGCGGAAGAAGCTGTCGAAGACCTGCTTGCGCACGGCGCGGTCGGGGTGGGCGCGCAGCTTGACGTAGGCCGTGCTGTCCAGGCGCTGGGGCTTGCCGTCGATGGTGAGCGTGGGCCAGTCCATGTCCACGGTCGTCAGCAGGGTGCGGGTGTTGCCCTGGGCATTGAGCACCGGTGACAGCGCGGCCAGCGCTTTCTCGGCTTCGGGGTGCAGGCGGTGCTTGGCCAGGCGCAGGGTTTCCTGCAGGCGCACGGCGTGGCGGGCCAGGCCGGGTTCGGCGCGCAGGTAGCGTTCCACTTTGGCCGCGCCCAGCTGGGCGATGGCCCCGTTCACCCAGGCCACGCTGGCGCCATGCTGGCCCCAGAGCGACCGGGCTTGCCCGGCGCGTTCCTGGAACTGCGGGTTGCGGTTGTCGGTGCTGGCCTGGGCGCTGGCGTAGACGCCCAGCCGGCGCATGCGCAGCTGCACGGCCGAGAGCTGGTCCAGCGCGCGGCGCAGGCTGGCCGGGCTGGTGCCGAAGTCTTTTTCCAGTGCGCGCAGCTTGGGCAGCTCGGCTTGCAGGGCCTGGCGCTCGGCTTCCCAGGCGGCGGCGTCCTTGAACAACGGGCTCAGGTCCCAGACCTGCGTGGGGTCGGCGGCGGGCGCGGTGGCCGGCGCTGCCGCGGTGTCGTTCGCGGCGTACAGCTCGGTTTCGGCGTCGATCTCCGCGGCGGGGTCGGCCGCCTGGGCAGCGGTGCAGGCCAGGACCAGGCTGCAAGCCAGCGCCAGGGCCGTGAGCAGGGGGCGGGGGGTGCGGTGCATGGTGCGGGCCCTCGGGCAAAAACCCGCGATTCTGGCCTGAGGGCCGATGCCCGCAAGGGCGGGAAGGCCCGCGCCCGGGGCCCCTGCGCCACGGCCCCCCCGGCCCGGGGGTGGGGCCGCGGTGGGCCGCTCAGCCGGCCGGGCCCGGGCGGGCAGCGCCAGGTGCGGGGGCCGCGGCGGCCACCACCGCGGCCAGTGCGTCGGGCAGCAGCTCGTCGTCCTCGGGCACGGGCGCGCCGTCGGCCAGCAGCAGGCGCAGCACTTCGGCGTAGTCACCCCCGGGCACGGGCTCGTTGCAGGCGGCGTGCAGGCAGCTGCCCAGCGCGTCGCCGCCGTAGCCGTTGCGTTCATGCCAGCGCGCGCCGTGCTGCAGCAGCAGGGCCACCATGGCGGCATCGCCGCGGAAGGCGGCCTGGTTCAGCGCGCTGGCCTGCCAGGGCCCGGGCACGCTGACGGGCCAGCCCAGCGCCAGCATCAGGCGCACGGCGTCGATGGCGCCGCGCTGGGCCTGTTCGGGCAGCAGTTGCAGGTCGCCGGGCGACAGCTCGCCGATCAACCCCGGCCGGCCGGCCAGCAGTGCGCGGGCGCTGGCTTCCTCGGCCGCGGCGCAGGCGGCCAGGAAGCGGTCGTGCAGGTTGTCGGGTGCGTGCTGGCCGTGTTGGGCCAGCCAGGCCAGCACGTCGGGCCGGCCGGCACGTGCGGCGACCCAGGCCAGGCTGCGGCCGTGGGCGTCGCGGGCGTGCAGGTCGGCGCCGTGCTGCACCAGGCACTGCAGGTGCTGCAGGCTGCGCCCGCGCAGCACGGCGTGGTGCAGCGGGCGCGTGCCACCGGCGTCCAGCGGCGAAAGCTCATTGGCATCCGCCCCCAGCGCCAGGCATTGCTGCAGGTTCGGCAGCGAGTCGAAATCCAGCTGGCGGCCCAGCGCATTCGTGCCTGGCCAGCGTGCGCCGGCAGCGACCAGCGCGTCGAGGATGCGGCGGTCTTCCAGCTCCACGGCGTGGTAAAGCGATTCGTTGTCGTTCGGGTCGGCACCGGCAGCCAGCAGGGCCTGCACCAGCGCCAGGCTCTGGGCGCGGGCCACGACGCCGTAGAGCGCGGGCAAGGGGCGATCGGTGGCGTCGGGATCGGGCAGGCCTGCGTTGGGGCTGGCGCCCGCGGCCAGCAGGCGCTGCAGTTGGGCCAGCAGTGCGGCTTCGAAACCCGCCCGCGCCAGCGACGAGAAGGCCACCAGCGCCAGCGGCGGCGCACCCCAGGGGGGCAGCGGCGTGTGCGGGGGCAGATCGTCGGGCGCTTCGCCCAGCAGCAGGGCCAGGGCCGGCGGGCGCAGCGCGGGGCGGGCCTGCAGCAGCGCCAGCGCCTGCGCCGGGCGGGGCGCGTCGTAGCCGCGGCCCAGGGCCAGGGCCAGCACGCGCTCGGTGTAGGCCGCGTCGTCCAGCGCCGCGGCGCGGCGGCGGTCGACTTCGGCCATCAGCGCGGCCCAGCTGGGCTGGCCGAGTTCACGCGCGATGACCAGCTGCGCCTGCACCAGCCGCGGCGGCGCTGGCAGCTGGTAGGGCGCGGCGCGGGCCAGGGCGGTGGGGTCGCCGGCGTGCCAGGCGCGCAGCAGTTCCTTGGCCTGGCGGCGCAGCTGGTCAGGGTCGGGGTGGGCGGCCAGCGTGCGCTGGGCCGGGGGGGTGGTGGGTGACATGCTTCCTCCGTGCGGGGCAGGCCTGTGATCCGCGCGTGCAGGCAGCACAAAGGATGGGGGACGCGTGGGGCGCGCAGCCAGTGGGCGCAGCCCTTTCCGCGGATCCGGTGGCGCCTGGCCAGCGCCGGGCGGGATGCTGGCATCCGCGGCGCGGGCCGTCAACGCGCGCCCTTGCGGGCTTCAGCCGCGCCGCGTCTGGAAGGGGCTAGACGTTGCCCGCCCAGGGCAGCAGTTCTTCCAGGGCGTGTTCGTGGCAGACCGGTTCGTCGAACGACAACGCAGCACAGGCCGCACGCAGGCCGACGAGGAAGCGCGAGGCCCGCATCGACAGCAGCTGCAAGGCGCCGCAGGGGCGCAGTACGAAGAGCACGTGCCGTGGCCCGGGCACGATCAGCAGCTGGGGGCTGGTGGGGTGGTGCATGCCTGCCATGCTGCGCTGGCGCAGGGCAGGCAGGTCGCTGGATAAAGCCGGCCAGCGGCGCCTTCTTTGGCCTTGCCGGCCGCCGTTCAGCCTTGTGCAGGCGCCGGCACCGACCAGGTCTTCGTCACGTCGCCTTTGGCGTTGGTGCTTTCCAGCTGCACGCCGAAGCCCCACAGCCGCGCCACGTGCTTGAGCACTTCGGTAGCGGTGTCGTGCAGAGGGCGGTCGTTGTGCTGGAAGTGGCGCAGCGTCAGGCTGCGGTCGCCCCGCAGGTTGACGTTCCAGACCTGGATGTTGGGCTCGCGGCTGCCCAGGTCGTACTGGCGGCTGAGCATTTCGCGCACGCGGCGGTAGCCAGCATCGTCGTGGATGGCGGCCACTTCCAGTTCGCTGTCTTTCTCGTCGTCGCGGATGGCGAACAGGCGCAGGTCGCGCATCAGCTTGGGGCTCAGGTACTGGCCGATGAAGCTCTCGTCCTTGAAGTTGCGCATCGCGTGGTCCAGCACCGGCAGCCAGGGCTTGCCGGCCATGTCGGGGAACCAGGCGCGGTCTTCTTCCGTGGGCGCTTCGCAGATGCGCTTCATGTCGGTGTACATCGCAAAACCCAGCGCATACGGGTTGATGCCGCTGTACGCGCGGTGGCCCACGGGGGGCTGGTAGATCACGTTGGTGTGGCTCTTGAGCCATTCGATCATCACGCCGTCGGTCAGGAAGCCGTCGTCGTACATCGTGTTCAGCAGCTTGTGGTGCCAGAAAGTGGCCCAGCCTTCGTTCATCACCTGTGTCTGGCGCTGGGGGTAGAAGTACTGCGCCACCTTGCGCACGATGCGCACGATTTCCCGCTGCCAGGGTTCCAGCAGCGGCGCGTTCTTCTCGATGAAGTACAGCAGGTTCTCCTGCGGTTCATCCGGGAAGCGCTTGGCTTCCGATGCAGCGCCGGCTTTTTCTGCCGCCTTGGGCAGCGTGCGCCACAGGTCGTTCACCTGCTGCTGGGCATAGGCTTCGCGGTCCTTGCGCTCGGCCAGTTCCTGCGCCAGGGTCTTGCGGCTGGGGCGGCGGTAGCGGTCCACGCCGTGGTTGGCCAGGGCGTGGCAGCTGTCCAGGAACTCTTCCACCGCATCGAGGCCATGCTTTTCTTCGCAGGCCGCGACGTAGTTCTTGGCGTAGACCAGGTAGTCGATGATGGACCCGGCATCGGTCCACATCCTGAACAGGTAGTTG
>JAIXZR010000041.1 GCA_027489455.1 Rubrivivax sp. | reverse complement strand
CTTGAGGCGCAGCGGCTCCAGCGCCACGGCGACCGCAGGCATGACGGCCGAGACGCCGAGGTCGCGCCAATGCACCGCGCCACGCTCGATGCTGGCGCCGGCCAGGCGCACCTGCCAGGCATTGCCCGGCGCTACCGAGGCCGCGTCGCCCGGCGGCGCCAGGGCCGCCAAGTTGAGGCGCCCTTCGGCATCCCGGGCGAGCTGCACGCGCGGGGCGTCCAGCGTGAGTTGACCGAGATCGACGCTGCGCGCGGCGGGGTCGAGGCTGGCCTTGTCGAGCTGGGCCCGCGCGACGCTTGCCAATCGCGGCTGGCCCGGCAGGCTCAGGCGGGCCTCGGTGAGGCTCAGGTCCGCCAGCGCGAGCCGGGCCCGGTCGGCAGCGCCGGGCCCCAGCGGGTCGGGCACGGTGACCGACAGCTGCGTCGACAGGCCGGCTGCCAGCCGCGCGCCGCCGGGCAAAGGCAGCCAGGCGGCCAGGCGCTCCAGGGCCAGGTCCTGCACGGTCGCATCCGCCTGCAGCAGCTCGGGCGCCAGGCGCACGCGGGCGCTACCCGTCGCCTGCCCCAGCCGCAGGCGGGTGTCGAGCTGCACCGCCTGCCGCAAGGGCCAGGCCGCCGCGCCGAGCTGAAGCTGGATGGCTTCCAGCGCCAGGTCGCGCACCGTCAGTTGGCCATCCTGCAGGTCCAGCCCCGCCACGCTGAACTGCCAGGCCGCGCCGGCCGGCTCGGCCGCGGGTGCTCCCGGCGCGACCGGCCCGCGCGGCAGGGGGCGCAGCCAGACGCGCGGTTGCGTGATCCGCACCTGGCCGAGGGCCACCTGGCGGCGCAAGGGCTGCACATCCGCCAGCGGCACCCGCAGTTGTTCAAGCGCCACCCACGGCTGGCCATCGGGCTGGTTCAGCGCCAGGCCCTGGAGCTGCACCGCGCCGCTGAGCTTCAGGCCGGGCGCCTGCCGGGCGCGCTCGGTGAAATCGAGCGCCAGGTCGACATCCAGGCGGCCGGCGGCCAGGCGCACCGGCAGGCTGGCCGGCACGTAAGCCGCGAGCGGGGCAAGATCCAGGCCGCTGAACTTCAAGGACAGCCGGGCGCGGGCATCGTCCGCGAAGGGCAGCGCCTCGGCCTGGCTGTCGAAGGCCACGCCGTCGAGCTGGCCGCTCAGCCGCGGCTGCACCTGCACCGTCACGTCCGCCGGCAGCGTGGACAGGAACGGCAGGGCCAGGTGCAGCCCGGCCAGCTCGTGCTGGCGCTGGACCGGCTGGTCGTCGAACACGACCCGGCCGTCGCTCAGCTCGATGTTGTAGATCGCGAACTCCGGATCGGGCGCATCCGGCGCATCGGGTGCGGCTGCAAAACGCTGCAGCAGGTCGTCGATGTCGTAGCGCCCCTCGGCGATGCGCGCCAGGCGCAGCTGGGGCCGGCTCAGCACCAGCGACTCCACCACCGCACGCCCCCGCAGCAGCGAACGCAGGGACAGCGCGGCGTCCAGTTTGTCCAGCGTGAACAGTGCCGGCTGGTCCGCCGAGCGGCCGGCGATGCGCACGCCTTCGAGCACCAAGGCCAGGCGCCAGGGCTGGACATGCGCCGCCTCGACCTGCACGGGTCGCCCCAGGGCTTCGGTGGCCAGCGCCACGCCGCGGCCGGTGATCCAGCCCGGCAAGGCGAGGGTCACCAGGAGCAGCAGCAGCGTGACCAGGGCCGACAAGGCGGCCAGGGTCCAGAGGGCACGGCGGGCGAGGGAGCGGGGGGCAATCGTCACGGCGCCCGCATTATTGATGTCGGCGATGATCCCGACGGTGATGCACTTCGACTATTCCGCACTCAAGACGGTGTTGCTGCTGGTGGTGATGCCGCCCGCCCCGCTGCTGCTGCTGGCGGCCTGGGGCGGCTGGCGACTGCGACGCGGGCGACGCGCCGGTGCCGCACTGCTGGCGGTGGCCTTGCTGGGCCTGTGGCTGTCGGCCACCGACGCCGTCGGCGAGCTGCTCAGCCGCGCGGCGGGCCAGCCGGCCGCCCTGTCGCCCGACGCCCTGCCCGCCTTGCGGGCGCAGACGGACGGCGCCGTGCTGGTGCTGGGGGGCGGGGTGCGTCAGCACGCGCCGGAGTTCGGCGGCGGCTCGCTCAAGGAAATCACCCGGGAGCGGCTGGCCTACGGCGTCTGGCTGGCACGCCGCACCGGCTGGCCGCTGGCCTTCACGGGAGGCATCGGCTGGACGGCGACCGAGCTGCGGCAACCCGAAGCCGCGGTCGTGGCCCGCGTGGCGGCGGAGGACTACCAGTTGCCCCTGCGCTGGGCCGAGGCGAAGTCCCGGGACACCCGGGAGAACGCGCTGAACACCTTGCCGGTGCTGGCGGCTGCCGGCGTGAAACAGGTGCTGCTGGTGACCCATGAGTCGCACATGCGCCGGGCGCTGCGCGCCTTCGAGCCTGAAGCCGCCCGGCTGGGCATGACGGTGCGCGCCGCGCCGGTCGGCCTGCAGGACGATGCCCTGTCGTCGCTCGACGACTGGTGCCCGTCCGTCAGCGGCTTCGCCCGGGTGCGCTACGTCGTCTACGAGGCCCTGGCCTGGTGGGCCGGCCGCTGACCGGCTCCTGAAAGAGAAACCCCGCCGGGCCTGCGGGCCGGGCGGGGCGGGTGGCGAGGCCACCTTGGGGCTCCCCGGCCATCTGCCGAGGGGCTCCTGGCGCGCAAAGATTGCGCCAGAGGGTTTGCCTGAAAAGGCTTTTCAACAATAGGCGACGCCTGTCAGCCCTTCAAGAAGAGTTGCTCGAAAAGTGTGTCGGCCCGTTGGCGCACGTCGGCCGGCAGCGTGATGGCCCGACCCCATTCGCGGCTCGTCTCGCCGGGCCACTTGTTGGTGGCGTCCAGCCCCATCTTGCCGCCCAGGCCACTGATGGGCGAGGCGAAGTCGAGGTAGTCGATGGGCGTGCTGTCCACCAGCGTGGTGTCGCGCACCGGGTCCATCCGGGTGGTGATGGCCCAGATCACCTCCTGCCAGTTGCGCGTGTCGATGTCGTCGTCCACCACGACGATGAACTTGGTGTACATGAACTGCCGCAGGAAGCTCCAGATGCCGAACATCAGCCGCTTGGCATGCCCGGGGTAGGCCTTCTTGATGGACACGACCGCCATGCGGTAGCTGCACCCCTCGGGCGGCAGGTAGAAGTCGACGATCTCCGGGAACTGCTTCTGCAGGATGGGGACGAACACTTCGTTCAGCGCCACGCCCAGGATGGCCGGCTCGTCCGGCGGCTTGCCGGTGTAGGTGGAGTGGTAGATCGGATTGGCGCGCTGCGTCTGGCGCCTGATCTCGAAGACCGGGAACCAGTCCTGCTCGTTGTAGTAGCCGGTGTGGTCGCCGAACGGGCCTTCCAGCGCGTGCAGGTAGCCGCCCTTTTCCTTCAGCTTCACGCCGAAGGCACTTTCGCCTTGGAAGCCTGGGGGCGCCGGGGGGATGTGGCCTTCCAGCACCAGCTCGGCGCTGGCCGGCACCTGCAGCATCAGCCCGCCCTCGCCAGCGCCGCTGGCCACCAGCTCGGTGCGACCGCCGCGCAGCAGGCCGGCGAACTGGTATTCGCTCAACGTGTCGGGCACCGGCGTCACGGCGCCCAGGATCGTGGCGGGGTCCGCGCCCAGGGCCACCGCGATCGGGAACGGCTGGCCCGGGTTCGCGCGCGCGAACTCGCGGAAATCCAGCGCCCCGCCGCGGTGGGCCAGCCAGCGCATGATCAGCTCGCGCGGGCCGATCAGCTGCTGACGGTAGATGCCCAGGTTCTGCCGGCTGCGCGGCTCGGCCACGGTCTGCGGCCCGCGCGTGATCACCAGGCCCCAGGTCACCAGCGGCCCGGCATCACCGGGCCAGCAGTGCTGCACCGGCAGCAGGCGGGCGATGTCGATGTCGTCGCCCTCGACGATCACATCCTGGCAAGGCGCCGTGCGCAGCACCGCCGGCTTCATGTCCCACACCGCCTTGGCCATGTGGAACAGCTTGCCGGCGTCCTTCAGCCCCTTGGGCGGCTCGGGTTCCTTCAGCTTGGCCAGCAGGCGGCCGACGTCGCGCAGGTCGGCCAGACTGTCGGCGCCCATGCCCAGAGCGACGCGCCGCGGGGTGCCGAACAAATTGATGAGGGCAGGAATTTTGTAACCAGTCACTTGCGTGCAGAGCACCGCCGGGCCGCCCGCGCGCAGCAACTTGTCACCGATTGCCGTCAGTTCCAGCTTTGCCGAGACCGGATCGGCGAGTTTTCGCAACTCGCCCAGACCTTCTAACTGGCCGATGAAGTCCCGCAGGTCACGGTACTTCATACGTTTTTGGTCTGACTATTGGATTTCATATTCTTGACCGTGTATGAAGCGGTTCCTAGAATCCGCCTCACGTCGTGATTTGAGGGTTTACCCTTGGCCAGCCAGGCCTCGCGACCAGGGCGGGCCGAGATCCGCCCCGCCGCCCGCGCCACGCGGGGCGGCCCATGAAAAGATTATTGCCGTGCCCCTGCTGCCGCACTGCCCCACGGGGCAAGGCGGGCCCAGGCGGCGCCAGGAGTACGAAGCGATGCGCGCTGTCATTCAAGCCGCCCTGAACCAGTTGCAGCAGGGCGGACGGGCCACTCTGCGATCGCTGGGCGTCTTTGCCCGCGATGTCGGCCACGGGCTGCTGGAAGTCAGCCACAACACGCTGGCGCTGGTGGGGCTGGCCGCCGTGGCGCTGGCCGTCTTTGCCCTTGGCCGGGCCGATATCCGCCACCAGATGGAAGTGGTGACCCTCGAATGGCTGCAGACGCGACACGAAGAACGCGAACTGGCCTCGGGCAACTTGCTGCTGGCCACCGCCGAGCCCGACGCCGTGGCGCGCGCCACCGCCACCGACCCGAAGGAACTCACCCGGCAGCAGGCCGCCATCGCCCAATGGCTGGCGCGCCGCTACAAGGTCGCGCCGGAACCCGTGAGCGCACTGGTGCAGGAAGCCTGGTCGATCGGCCAGCGGGCCAACCTGGAACCGACCTTGATCCTGGCCATCGTGGCCATCGAATCGCGCTTCAACCCCTTCGCCCAGAGCCCCGTCGGTGCCCAAGGCCTGATGCAGGTGATGACGCGGGTGCATGACGACAAGTACCAGTCGTTCGGCGGCGTGCACGCCGCCTTCGACCCGATCAGCAATCTGCGCGTCGGCGTGCAGGTGCTCAAGGAGTGCATCGCCCGTGCCGGCAGCCTGCAGGAAGGCTTGCGCCACTACGTCGGCGCGGCGATGCTGGAATCCGATGGCGGCTATGCCAGCAAGGTGCTGTCGGAACAGGCGCTGCTGCGTGCCGTGGCAGACGGAAAACCGGTGCCCGTGAACGCCCCGAACGTCACCACGCCCCTGGCCCAGCCCGGCGACACCCCGGAAGCACTCCCGGAAGCACCCGCCACCCAGCTGGACGCCAACCTGCCGGCAACGCCAGCCAAGCCGGCGTCTGCCGTCGAAGGCCCTGCCGACCAGGTCGCACTGCTGCGCACGGGCGGCTGAACCGCCGCCCTGCCCACGGCTACACTGCCGGCAATCTGCCATGGCGCGCCCCCTGGGGCGGCGCCGGCTCATCCGATTGCGCCCGCTCGGCACCTGCCTTATCGCCCTTCGAGGACCACCATGTTCGACCGCAACCAATCCACGCTCGCGCTCATCGACCCCGAGGTCTGGGCCAGTGTCCTGGCCGAAAACCGCCGGCAGGAAGAGCACATCGAGCTCATCGCCAGCGAAAACTACACCAGTCCGGCGGTGATGCAGGCCCAGGGCAGCCAGCTCACCAACAAGTACGCCGAAGGCTATCCCGGCAAGCGCTACTACGGCGGCTGCGAAAACGTGGACGTGGTCGAGACACTGGCCATCGAACGGCTGAAGACCCTGTTCGGCGCCAATTTCGCCAACGTACAGGCCAACAGCGGCAGCCAGGCCAACCAGGCCGTGTTCTTCGCGCTGCTGAACCCTGGCGACACCATCATGGGCATGAGCCTGGCCGAAGGCGGCCACCTCACCCACGGCATGCCGCTGAACATGAGCGGCAAGTGGTTCAAGGTCGTCAGCTACGGCCTGGACGCGAACGAGGCCATCGACTACGACGCCATGGAGCGCCTGGCCCACGAGCACAAGCCGAAGATCATCATCGCCGGCGCCAGCGCCTACAGCCTGCGCATCGACTTCGAGCGCTTCGCCCGGGTGGCCCAGGCCGTCGGCGCCTACTTCATGGTTGACATGGCGCACTATGCGGGCCTGATCGCCGCCGGCGTCTACCCCAACCCGGTGCCGCATGCCGACGTCGTGACCAGCACCACGCACAAGAGCCTGCGCGGCCCGCGCGGCGGCATCGTGCTGGCCAAGGACGAGGCGATCGCCAAGAAGATCAACAGCGCGATGTTCCCGGGCATCCAGGGCGGGCCGCTGATGCACGTCATCGCCGGCAAGGCGGTGGCCTTCAAGGAAGCGCTGTCGCCCGACTTCAAGATCTACCAGCAGCAAGTGCTGGCCAACGCCCGCGTGCTGGCCGAAACCCTGATCGAGCGCGGCCTGCGCATCGTCAGCGGCCGCACCGAAAGCCACGTGATGCTGGTCGATCTGCGGCCGAAGAACCTGACTGGCAAGGAAGCCGAAGCCGTGCTGGGCGACGCCCACATGACCTGCAACAAGAACGGCATCCCCAACGACCCCCAGAAGCCGATGGTCACCAGCGGCATCCGCCTGGGCACCCCGGCGATGACGACCCGCGGTTTCCGGGAAGAGCAGGCGCGCCAGACCGCGCATCTGATCGCCGACGTGCTGGACCAGCCCCACGACGCCGCCAACATTGCGACCGTGCGCGCCAAGGTGGCGGCGCTGACGCGCGACTTCCCCGTGTACCGATGACAGCCGGCTGAACCGCGTGCGCTGCCCCTACTGCAGCCATGACGACACCCAGGTCGTCGAGACGCGCGAATCAGAGGAGGGCGACGCCATCCGTCGCCGCCGCCGTTGCCTGGGCTGCGACAAGCGCTTCACGACCTACGAGCGCAGCGAAATCAGCCTGCCGGCGGTCGTGAAGAAGGACGGCTCGAGGGTGGAATTCGACCCCGCCAAGCTGCGCGCCAGCATGGTGCTGGCGCTGCGCAAGCGGCCGGTGAGCATCGAACAGGTGGATGCGGCGATCGAGCGCATCCAGGACAAGCTGCTGACCAGCGGCGCCCGCGAAGTGCCCAGCGCCCGGGTCGGCGAACTGGTGATGCGTGAACTCAAGCGCATCGACAAGGTGGCCTACGTTCGGTTTGCGTCGGTTTACCGGCAGTTCGAGGACGTAGACGCCTTCAGGCAGCTCATCCGCGACATCTGACCACCTACCGGCGCCGGCCCCGGCGCTGGCAGCGACACCCCTTCCGGGGGGGCCCGCCCAGGCCCGCGCGCGGGGGGACGGCGCGGGGGCCCACCCCAGGGCCGGCGCCCAGGCACGCCAGCGGGGGACGCAGCCAGGCCCGGGCCTGCCTAGAGTGACGGCATCCACCCCCGCCAGGAGCCGCCATGACCCGCCAAGCCGCCTTCAAGCACCGTCCCTTCCGCATCCACCGCGGCCTGACGCTGGTGGAAGCGCTGGTCGTCATCGCCATCGTGATGGTGCTGCTGGGCTCGGCCTGGCCGCAGTTCGCCAAGTCGATCGAACGACGCCACCTGGATGGCGCCGCGGCACAGCTTGCCACCGACATCAAGCTGGCCCGCAGCCTGGCCGTGGCCCACAACGCCGGCCTGCGCATGAGCTTCCGCAGCAGCCCGGCGGGCAGCTGCTACGTCGTGCACAACGGCGCCGCCAGCGACTGCAGCTGCCAGGCCGAAGGCCCTGCGATGTGCATCAACGGCGCCGTCGCACGGCGCAGCGTGTTCTTTGCGCCCGGCGGCCCGGTCCAGCTGCAGTCCAACGTGACGTCCATCGTCTTCCACCCGGCGCTGGGCACCAGCACGCCCACCGGCACCCTGCGCGTGGTGGCCCGCAGCGGGGCGGCGGTGCACCAGGTGGTCAACATCATGGGACGGACGCGTGCCTGCAGCCCCAACAGCGTGCCGGGCTATGCCGCCTGCTGACGCAGGGACATGGCCGCCCCCGGCGCCAGCGGCGGTGCCCCCGGCCCACCCCCCACGTTCACTCGCTCGGCCGACCAACGGTTTTCCCGGAGCGACAGACGGCCAGGTCGCATCCGGGCCCGGTTTTCGATAATCTGTTCACGATGAAGTCGCTGTCGTCAGTCCGTCGTCTTTCCGCCTGGGCTGGTCAGGCCCGGCCGCGGCCAGGCTGGCCTGCACCGCAGGCACCGGCCAGGCCGCTGCGCAGGCCGGGCCGCGGCTTCACCCTGGTGGAGCTGATGATCACGCTGGCCGTGGTGGGCATCCTGGCGGCCGTGGCGTACCCCAGCTTCATGGATCAGATCCGCAAGAGCCGCCGGTCGGACGCCATCAACGCGCTGACCGCCGTGCAGCAGGCCCAGGAACGCTGGCGCGCCAATCACCCGGCCTTCACCGGCAACCTCACCAGCGCGCCCACGTCCGATCCCCCGGCGTCTGCAGGCCTGGGGCTGTCGGCCAGCAGCCCGGCCGGCCTGTACAGCATCGCCATCAGCGCTGCCGACGCCACGAGCTATGTCGTCACGGCCACGGCCGATCCCAACAAGTCGCAAGGCTCGGACGGCAACTGCCTGCGCCTGGCCGTGCGCATGCAGAACGGCAACATCGGCTACGGCGCCGGTGCCTCGGGCATCGATTGGGCCGACCCGCACCGCTGCTGGGTTCGATGATGCGACGCCGTCTCTTCCGGGCCCACGGGTTCACGCTCATCGAGTTGATGATCGTGCTGGCGGTGCTCGCGGTCGTGCTGACGCTGGCTGCACCGTCGTTCTACGACTTCATCCTGATGCAGCGGCTGAAGGCCGTCAGCGCCCAGCTGTCGAACGACGTGCAGTTCACGCGCAGCGAAGCCACCAGCCGCAACCAGTTCGTGCGCATGCGCTTCAGCAGCAACACCAGCGAAAGCTGCTACGTGATCTTCACCGGCAACGACTGGATGGCCTGCGACTGCCTGGCCGCACCAGCCTGCACCGTGGGCGGCAGCGGCAGCGAGATCCGCACCGTCAAGCTGCCCCGCGCCCAGGGCGTTTCCCTGGCCGCCGGCGCGCTGACGCCGGCCTTCCGTGTCGACCCGAGCAACGGCGCCATCATCATCGACCACATCGGCTTCTCTGGCACGGGCGGCAACACCTTCAGCGTCGACCTGAGCATCGACAGCGCCCGCAGCCTGCGCACGGTCGTCAATCTTTCGGGCCGGCCGGCGGTGTGCACCCCCTCGGGTTCAACCGTCACGGGCACGCCATGCTGAAGCATCGCCCCATGGCCCTGGCCCGCCAGCGCGGGCTGTCGCTGGTCGAGCTGATGGTGGGCATCACCATCGGCCTGTTCGTGGTGGCCGCGGCCAGCATGGTGGTGACGACGCAGCTGCGCGAAAACCGGCAGCTGCTGCTGGAAACCCAGCTGCAGCAGGACCTGCGCGCCAGTGCCGACATCATCGCCCGCGACATCCGGCGTACCGGCTATACCAAGACCGCCCAGACCGCAGTCTGGAACTCCGACGTGTCCAGCATCAACGTCAGCGAATACCAGGGCCTGCAGGCCACCGTCGGCACCCAGGGCTCGATCGAGTACCAGTACGAGCGCGAGGATGGCGCACCCGGCCCCTTCAAATTCGAACTCGTGGACGGCGTGATCCGCACGCGGCTGTCGATGGGCACGCCCTCGCAGGATCTGACCGATCGCAATGTGCTGTTCGTCGAATCGATGAGCATCACGCCGCAGACATCGGCGACAGTGCGGCTGTCCTGCCCCAACGACTGCCCCACGCCCTGGCCCGCGGGCGCTGGCCCCGACCACTGCTGGCCGACCGTGGCCGTGCGCGACGTGACGGTCACCATCACCGGCCGGGCGGTCAGCGACCCATCGGTACGCCGCACCGTCAGCAGCCGTGTGCGCGTACGCAACGACCACGTCGTGATCTCGGCCGGGACCCCGGCCGACCCCAAGTCCTGCCCCGAATGAAGCGCGCTGATTCGCACCCCGGCCGGCGCCCTGCCTTGGGGCCGGCACCCGCCAGCAGGCGCACCCCGCCCCGGGGCGTGGCGTCTCTGGTGGTGGTGTTGCTGCTGTTCTTCCTGACAGCGCTGGTGGCGGTGTACACCAGCCGCAACATGATCTTCGAGCAGCGCACCTCGGCCAACCAGTACCGGTCCACCCAGGCCTTCGAAGCCGCCGAAGCCGGGCTCAACTGGGCCCTGGCGCAGCTCAACGGCGGGCGTATCGACGCGTCCTGCCGGCCTTCGGCCAGCGCCAGCGACGTGAGCTTCCGTGCGCGCTACATCGAGACCATCGATGCCCGGGGCGACATCACCCTCAAGACATTGCCCGGCAGCACCGATCCGCCGCTGGCCGCCTGCGTCTTCGACCCCGATCCAGCGGTGAACGACTGGCGCTGCGACTGCCCCGGCACGACCGCCCCCACGCTGCCCACCGTCGCCAGCGCAGGTGCCAAGCCGATGTTCCGCATCCGCTTCGAATACCTGCCTGCGCCCAGCACGCGGCGCGACGTGATCCGCATCGTTTCGGCCGGCTGCACCCGTGCCGATGCCGCCTGCCTGGCGCAGAACCCCACGGCCCCGGCCGGCGACGCCATGGCCGTGCTGACCCATGTCGTGACGCTGCGCAGCGGCATGTCCACGGTGCCGACAGCGGCATTGACGGCGCGCGGCAATGTCGACGGCGGTACGGGTGCACTGCAGCTCATCAACACCGATCCCGCCTCCAACGGCATGACGATCCACGCCGGCGGCACACCCAGCGGCAACCTCCAGCTCACCAGCCTGCCCGGCACACCGCCGGAAGAATCCACCGGCACTGGTGACTCACGGCTGGCGGGCTTTGCCAGCGGCCAGCGCATGTTCAGCTCGCGGTTCGGCATGAGCGCGGCCATGCACCAGGCGCAGCCCGGGGCCGTGCGGCTGGACTGCAGCGCCGGCTGCAACGCCGCGCAGGTGAACGGCGCCGCACGCGACAACCCCGGCAAGGCGATCTGGCTCGATGGCAACCTCGATGTCGACGGCGACATCGGGGCCGCGCCCACGGGCGGCAGCCTGGCGGCATCCGAACTCGCTGCCAGCCGGCCCCTGCTGCTGCTGGTGACGGGCACCACCACCCTGACCAGCGGCACCGTGCACGGCATGATCTACGGCCGCGCCGCCAACTGGGACCGCGGCGCCGGCACGACGGAAGTCCGCGGCGCGCTCGTGGCCGAAGGCAACTTCGGCGGCTCCGGCAGCCAGCGCATCGTCTATGACCCCGCCCTGCTGGCGGAACTGAGAACCCGTTCGGGCACCTTCGTGCGCGTACCCGGCGGCTGGAAGGATTTCTGATGCATGCCCACCCGAAGCCCGCCGCACGCGGCATGGCGCTGATCGAAGCGCTGGTGGCCCTGACCGTCACCGCCGTGGGCCTGGTGTCGGTGCTGGGCGTGCAGGTCGTGCTGCGTCAGAACGCCGACCTGGCCAAGCAGCGCTCCGAAGCCGTGCGCCTGGCGCAGCAGGAGATCGAGACCTGGCGCAGCTACGCCACCGTGTCGGGGCCGGCGCCGGCGGGCACCGTCACCTACGACGGCCTGGCTAGCGGCGCCAACGCCGACGTCACCGGCAGCAACACGCAGTTCACGCTCACGCGCCGCGTCACGACGTCGGCAGCGCCGGCCTACAAGACGCTGTCGGTGACGGTGGGCTGGCAAGACCGCAATGCCGTGGCCCAGGCCGTGCAGCTGAACACCACGCTGGCCGGTGTCGCCCCCGAGCTCGCCGCCACCGTCGTGGTGCCGGCCGATGGCAACCCGGTGGCACGCGGCAACGGCCGCGCCGGCGGCATCCCGCGCGACGCCAAGCGGCTGTCGGCCACGCAGAGTGGCTTCCGGCCGCCCCAGCCCGAAGGGCTGACCGGGGCGCAGGTCTGGTTGTTCGACCACGCCACCGGCCTGATCACGCTGTGCTCGACCGATGCCAACGACACCGCATCGCTGACGCTGGACAACATCACCAACTGCCAGACGGCCCGCGCACAGCTGCTCAGCGGCTTCGTGCGCTTCGCACGGCCGCTGGCTTCGGTCGGGGGGTCGCCACGCGCGCCGATCGCGGGCGACGCCGAATTCCCGGTCGACCCGCCCCTGGTGCTGTCGCCCGCGCTGCGGGTGCAGGTGCTGCGCACGGCACCCTCGGCCCTGGTGGTGGACTGCTTTGCGCGCGTGCGCGGCACCTATGTCGCCTACTTCTGCGCCGTGCCAGTGGCCGGGCCGGGCGGCGCGCTGGTGCGCTGGTCCGGCCGCGCCGTCGTCAACGGCAACAGCGTGCTGACCGACGACCCCGGCGTCGCCGACCCCACGCGCCAGCGCGTCTGCCGCTACACCCGCTACCCCGACAACCGGACCGTCGGCTCGGCCACCATCAAGAACGAAGAGCACCCGCTGGACTACGAAGATGTGCGCGGCCCGCTGACCAACCAGAACTTCCTGCTCATCCACGCTGGCGACGGCAGCCTGCCCTTCGGCTGCCCGGCGGACGACCCGCTGACGCCGCTGAACACCACCACCTTCGCGCACCCGCTGGGCCTGTGAGCGCAGGCCCGAGCGCCGGCCTGGCACCCGCCGACACGGCCCGCCTGCGCGAAGCGCTGGCCCTGGCCGCCCAGGCCATCGGTGTGAGCGACCCCAACCCCCGCGTGGGCTGCGTCATTGCCGATGCCGATGGCCGCGTGCTGGGGCGCGGCGCCACCCAGGCCGCAGGCCAGGCCCACGCCGAGGTGATGGCCCTGCGCGACGCCCAGGCTCGGGGCCTGGATGTGCGCGGCGGCACCGCCTGGGTGACGCTGGAGCCCTGCGCCCACCACGGCCGCACGCCCCCCTGCTGCGACGCGCTGGTGGCTGCCGGGCTGGCGCGCGTGGTGGTGGCCGCGGTGGACCCGTTCGGCGCCGTCAACGGCGCCGGGATCGCGCGGCTGCGGGCGGCCGGCGTGCAGGTGGACGTGGCCGATGGCGAAATCGCCGACGCCGCGCGCGACATCAACATCGGCTTCTTCCAGCGCGTGCAGCGCGGCCGGCCCTGGGTGCGCCTGAAGGTGGCCGTGTCCCTGGACGGCCGCACCGCCCTGCCCGACGGCCGCAGCCAGTGGATCACCAGCGCCAAAGCCCGGCAGGACGGCCATGCCTGGCGCCGCCGCGCCGGTGCGGTGCTGACCGGCGTGGGCACCGTGCTGGCCGACGACCCGCGCCTGGACGTGCGCCTGGTGCCCACGCAACTGCAGCCGCTGCGCGTGGTGCTGGACACGCAAGGCCGCACCCCGGCCCAGGCGCAGGTGCTGCAGCCGCCAGGGCGTGTGCTGCTGGTGCAGGGCCTGGCCGGGGCCCAGCCCGCCGCAGCGGCCGGCGATCACGTCGAGCGGCTGGCTCTGCCGGCCGCCGATGGCCGCATCGACCTGCCGGCCCTGCTGGCCGATCTGGGCCGGCGGCAGATCAACGAGCTGCACGTCGAGGCCGGCGCCACGCTCAACGGCGCCCTGCTTAACCAGGGGCTGGTGGACGAACTGCTGGTTTACGTCGCCCCCATGCTGCTGGGCGCGGGCCGGCCCCTGGCCGAGCTGCCGGCCCTGGCTGCGCTGGCTGACGCAACGCGCTGGCGCTTCGTCTCCACCCAGGCCCTGGGCCCCGACCTGCGGCTGCTGGCGCGGCGGCAGGCCTGAAGGACCGCGCGGCGCGCGCCCGGGCAGGCCCACGGCCCTGGCACCGCCTTCGAACGGGGCCGCCACCTACAATCTGCCGATGTCGATTTCCCCTGTCCCCGAGCTGGTGGCCGAGCTCGCCGCCGGCCGCATGGTCATCCTCGTCGATGAAGAAGACCGCGAAAACGAAGGCGACCTGATGCTGGCCGCCGAGCACGTCACGCCCGAGGCCATCAACTTCATGGCGCGGCACGCCCGCGGCCTGATCTGCCTGACGCTCACCCGCGAGCGCTGCGAATACCTGCAGCTGCCGCCCATGGCCAGCCGCAACGGCACCAAGCACGGCACGGCCTTCACGGTGTCGATCGAAGCTGCTACCGGGGTCACCACCGGCATCTCGGCCGCCGATCGCGCCCGCACCGTGCAGGCCGCCGTGGCGCGCGACGCCAGGCCGGCCGACCTGGTGCAGCCCGGGCACATCTTCCCGCTGCAGGCGCAGGACGGCGGCGTGCTGATGCGCGCCGGCCACACCGAAGCTGGCTGCGACCTGGCCGGCATGGCCGGGCTGATGCCTGCGGCCGTGATCTGCGAGGTGATGAAGGACGACGGCACCATGGCCCGCCTGCCCGACCTGCAGGTCTTCGCGCGCGAACACGGTCTGAAGATCGGCACGATCGCCGATCTCATCGGCTACCGCAGCCGTAACGAAACCCTCATCGAACGCGCCGGCAGCCGCGCGCTGCGGACGCCGCAGGGCGAATTCCGCTGCATCGTGTTCCACGACAAGGGCGGCGGCGTGCACCTGGCACTGACGCACGGCCAGTGGACGCCGCAGGACGAAGTTTCCGTGCGCGTGCACGAGCCCTTCACCGCGCTGGACCTGCTGGACGTGGGCGGCAGCGGCCATAGCTGGCCCCTGCCGGCGGCGCTGCAGGCACTGCAGGCCGCGCCACAGGGCGTGGCCGTGCTCCTGAACTGCGGGCAGGACGCGCAGCAGCTGCTGCCCCAGCTGCTGCCCGACCGCGCCCCGGCCCCGGCCGCGCGCGCGCCGATGGACCTGCGCACCTACGGCGTGGGCGCGCAGATCCTGCGCGAACTGGGCGTGCGCCGCATGCAGCTGCTGGGCAACCCGCGCCGCATGCCCAGCATGACGGGCTACGGCCTGGAAATCACCGGCTTCCGCCCCGCCCCCGGCGCGGCCGCCTGAACCAAGAAAGCCACGCCGACATGCAGGACGCAGACCAGGGCAGCACGGGCGACTTGCTGGGCGAAGGCCTGCGCATCGGCATCGTGCGGGCCCGCTTCAACGACGCCATCACCACCCGGCTGGCCAGCGCCTGCCTGGCCGAGCTGGAACGCCTGGAAGTCGACCCCGGCGACATCCGCATCGTCACCGTGCCAGGCGCGCTGGAAGTGCCGCTGGCCCTGAAGGTGATGGCTGCCAGCGGTGACTTCGACGCCCTGGTGGCGCTGGGCTGCATCATCCGCGGCGAGACCTACCACTTCGAGCTGGTGGCCAACGAAAGCGGCGCCGGCGTCACGCGCGTGGGGCTGGACCACACGCTGCCGATCGCCAACGCCATCCTCACCGTCGAGAACGAAGCCCAGGCCTGGGCCCGTGCCGACGACAAGGGCCGCGACGCCGCGCGCGTGGCCGTGGAGATGGCCAACCTGCTGGAAGACTTCTCGTGACCGACCCCACCCCGCCAGCCGAAGCCACGGCCGAGCCCACCCGCAAGCCGCCGCCCAAATCCGGCCGCCGCCGCGCACGCGAGTTCGCGTTGCAGGGCCTGTACCAGTGGCTGCTGTCGCGCGCCAGCGGCGACGAGATCGTTGCCCACCTGCGCGAGCAGGACGATTTCGACAAGTGCGACCGGGCCCACTTCGACGCCCTGCTGCACGGCGCCATCAGCGAGGCCACGACGCTGGATGCGGTGCTCGCCAGGCATGTCGACCGCCCGGTGGCGCAGCTGTCGCCCGTCGAGCACGCGGTGCTGATGATCGGCGCGTACGAACTGACGCACTGCCTGGACATCCCCTACCGCGTGGCCATCAACGAGGCGGTGGAACTCGCCAAGGCCTTCGGCGGCACCGATGGCCACAAGTACGTCAACGGCGTGCTGGACAAGGCCGCCGGCGATCTGCGCCCGGTGGAAGCCAGCCAGCCGCGTGCGCCACGCCCGCCGCGCCCTGCGCGCGGCTGATCAGGCCGGCAGCCCGATGCCACTGCCCGTCGGCCCGGTCACGCCCGGCACGCCGTTCCGCACCGCCAGCCGGCTGGACCACATCGACCCGTTCTGGGTGATGGAATGCGCCAAGGCCGCGCAGGAGATCGCCCGCAGCCCGGCCTGCGATCCGGCCCAGGGCGGCGAGCCGATGATCTATCTCAACATCGGCGAGCCCGACTTCACCGCACCGGCCCCGGTGCTGCGCGCCGCGCAGGCCTGCATCAGCGCCGGGCACACCCAGTACACCCCGGCCACCGGGCTGCCGGCGCTGCGCGAAAAGATCGCCGGCTGGTACGCGCAGCGCCACGGCTTGCACGTGGACCCGGCGCGCATCGTCGTGACGGCAGGGGCCTCGGCAGCGCTGCAGCTCATCTGCCTGGCGCTCTTCGAGCCCGGCGACGAGGTGCTGATGCCCGACCCCAGCTACCCCTGCAACCGGCACTTCGTGGCCGCCGCTGGCGCCCGCGCGCGGCTGCTGCCGGCCGGCGCGGCGCAGCGCTTCCAGCCCAGCGCCGCGAGCGTCGAAGCCGCCTGGACCCCGGCCACGCGCGGCGTGCTGCTGGCATCGCCCAGCAACCCCACGGGCACCTCCATCGCCCCTGACGAGATGGCGCGCATCGCGGCCGCCGTGCGCGCGCGCGGCGGCGTCACCCTGGTCGACGAGATCTACCTGGGCCTGAGCTTCGACGCGGCCTACGGCCACAGCGCGCTGGCGCTGGGCCAGGGCCTGGGCGAGGGCATCGTCTGCATCAACAGCTTTTCCAAGTACTTCTGCATGACGGGCTGGCGGCTGGGCTGGATGGTGCTGCCGCCGGCGCTGGTGGCGCCGGTCGAGAAGCTGGCGCAGAACCTCTTCATCTGCGCATCCAGCGTGGCGCAGCACGCCGCGCTGGCCTGCTTCGACAACGAGACGCTGGCGATCTGCGAAGCCCGGCGCGACGAATTCAGGCGCCGCCGCGATTTCATCGTGCCGGCACTGCAGGCCATCGGCTTCGACGTGCCGGTGATGCCCGACGGCGCGTTCTACGCCTGGGCCGACTGTTCGCGCTTCCTGGCCGCGGGCAGCGCCATGCCCACGAGCTGGGAATTCAGCTTCGAGATGATGCGCCGCGCCCACGTGGCGCTGACGCCCGGGCGCGATTTCGGGCCGGCGACGGCAGGCCGCTTCGTGCGCCTGTCCTATGCCAGCAGCATGGCGGCGCTGGAAGAAGCCGCCACGCGGCTGGCGCGCGAACTGGCCTGAAGCCGGCACGAGACGCGCCGCCAAAGCCGGGCTTTTCTGCCCATCGCGCGGCGGCCGCGTCCGTAAGCTGGCGCACCGTGGGATACCAACTCTTCGGCAAGCGCGGCAGGCGCGACACAGACGGCGACCGCGGCGCCATCACGCGCAGCGGTGACGATGCCGCGACCGAGTTCGCCGCCACCGAAGCCACGCTGCCGCCAGCGGCACCCGAATCGAAACTGCCCTTCTATGCGCTGGACGAGCCCACGCCCAGCGGCATCATGGATTCGCAGGTCATGGATTCACGCGTGCTGCCCGGCATCGCGCCCGAACCCCGGCGCACTGAAGCCGCCGCGGGCCGCGCCAGCGGCTTCGGCCTGGCCGGCAGCGGCGGCGATCACGCGCTGGAAGCGCAGCCTACGCTGTCGCATGTGGGCCGCTACGCGCTGAAATCCAGCCTGGGCGAAGGCGGCCTGGGCCAGGTGCACGAGGCCTGGGATCCGCTGCTGTCGCGCACCGTGGCGGTGAAGACGCTGCAGTTCGACCTGCCCACGCCGATGCGCGAATCGCTGGACGGCATGATCCTCAACGAGGCCCGCGCCGCCGCCAGCCTGAACCACGCCTACATCGTCACCGTGTTCGATGCCGGGCTCTCCGACCACGGCGTCTACATCGCGATGGAGCGGCTGCAGGGCCGCGACCTGCGGCAGGCGCTGGCTGCCGGCTGGGTGCCCAGCCCGCGCGTGGCCGCGGTGCTGGTGCGCCGCGTGGCCGATGCGCTGGCCTACGCCCATGCGCGCGGCGTCGTGCATTGCGACATCAAGCCCGCCAACATCTTCATCGTCGGGCGCGACCGGCCCAAGGTGCTGGATTTCGGCATCGCCCGCATCGCCCACGGCACGGCCGTGCCGGCGCTGGACGGGTCGGTGGCCGGCTCGCCGCACTACCAGTCGCCCGAGCAGGTGCGGGGCACGCCGGTGGACGCCCGCACCGACATCTACGCGCTGGGCACCGTGCTGTACGAACTGCTGACCGGGCGCAAGGCCTTCGGCGGCGATTCCGTCGAGCAGATCCAGACCGCGGTGCTGACCAGCCACCCGGCCCCGGCGGTGGAACTGCGCCCGGGTGTGCCGCAGGCCTTGTCGGACATCGCGGCACGGGCGATGGCGCGCGACCCGGCCGACCGCTTTGCCAACGCTACCGAGATGTCGATGGCCCTGCGCCGCTGGGCCGAAGCCCAGGGCACCCCAGGCCCGCTGCCGCCCGAGACCCCGGCCCAGCCCGCGCCCCCCGCCCCCGTGGTGCCGCCGGCGGCCGCGCCCCGGCCCGCACGCCTGCGCCCCGCGCTGCTGCTGGCGGGCGTGCTGGCCAGCGCCGGCCTGGGCGCGCTGTGGCTGCGCCGCCCGGGCGCGGGTGATGCCGACACAGCCCCGCTGGCCGGCCCCGCCCCGGGCGCGGCCGAAGGCAGCGCATCGGCCGCCGCCAGCGCCGCGGCTGCGGCAGCCGGCCCCATGGCGCCCGCCCCGGCCGAGGTGCCGCTGGTGGACCCGGCGGCTTCGGAAAGCCTGGTCCCGCCGCGCAGCGCGGACGCTTCGGCGCCGGCGGCAGCGGCTGCCACGCCGCCTGGCGCCACCGCGGCCGGCACGGCGCGGCCTGGTGCCCCGGCTGCGGCCGGCACCCCGCCCAACGCCAGTGCCACCAACCGCACCCGCACCACCCCGGCCCGCGCGGGCAGCCCGGCGGCCGATGCACGCGCCACGCCTGTGGCTGGCACCGTGCAGCTGGCCATCAGCCCCTGGGGCAAGGTGGAAGTGAACGGCAACCCGGTCGGCACCGCCCCGCCGCTGAACCAGCTGACGCTGCCCGAGGGCACGCACACCATCACCGTGCGCAACGAAGACTTCCCGCCCTTCGTCGCCACCGTGCAGGTGGCGGCCGACAAGCCCATCACCCTGCGCCACCGCTTCGGACCATGAGCTTGACCGCCCCACCGCTGCAGCGCGCCCCCGCCGGGCTGGCCATCGTGCTGGCCGCCCTGCTGGCCGGCTGCGCCGCCCCCCCGCCCGCCCCGCCCCCGGCCACGGCACCCCTGGGCCTGGCCGACGTGCTGGAGCGCCCGGCCGAGCGCGCCCTGGCCGACGGCATGCGCGCCTACGACGACGCCCAGTACCCGCAGGCCGAAGCCGCGCTGCGCAAGGCCCTGGCTGCGGGCCTGCAGAGCCCGCGCGACCGCGCGCAGGCGCACAAGCTGCTGGCCTTCATCACCTGCACCAGCGAACGCCTGGCCGAATGCGAGGCCGCCTTTGCCGCAGCGCGGGCCGCCTGGCCGGCCTTCCAGCTCAGCCGGTCCGAAGCCGGCCACCCGCTGTGGGGGCCGATCGCCCGGCGCGTACTGCCCTGATCAAAGCACCGCCCCGGGCCGCGCAGGGCTCTGCGCCGGGGCCGCGGGCCGTGGCCGGATAATCGCGCGCTGCATGAGCGCCGCAGCCCCACCCGCCTTCGAGCACCCCGTCCGCGTCTACTGGGAAGACACCGACGCTGGCGGCGTGGTCTTCTATGCCAACTACCTGAAGTTCTTCGAGCGCGCCCGCACCGAATGGCTGCGCAGCCTGGGCGTGCAGCAGCAGGCGCTGCGCGAAGCCACCGGTGCGATCTTCATCGTCAGCCAGACGCAGCTGCAGTACCTGGCGCCAGCACGGCTGGACGACGAACTGCGCATCACCGTGCAGCCGCTGCAACTGGGCCGCGCTTCGATGCAGCTGGCGCAAGAGGCCTGGTGCGGCAGCCAGCTGCTGGCCACCAGCGAGATCCGCATCGGCTGCGTGGACGAGGCCAGCTTCAAGCCGCGCCGCATTCCCACTGCCATCACGTCACGTATGAACACCTGCCTGCCATGAACGCCGACATGTCGATCACTTCGCTCATCCTGCAGGCCAGCCTGGTGGTGCAGATCGTGATGGCGGGCCTGGTGCTGATGAGCCTGACGAGCTGGACCGTCATCTTCGGCAAGCTCTTCGGCCTGAAGCGCGTGCGCAGCGCGAACGAGGAGTTCGAGCGCGAGTTCTGGTCAGGCCGCAGCCTGACCGAGATGCACCAGAGCGTCAGCAACAAGGCCGACACCGCGCCGCTGGAGCGCATCTTCGCCAGCGGCATGCGCGAGTTCCTGAAGCTGCGCGAAAAGCGCATGGACGCTGGCGTGCAGCTGGACGGCGCGCGCCGCGCGATGCGCGCCAGCTACCAGCGCGAGCTGGACGTGGTGGAAAGCAAGCTCAGCTTCCTGGCCACGGTGGGGTCGGTCTCGCCTTACGTGGGCCTGTTCGGCACGGTGTGGGGGATCATGCATGCCTTCGTCGGCTTGTCGAACCTGCAGCAGGTGACGCTGGCCACCGTGGCCCCGGGCATCGCCGAAGCGCTGGTGGCCACGGCCATCGGCCTGTTTGCGGCGATCCCGGCGGTGGTGGCCTACAACCGCTTCGCGCGCGACATCGACCGCATCGCGATCCAGTTCGAGAGCTTCATCGAGGAGTTCAGCAACATCCTGCAGCGCAATGCCGGCACGCCGCCCGTGGGCAGCCCCGGCGCACCTTCAGGCTATCGCTGATGGCCTCGCCCATGGGCCGCAGCGGCGGGCGGCGCCGCCGCTCGATGAACGAGATCAACATGGTCCCGTTCATCGACGTGATGCTGGTGCTGCTGATCATCTTCATGGTCACGGCCCCGCTCATCACCACGGGCGTGGTGGACCTGCCCAGCGTGGGCCGGGCGGCGCAGCGCGCGCCGCAGGTGCTGGAAGTGATCGTGGGCACCGACGAGAAACTGCGCCTGCGCAGCATGGGCGAGAAGACCGAAGAGCCCGTGCCCGTGGCCCTGGGCCAGCTGGCCCTGCGCGTGCGGCAGGCGCAGGCGGGCAACGAGGACGTGCCGGTGGTCATCAGCGCCGACCGCAGCGTGCGCTACGAAAGCGTGGTGCGCGTGATGGACACGCTGCAGCGCGCCGGCGTCAAGCGCGTGGGCCTGAGCGTGAAGCAGGGCGGCAGCTGACCCCCGCTGCTGCCCGATGGCCGTGACGACGAGCGCCCAGCGCGATGCCCTGCTGCCCCAGCCGCCCGGCGGCATGGGCCGCGGCGCCGTGCTGGCCGTGGGCGCGCACCTGGGCCTGCTGTTCGCGCTGACGGCGGCCGTCGATTGGCGCTCACGCCCGCCCGAAGCCGCTGCCGTGGCCGAGCTCTGGGCCGCCGTGCCGCAGGTGGCGGCGCCGCGGCCGGCGCCCGCGCCACCGCCCGTGGCGCCTGAACCTGCGGCACCCTCACCACCGCCGCCACCTGCACCCGCACCACCCCCGCCACCGCCCCCGGCTGCAGCCCCGCCCGCGCCCACGCGGGCCGAGATCGCACTGGAAGCCGAGAAGCGCCGCGCCGAAGAACGCCGCGAAGCCGAACGCCAGCGCCTGGAACGCGCCGAAGCCGAGCGCAAGCAACGCGAGGAAGCGCAACGCGAACGCGAGCAGCGCGAGCTGCGCGAGCGACGCGAACAACAGGCCAAGGCCGAGCGCGAGAAGGAACTACGCGAGAAGGAACAACGCGAAAAGGACCAGCGCGACCGCGCCGAAGCCGCCCGCGCCGAGAAAGCGCGCGAAGCCAAGGAAGCGGCCGACCGCGCGGCCAAGGCGGCCGAAGACGCCCGCCTGGCGCAGCAGCGCGAAGAAAACCTGCGCCGCATCCAGGCCCAGGCGGGGGCCGCGGCCAGCGCGCCCCCGAGCACCGGCAACGCCGCCGCCAATGCCGCGCCTTCGGCCAACTACACCGCGCGCCTGGTGGCGCTGATCCGCAGCAACATCGTCTTCACCGGCGCCGTCAACGCCCAGGCCACGGCCGAAGTGGAAGTGCGCGCCGGCCCCAGCGGCACGATCCTGTCGCGCCGGCTGGTCAAGAGCAGCGGCCAGCCCGACTGGGACGAATCCGTGCTGCGCGCCGTGGACCGCACCGCCACGCTGCCGCGCGACACCGACGGCCGCGTGCCGCCGGTCCTGATCATCACCTTCCGGCCGCGGGAATAGCCGGCGCCGCCGGCAGTGCAGCGCCCACGAACTGCAGCCCGGCCACATAGGCCAGGCTGCTGGCGCCGGTGTTGTCGGCATCGCCGCTCACCAGCAGGGCCACGGCCGGCGGCACCGTGGTGCTCTCGTCGCCAAAGGCGGCCAGGAAATCGGCATGCACGTCGCGCGTTTCGCTCACCCAGCGGCCGGCTGAGTCGCCCTGGCCGCGCAGCACGATGTAGCGCACGCGCTTGCTGTAGGCATTGGGCACCACCGCGCCGATGGCTTCGGCGTGGCCCCAGACCCAGCACAGCGTGGCCGCAGGCAGCGGCTCGGGGCTGCGGGTGCGCGCCAGGCGCAGCAGCTCGCGCTCGAAGAAGGGCACGCTGTCCAGCGGCAGGTCGAAGCTGATGCAGACCTTGGCGGCGCTGTCGTCACCGGCTTTGCTGCGCAGGTTGGTGGCGGGGTTGGGCCGATCCACCCGCCAGGACCAGCGCAGCTGCGCCGGTGAGGGGCCCGTCATGGCATGCCCCAGGTTGCCGTAGGACGCCTGGGCATCGATGCGCAGCACGGGCTGCCCGTCCAGCATCTCGGCGCTGTAGCGCGTGACGGGTGGCTTCTGCTGCGGCAGCGTCAGCAGCCGCCAGCCAGGGCCGATCTCGGCGCGGCCCGACGCACCGGGCACGGCCTGCACCAGGGGCCCGGGCGCTGCCGCCTGCGCAGCGGCCGCCAGGGCCAGGGCCGCAGCAACGAAACCTGCGCGCCAGCCAGGGCAGGCGACGCGGGTCTTGGCGACGGCAGGACGACGATGTGATGGCACCGGGCGCTTCATGCTGCGGGTGCCTCGGGCTGGCCGCTTGCAGGGCCTGGCTCGGCAGCCTTGCGTTTGGCGCTGGGCTGGTGCAGCAGCTGGGTGTTCTGGTCCACCATCATCTGCAGCTCCAGCGAGACGAGCACGATGTCGACCTTGGCCGTCAGCAGCACCGGGCTGGTCGAGATCGGCTTGCTGCGCAGCTCTTCCACGGCCACGGCCATCACCTCGCGCAGCTGGGCTACGGCTTCGCGCGTTGCCATGTCGCTGACCTTGTCGTTGATCTGGCCGGCCTTTTCCGCCACCCGCTGGCCGGCCGCGCTGACAGCGCCGGAAGCCTTGTCCGCCACCGTGCTGGCGCCTTCCTTCACCGTGCTGGCCACGCCTTCCACGGCGCCGCTGGCCAGGTTCGATATCTGTTCGCCAAAGCCCTTGATCCTGTCCAGCATGCCCGTGCTCCTGAAACGGGCGCCCGCAGCCGCCGGCGCCGTGGCCGAGTGTGGCGGCGTGCCCCGCCCCTTGACAACCGCTGCTGCCACGGGCCCACGGCCAGCGCGGGCGCTAGCCGCGCCGCCAGGCATGGAAGCGTTCGACCCAGCGCAGCAGCGCCACCGGCTGGTGCGCGCGCTTCCACTCGCCGGCGGCGTACTTGTTGGCCTCGGCCATCGTGGGGTAGGTGTGGATGGTGGAGAGGATCTTGTTCAGCCCCAGGCCGTGCTTCATGGCCAGCACGTACTCCGCCAGCAGGTCGCCGGCATGCGCGCCGACGATGGTCACGCCCAGGATCGTGTCCTTGCCCGGCACCGTGAGCACCTTCACCCAGCCGTGCGCAGTGCTGTCGGCAATGGCGCGGTCCAGGTCGTCGATGCCATAGCGCGTCACCTCGTAGGCCACGTTCTGCGCCTTCGCCTCGGCCTCGTTCAGGCCCACGCGCGCCACCTCGGGGTCGATGAAGGTGGCCGCGGGGATCACCCGGTAATCGGCCTTGAAGGTCTTGAAGCCGCCGAACAGGCCGTTCACCGCGGCATACCAGGCCTGGTGCGCCGCCACGTGGGTGAACTGGTAGGGCCCGGCCACATCGCCCGCGGCCAGGATGTTGGGGAACTTGGTGCGCAGCGCCTCGTCGGTCTGCACCGTCTTGCCCACGGGGATGCCCAGTTCTTCCAGGCCGAAGCCCGATAGCCGCGCCGCGCGGCCCACGGCGCACAGCAGCTGGTCGAAGGCGATGCGCTGCTCGGCGCCGCCGGCTTCCACCACGATGAACTTGTCGTCACCCACACGTTCGCAGCGCAGCGCCTTGTGCTGCAGCAGCACGTTCACCCCGTCGGCCTGCAACGCCTGCAGCGCGAAGGCCGAAACATCGTCATCCTCGCGCCCCAGCAGGCGCGGCGCCTGTTCGATCTGCGTCACCTGCGCGCCCAGCCGCGCGAAGGCCTGCGACAGCTCGCAGCCGATGGGCCCGCCACCCAGCACCACCAGGCGCTGCGGCAGTTCACGCAGGCCCCAGAGCGTGTCGCTCGTGCGCACGAACTCGGGGCCGATCTCGGCCAGCCCCGGCAGCGGCGGGATGAAGGGGGCCGCACCGGTGGCGATCACGATGCTGCGCGTGGTGAGTACCTGCACCCGACCATCGTCATGCGTGATCTGCACGCGCCAGGGGTCGATGATCTTGGCGCGGCCGATCTGCACGTCCACGCCCAGGCCGGTATAGCGCTCGATGGAGTCGTGCGGCTCGATGTCGCGGATGACTTGGGCGATGCGGTCCATCACCTGCGCGAAGTCCAGCCGGTACGAAGCCTCGGCGATGCCGTAGTCAGCGCTGTGGCGGATGTTGCGCGCCAGCGTGGCGGTCTTGATCAGCGCCTTGCTGGGCACGCAGCCATAGTTCAGGCAGTCGCCGCCCATCTTGTGCGCTTCCACCAGCGTCACCTTGGCTTTCACCACGGCGGCGATGTAGCTCGTCACCAGCCCGGCCGCGCCGGCACCGATGACCACCATGTTGCGGTCGAACTGCTTCGGCTTCCTGGCCGCCCAGGGCGCATAGACCTTGCGCGCCTGGATGAAGTCCACCACCTTCTTGGCCAGCAGCGGGAACACGCCCAGCAGCACCAGCGCCGTGGCCAGCCCCGGACTGACGATGCCGCGCAGCGAATCGATCTGCGCCAGCTGCGTGCCGGCATACACATAGACGATGGTGCCAGCCAGCATGCCCAGCTGGCTGACGCCGTAGAAGGTGGCGGCCTTCATCGTCGTCAGCCCCATCAGCAGGTTGATGACGAAGAACGGGAACACCGGCACCAGCCGCAAGGTGAACAGGTAGAAGGCACCGTCGCGCTCGATGCCCTTGTCGATGTCGGCCAGCCGGCTGCCGAAGCGGGCTTTCACGCTGTCGCGCAGCACGTAGCGCGCGAACAGCATGGCCAGGGTGGCGCCCAGGCTGGACGCGAAAGACACGATCACCGTGCCCCACAGCAGCCCGAAGATGGCACCGCCCAGCAACGTGAGGATCGCCGCCCCGGGCACCGACAGCGCGGTGACGGCCACGTAGACCGCGAAGAAGCCGCCCACCACCAGCACCGGCCGCGCGGCGTAAAGCGCGGCGAACTCGCCCTGCGCCTGCTTGACGTAATCCAGCGTGAAGAAGCGGCCCAGGTCCAGGGCGAAGAAGGCGATGACTGCCGCCAGCAAGGCCAGCAGCAGAATCAGTTTTCGGCGGTTCATGCGTGCCTGTGTCGCAACCGGGCGGCTGCGCTTACAGGCATTGTGGCGGCCGGCCGCTCATGACGGCTGACCATAGCCGCCACCCCCCGGGGTCTCGACCACGAACACATCGCCGGGCGCCATCTCGGCACTGCCGATGTGGCCCAGGGTTTCGCGCCGGCCGTCGGCGCGTTCGATGCGGTTGATGCCCAGCGCCCCGGGCTGCCCGCCAGCCATGCCGAAGGCCGGCACCGTGCGGCCGTTGCTCAGGATGGACGCCGTCATGGCTTCCAGAAAGCGCACGCGGCGCACGCCGCCATCACCACCTCGCCACTGCCCGGCGCCGCCGCTGCCGGCGCGGATCTCGTAGCTTTCCAGCCGCACCGGGAAGCGGTGTTCCAGCACCTCGGGGTCCGTCAGGCGCGAATTGGTCATGTGCGTCTGCACGACGCTGGTACCGGCGAAGCCTCCGACGACGCGGCCCGCGTCGTCCTTCACGACACCGGCCCCGCTGCCGCCGCTGATGGTTTCGTAGTACTGGTGGCGCGCATTGCCGAAGGTGAAGTTGTTCATCGTGCACTGGCCGGCGGCCATCACGCCCAACGCGCCGTAAAGCGCATTGGTGACGCAGGTGCTGGTCTCGACGTTGCCCGCCACCACCGCTGCCGGCGGGCGCGGGTTGAGCATGCAACCCTCGGGCACGACCACGTTCAGCGGCTTCAGGCAGCCGGCGTTCAGCGGGATGTCGTCGTCCACCAGGGTGCGGAACACGTACAGCACCGCCGCCATCGTCACCGCCTTGGGGGCGTTGAAGTTGTTGGGCAGCTGTTCGCTGGTGCCGGTGAAGTCGATGGTCGCGCTGCGGGTGGCGGTGTCCACCGTCACCTTCACGTCGATGTGCGCGCCGTTGTCCAAAGGCAGGCTGAACGCACCGTTCTTCAGCGCCGTGATCACGCGGCGCACGCTTTCCTCGGCGTTGTCCTGCACGTGCTGCATGTAGGCGGCCACCGTCTCGCGGCCGAACTGGCGCACCATCGCGCCCAACTCTTCCACGCCCTTCTGGTTGGCGGCAATCTGCGCGCGCAGGTCGGCAATGGTCTGGTCGGGGTTGCGCGCAGGGTAGGGGCCGCTGCCCAGCCGCTCACGCAGTTCGGCTTCCCGCATTTCGCCGTCGCGCACCAGCAGGAAGTTGTCGAAGAGGACGCCTTCTTCGTCGATGCTGCGGCTGAAGGGTGGCATCGAACCCGGCGTGATGCCGCCGATGTCGGCATGGTGGCCGCGGCTGGCGACATAGAACGAAGGCTGGGCATCGCCGGCCTGAAGATAGACGGGTGTGACCACGGTCACGTCCGGCAAATGCGTACCGCCGTGATACGGGTCGTTCAGCACGTAGACATCGCCTTCGCGCATGGCCGGGTTGCGCGCGATCACGGTCTTGATCGATTCGCTCATGCTGCCCAGGTGCACGGGCATGTGCGGGGCGTTGGCGATCAGCTCCCCCGCAGCGCTGAAGAGGGCGCAGCTGAAGTCCAGCCGTTCCTTGATGTTCACGCTATAGGCCGTGTTCTGCAGCCGCAGGCCCATCTGCTCGGCGATGTTCATGAACAGGTTGTTGAACACCTCCAGCATCACCGGGTCGGCTTCGGTGCCGATGGCGTGCTGGGTGGGGCGGGCCACCACGCGCCGCAGTTCCAGCGTGCCGGCGGGCTGCAGCACGGCCTGCCAGCCGGGTTCGACGACCGTGGTGGCGTTCCTCTCCGCAATGATGCCCGGGCCATCGACGGTGGCGCCGGGCTGCAGGCCTTCGCGCACGAACAGGCCCGCTTCGTGCCAGGCGCCGCCGCTGTACATGCGCACCCTGGCGCTGGGCGCCGGCGCATGGCCCGGGGCGCTGGCGCCCGCCGCGCCGACGTCGGCCTCGAAGCGCTCGCCCTCGCCCACGGCTTCCACGGACACGGATTCGATCACCAGCGGCCGCCCGGGCATCAGGAATGCAAAGCGCTGGCGGTAGGCGGCTTCGAAAGCACTGGTCGAGGTGGCGATGCCGTCGTCGCCCTCTGCCATCGGCACGGCAATGGCCGTGTCCGTGCCCTGGTAGCGCAGGTGCAGACGCCGGCGCAGCAGCACGCGCTCGCGCGGGATGCCCTGGCTGGCCACCTCGCCCGTGGCTGCTTCGGCCAGCGGCAGCAGCCGGGCGGCTGCGGCGGCCAGGCCGGCGGTGTCCAGCGGCAGTTCCACCGACGCTTCACGCATCGCGATCTGGTCGGCCAGCCCCATGCCGTAGGCACTCAGCACCCCCGCCAGCGGGTGCACGAAGACCCGGCTCATGCCCAGTGCATCGGCCACCAGGCAGGCGTGCTGGCCACCGGCCCCGCCGAAGCATTGCAGCGTGTACTGCGTGACGTCGTAGCCGCGCGCCACGCTGATGCGCTTGATGGCATTGGCCATGTTCTGCACGGCGATCTGCAGGAAGCCTTCGGCCAGGGCTTCGGGTGTGGTCGCCCGGCCGCTGGCCTGCTGCACTTGCGCAGCCAGGTCAGTGAAGCGCGTGGCCACGCCGGCCGCGTCCAGGGGCTCGTCCGCGCCGGGGCCGAAGACCTTCGGGAACCACGCCGGCTGGATCTTGCCCAGCAGCACGTTGGCGTCGGTGGTGGCCAGCGGCCCGCCGCGGCGGTAGCTGGCCGGGCCGGGGTTGGCGCCGGCACTCTGCGGGCCCACGCGCAGCCGCGCACCGTCAAACTGAAGCAGGCTGCCGCCACCGGCAGCCACGGTGTGGATGCTCATCATCGGCGCGCGCATGCGCACGCCGGCCACCTGGGTCTCGAACGCGCGCTCGAATTCACCCGCGTAGTGGCTGACATCGGTGCTGGTGCCACCCATGTCGAAGCCGATG
>JAIXZR010000023.1 GCA_027489455.1 Rubrivivax sp. | reverse complement strand
GGACCCGACGATGGGCGGCGTCTCCGCCAGTTTTGCCTTCGTCGGGGATGTCGTGATGGCCGAGCCCCGGGCGCTGATCGGCTTTGCCGGCCCGCGCGTGATCGAGAACACCGTGCGCGAGAAGCTGCCCGAAGGCTTCCAGCGCAGCGAATTCCTGCTCGGCACTGGGGCGCTGGACATGATCTGCGACCGGCGGGAACTGCGGCCCACGATTGCCCGTGCGTTGGCGATGCTGCAGC
Organism: Rubrivivax sp.; assembly: GCA_027489455.1. Classification (GTDB taxonomy): domain Bacteria; phylum Pseudomonadota; class Gammaproteobacteria; order Burkholderiales; family Burkholderiaceae_C; genus Rubrivivax. Next base: position 5,646 of record JAIXZR010000023.1, on the reverse strand, counting down.
GCCAGAGCAGCGACGCCGTGGTCTAGGCGCCCCCACGCTCCCTTCGGTCGCTGCCCCCGACGGGGCGCCCCGCAGCGGACTGGCGGCGCCAGATCCGCGCGGGTGGCTTGCTCGAGATACCGCAATCGCCTTGAAGACGCTCACTGACTGGCTGGCGCACTGCGCGGCCATGCACCCCAAGTCCATGGACCTGTCGCTGGAGCGGACGGTCCAGGTGGCCCGCGCGCTGGACATCCGTTTCAACGTGCCGGTGATCACCGTCGCCGGCACCAACGGCAAGGGCAGCACCTGCGCGATGCTGGAAAGCATCTGCCGCCACGCGGGCTACCGCACGGGGCTGTACCAGAAGCCGGAACTGGTGCACTTCGAGGAACGCTGCCGCATCAACGGCGTGCCGGTGGCGGCAGAGGCCCTGGTGCCGCACTTCGCCGCCGTCGAGGCGGCGCGTGGCAGCACCACGCTGACGCAGTTCGAGTTCAGCACCCTGGCCATCGCGCGGCTGCTCAGCCTGGCGCCGCTGGACGTGGTGATCCTCGAAGTCGGCCTGGGCGGGCGCTTCGATTCGGTCAACGCCTTCGACACCGACTGCGCGGTGATCACCAGCATCGACCTGGACCACATGGAATGGCTGGGCCCGGACCGCGAAAGCATCGGCCTGGAAAAGGCCCAGATCATGCGCCCGGGCAAGCCGGCGATCGTGAGCGACCCGCTGCCGCCGGAAACCGTGGTGCGCCATGCGCAGGCCATTGGCGCCGACCTGTGGACGGTAGGCCGCGACTTCAACCACACGGGCGACCGCCAGCAGTGGAACTGGGCCGGCCGGGGCCGGCGCTACAACGGCATGTCCTACCCCGCACTGCGCGGTGCCAACCAGCTGCTCAATGCCGCGGGGGCGATCGCCGCGCTGGAGGCCCTGCGACCGCGCCTGCCCATCACGGCCCAGGCGATCCGCACCGGGCTGGCACTGGTCGAGCTGCCCGGGCGCTTCCAGATCGTGCCCGGGCAGCCGACATTGGTGCTGGACGTGGCGCACAACCCGCAGGCCGTCGGCGCACTGGCGCTGAACCTGGACGCGATGGGCTTCTTCCCGCGCACCCATGCCGTCTTTGGCGTGATGGCCGACAAGGACGTGCCCGGGCTGCTGGCGCGCATGGCGCCACTGGTCGATGCCTGGCACTGCTGCGACCTGCCCAGCCCGCGCGCCGCCAAGGCGGCCGACCTGGCGGCCCTGGCGGCCGCGCTGCCCCGTGGCACGCCGGCGCGTGAGATCGCCGTGCACACCCACGCCAGCCCGTCGGAAGCCTTGCGCCAGGCCGCGGCCAGCGCAGACCCCGCCGATAGAATCGTCGTCTTCGGCTCGTTCTACACCGTGGGCGGCGTGCTGAGGGAAGGCCTGCCGCGCCTGACGGCGCCGCACCTGGCAGCGTCGGCCGATCCGGGCCCGCCAGCCGGCTAGCGCCCCGACCGGCCCGGGCCGGCCCGACGATACTTCTGCCATGCCCTTGCCCTTGCCCCCCGGTCTGTCGCGCAACAAGAAGACCGACCGCCCTGCCGCGGTATCGGGCGATGAAGCTGCCGTGCAGCTGGCCCGAACCCGTGCGCGGCAGCGCTTGGTCGGTGCGCTCGTCCTGCTGGGGGTTGGCGTGCTCGTGTTCCCGCTGGTGTTCGAGACCGCACCGCGGCCGCTGGCCACTGACACCCCCATCCGGCTGGCCCAGCGCGATGGCGGTACGGTCCAGCCCGCGCCGACGGCCGGGGCCGTGGCGCCCGCGGCGTCTTTGCCGGCGGCTGCACCATCGGCCGTGCCCGCGGCGCCCGAGCGCACCCTGCCGCCCCCCGACGCCGGGATCGAGCAGGCAGCCCCGGCCAGCGCGCCTGCGGCCACCCAGGCTGTGCCACCCCAGCCCCGACCTTCGGCACCTGCGGTGCCTGCTCCCGCGGCTTTGCCGCCGGCGGCAAAGCCGGCAGCCACGGCAGCGTCTCGGCCAGCCAGCGCGGCCGCTTCGGCGCCTGTGGCAGCACGCTTCATCGTGCAGGCGGGCGCCTACGTCGATGCACGCAGCCTGCGCGAAGCCCGAAGCAAGGTCGAAGCAATGGGCCTGAAGACCTACACCCAGGTCGTCGAGACGGACGGCGGCAAGCGCACGCGCGTGCGCGTCGGCCCCTTCGATACGCGGGCCGAAGCCGAAGCCGCCGCTGCCAGGATCAGGAGCGGTGGTCTGGCTGCCAACGTGCTGACCCTGTGACGGCGCCGTTCGAACTGCCGGCGCTGGGCTGGATCGACTGGAGCTTCATCGCCATCCTGGCGCTGTCCCTGCTGGTGGGGCTGTGGCGCGGGTTCGTGTTCGAGGTCATGTCGCTGGCCGGCTGGCTGGTGGCCTGGTTCGGGTCGCAATGGGCTGCGCCACAGCTGGTGCCGCACCTGCCGGTGGCGGTGGCTGGCAGCCCGCTGCGCATGGCGGCGGCGCTGGTGTTGTGCTTTGTTGGCATCCTGGTGGCCTGGGCGCTGCTGGCGCGGCTGTTGCGGCTATTGATCCATGCCACGCCCTTGTCCATCCCCGACCGGCTGCTGGGTGCCGGCTTCGGCGTGCTGCGGGGTGCGGTGCTGCTGCTGGCGGTGGCCAGCGTCTTGGCCCTGACGCCGGCGGCACAATCCACGGCATGGCGCACATCCCAGGGTGCGCGCTGGCTGGAAATCAGCCTGCAGGCGCTCAAGCCGCTGCTGCCCCCGGGCGTGCAGGACTGGCTGCCGCCACAGGCCGTGTCCGGCATCCGCGCCTGAAGCATCCCGACCGTCCACCCAGACAGCCCTAAGGAACCCAGCCATGTGCGGCATCGTCGGCGTCATCTCGCAGCAACCCGCCAACCAGCTGATCTACGACGCCCTGCTGCTGCTGCAGCACCGCGGGCAGGACGCAGCCGGCATCGTCACCATGCTGGGCACCAAGTGCTTCATGCACAAGGCGCGCGGCATGGTGCGCGACGTCTTCCGCACCCGCAACATGCGCGCGCTGCCCGGTACCGTGGGCCTGGGCCAGGTGCGCTACCCCACTGCGGGCAATGCCTACAGCGAAGAGGAAGCGCAGCCTTTCTACGTGAACGCGCCCTTCGGCATCGTGCTGGTACACAACGGCAACCTCACCAACGCGCCGGCGCTGAAGGCCGAGCTGTTCGAGATCGACCGCCGGCACATCAACACCGAGAGCGACACCGAAGTCCTGATCAACATCCTGGCGCATGAGCTGGAACTGGCCGCGCGCGACCTGCCGCTGTCACCCGAGGCCATCTTCAAGGCCGTGGCGGCCGTGCATCGGCGCCTGAAGGGCAGCTATGCCGTGGTGGCGCTGATCGCCGGCTACGGCCTGCTGGCCTTCCGCGATCCTTATGGCATCCGCCCGCTGTGCCTGGGCACGGGGAGCGACGGTGAAGTGATCGTGGCCAGCGAATCGGTGGCCATCGAAGGCACGGGCTACCAGGTGCAGCGCGATGTGGCCCCGGGCGAAGCCCTGTTCGTGGACCTGCAAGGCCGCCTGCACGCCCGCCAGTGCGCCGCCCGGCCCACGCTGCACCCGTGCATGTTCGAGTTCGTCTACCTCGCGCGGCCCGATTCGGTGATGGACGGCATCAGCGTCTACCAGGCGAGGCTGAACCTGGGCGAAACGCTGGCGCAGCGCGTCATCAACGCCATGCCGCCGAGCGACATCGACGTCGTCATCCCCATCCCTGAAAGCAGCCGGCCGAGTGCCATGCAGCTGGCGCACCGCATTGGCAAGCCTTACCGCGAAGGCTTCGTGAAGAACCGCTACGTGGGCCGCACCTTCATCATGCCGGGGCAGGCAGTGCGCAAGAAGAGCGTGCGGCAGAAGCTCAACGCCATCGGCGTGGAATTCAAGGACCGCAACGTGCTGCTGGTGGACGACAGCATCGTGCGCGGCACCACCAGCAAGGAAATCGTGCAGATGGCGCGCGAAGCCGGCGCGCGCCGGGTCTACATGGCCAGCGCCGCGCCGCCGGTGCGCTTTCCCAACGTCTACGGCATCGACATGCCCACCAAGGAAGAGCTGATCGCCCACGGCCGCAGCATCGAATAGATCCGCCAGTTCATCGGTGCCGATGCCTTGATTTACCAGGACGTGGACGCGATGAAGCGCGTGGTCGCTGCACTGAACCCAAACGTGGCGAGTTTCGAGGCCAGCTGCTTCGATGGGCAGTACATCACCGGCGACGTGACGGCTGCCGACTTCGCCAGCATGGAAGCGCAGCGCCGGTTGCAATTCGACCAGACCGAAGAGCAGCAGGAAGAGAACAACCGCAGCCGCCTGGCCCTGCAGAGCGCAGAAAGTGGGGCGGCATGATTCCGAAGTCCGGCCTGCCTGAAGGGCTGCACCCCGATACGCTGGCAGTACGCGAAGGCCTGCCGGCCACGCCCTGGGGCGAGAATTCCGAGGCGCTGTTCCTGACCAGCTCCTTCGTGCACCCGGATGCGGCCACCGCAGCGCGGCGCTTCGCGAACGAGGAAGAAGCCTTCGTCTACAGCCGCTTCGGCAACCCCACCGTCATGATGATGGAGCGGCGCCTGGCGGCCATGGAAGGCACCACGGGCTGCATCGGCACCAGCAGCGGCATGGCCGCCAGCCTGCTGCTGGTGATGGGCCTGCTGAAGGCCGGCGACCACATCGTGTGCTCGCAAAGCGTCTTCGGCAGCACGCTGCGGTTGTTCCAGGACTTCGCCCGCTTCGGCGTGGAAACCAGCTTCGTGCCGCAGACCGACCTGGCTGCCTGGCAAGCCGCCATGCGCCCCAGCACGCGCATGCTGTTTGCCGAAACGCCCAGCAACCCGCTGACGGAAGTCTGCGACATCCGCGCTCTGGCCGACATCGCCCACGCTGGCGGCGCCTGGCTGGCGGTGGACAACTGCTTCTGCAGCCCAGCCCTGCAGCAGCCCGTGAAATTCGGGGCGGACTTCGTCGTCCACAGCGGCACCAAGTACCTGGACGGGCAGGGCCGCGTGATCGCCGGCGCCGTGTGCGGCCCGGCCGAGCTGATCGACAGCAAGCTGATGCCCGTGATGCGCAGCGCGGGCATGAGCCTGTCGCCCTTCAACGCTTGGGTGGTGCTGAAGGGGCTGGAGACCTTGTCCATCCGCCTGCAGGCGCAGAGCGCGCGCGCGCTGGAACTGGCAAAGTGGCTGGAAACGCACCCGGCCGTGCAGCGCGTCTACCACCCGTCGCTGCCTTCACACCCGCAGCACGCGCTGGCCATGGCCCAGCAAGGCGGGCAGGGTGGGGCGGTGCTGAGCTTCGTGGTGCGGGCGCCCGCCGGGCAGGAAAGGGCTGCGGCCTTCAGCGTCATCGACGCCACGCGCATCTGCAGCATCACCGCCAACCTGGGCGATACCAAGACCACTATCACCCACCCGGCCAGCACGTCCCATGGCCGGCTGACCGAGCCGCAGCGCCAGGCTGCCGGCATCACCCAGGGCCTGATCCGCTTGGCCGTGGGCCTGGAACACGTGGGCGACCTGCAGGCCGACCTGGCCCGCGGGCTGGACGCCCTTCCTCTGGCTTGACACCTTCGATGAGCACCCCCGTCCGTACCCGTATTGCCCCTTCGCCCACCGGCTTCCTGCACCTGGGCACGGCCCGC
>JAIXZR010000265.1 GCA_027489455.1 Rubrivivax sp. | reverse complement strand
CCCGGCGCGGTTCATCTCATACGGCTTCATCCCGTCGATCTTGCGGCCGTTGAGCAGGATGTCGCCGCTGGTGCTGCCGAAGCGCCCGCTGATCAGGTTGAACAGCGTGCTCTTGCCCGCGCCGTTGGGGCCGATGATGGCCACGCGTTCACCGGGCTTCACGGCCAGGCTGGCACCGCGGATGATCTCGGTCTTGCCGAAGCTCTTGCGCACGTCGCGCAATTCGACGGCATAAGGGTGGGCTGCAGGGGTCGTCATGCCAGGGCCTCGCGGCGCTTGATTTCCTTCTCGATGTCTTCCTGCACGGCGCCCCACTGGCGCACGAACTGCCGGCGCACCAGCTCGAACAGCCCCGCGCTGACCACCAGCACGAAGCCGGCGCCGAACCAGCTGTCCAGGCCCTTGGCATTGAGGCTGGCACCCATGAAGGTGAGCTGCGGGCCCAGCGCCTCGTTGAGCTGCAGGTGGTAGACCATCTCGATCATCGCGCCCGCCCCGGCCAGGATGCCAAAGCCCGTGCCCGCCAGCGCCAGGTAGCTGCCCCACAGCTGCCGCAACTTGCCAAAGCTGGCCACGCGCAGGTTCATCATGATCAGGCTGCTGACGCCGCCAGGCGCGAACATCACCATGAAGGTGAAGATCAGGCCCAGGTACAGCAGCCAGGCTTGCGTCAGCTCGCTCAGCAGCACCAGCGCCAGCACCATCAGCACCGCGCCGATGATGGGGCCGAAGAAGAACACCGCGCCGCCCAGGAAGGTGAAGAGCAGGAAGGCGCCGCTGCGTGCAGCGTTGACGACTTCGGCCGTGACGATTTCGAAGTTCAGCGCCGCCAGCCCGCCCGAGATGCCCATGAAGAAGCCACTGGCGATGAAGGCCGTGTAGCGCACGATCTGGGTGTTGTAGCCCACGAACTCCACGCGCTCGGGGTTGTCGCGCACGGCATTCAACATGCGCCCCAGCGGCGTGCGCGTGAAGGCATACATCAGCGCGGTGCAGACGATGGTGTAGATGGCGATCAGGTAGTACAGCTGGATCTGCGGGCCGAAGGTGATGCCCAGAAAGGGCTGCCCCGCCACGCGGTTGCCGCTGATGCCGCCTTCGCCACCGAAGAAGCCGGGGAACATCAGCGACATCGCCCACACCAGCTCGCCCACGCCGAGCGTGATCATCGCGAACGGCGTGCCGGCCTTCTTCGTCGTCACGTACCCCAGCAAAGCGGCCACAGCCATGCCCGCGAGACCGCCGACCAGGGGCACCAGGCTCACGGGCAGGGCCAGCTCGCCCTTGCTCACCAGGTTGAGCGTGTGGATGGCAAAGAACGAACCCAGCCCCGAATAGACCGCATGGCCGAAGCTGAGCATGCCGCCCTGCCCCAGCAGCATGTTGAAGGCCAGGCAGCCGATGATGGCGATGCCGATCTGCGACAGCATCGTCAGCGACAGGCTGCTGGTCCAGATCAGGGGCGCGGCCAGCATCACCAGGGCGTAGCCGCCCCAGATCAGCCAGCGGCCGACGTTGTAGGGCTTGAAACGGTAGCGGTCGGCAGCCATCAGCCCTCCCGCGTGCCAAACAGGCCCTTGGGCCGGAAGATGAGGATCAGCACCAGCAGCAGGTAGGGCAGCACGGCCGCCACCTGGCTGATCTTCACGCTCCACAGTGCGTAGCCGAAGGACTGCGGCGTCACCTGCAGGCCCAGCCAGGCCAGGAAATCGCTGAAGCTGCGGTCGCTGCCCACCGCGAAGCTCTCGATCACCCCCAGCGAGACCGAAGCGACGAAGGCCCCGGCCAGCGAGCCCATGCCCCCGATCACGATCACCGCGAAGACCACGGCACCGACGGCCAGCGCCATCGAAGGCTCGGTCACGCGCAGCGCGCCGCCGATCACACCGGCCAGCGCGGCCAGCGCCGTGCCGCCGCCGAACACCAGCATCAGCACCCGGGGCACGTTGTGCCCCAGGGCCTCGACGGCGTCGGGGTGCGTCAGCGCCGCCTGGATCACCAGGCCGATGCGGGTGCGCGTGAGCAGCAGCCACACCGCCACCAGCATCAGCACCGCCACCGCCATGCCGAAGGCACGGAAGGCCGGGAACTGCGTGCAAAGGGCACCTTCCACCGTGCGGCAGACCTCGGGCGGCGCGCCCCAGCTCAGACCCAGCGAGGTGGGCAGCTCGACGATCGTGAACAGCGGCCCGCGCAGTGATTCCGGCGGCTGGAAGTTCAGCGCCTGCCGGCCCCAGACCAGCTGCACGAGCTCGAGAATGATGTAGCTCAGCCCGAACGTGATCAGCAATTCCGGCACGTGCCCGAACTTGTGCACGCGCCGCAGCGCAAAGCGTTCGAACAGCGCCCCGATCACGCCCACGATGGGCGGCGCCAGCGCCAGCCCGACCCAGAAGCCGAAAGCCTGCGTGATGGTGTAGGCCACGTAGGCGCCCAGCATGTAGAAGCTGGCGTGCGCGAAATTCAGCACGCCCATCATGCTGAAGATCAGCGTCAGGCCACTGGCCAGCATGAACAGCAGCAGCCCGACGGAAAGACCGTTGAGCAGCGAGATCAGGAAGAAGGAAGCATCCATCGGGGCGGGTTGCGCTTGGCGGCATGCGTTGCAGCAAAAAAGCGCGGTGCCGGTTGCCCGGCACCGCGCTCGGGCGGCCCTGAGAAACCGGGCCGCGCCAGTATCAGCTCGGCCGCTTCATCTGGCAGGACGTGGGCGTGCTCGCCACGTAGGCCGGGATCGCCCGCACTTCCTGGAAGTTGAAGCCGGTGTTCTCGACGCTGTAGGGCACCTTGGCGTTGGCCTTGGTCCATTCGCTGATGTACATGTTCTGCTGCAGCTGGTGGTCGGTCTTGCGCATCTCGACGTCGCCGCTGAAGCCCTTGAACTTCAGCCCGCTCATGGCTGCGGCCACCTTCACCGGATCGGTGCTCTTGGCGTTCGCCATCGCCGTGGACAGCATGGCCAGGCTGTTGAACGTCTGGTAGGTGTACCAGTCATCGTTGAACTTGGCCTTGTACTCGTTCTGCAGTGCCACCAGGCCCGGCAGCGCGTTGTGGCCGATGCCCACCACGCGCACCTTGCCCGCCACGCCCGCGGCCATGGCCGTGGGCACGCCGCTGGTGACGGCGTAGTAGGTATAGAAGTTGGCCTTGAGGCCGGCGTCGTTGGCGGCCTTGATGAGCAGGGTGAGGTCTTGGCCCCAGTTGCCGGTGACGATGCTATCGGCGCCGCTGGCCTTGATCTTGGCGACGAAGGGCGCGAAGTCCTTCACCTGGCCGAAGGGATGCAGATCGTCGCCGACGATCTTGATGTCGGGCCGCTTGCGGGTGATGGTGTCCTTGAAGTAGCGCGAGACCTGCTGGCCGTGGGCGTAGTTCTGGTTGATCAGGTAGACGTTCTTGATGTCGGCCTGGTCCTTCATGTAGCCAGTCAGCGCTTCCATCTTCATGGACGTGTCGGCGTCCATGCGGAAGTGCCAATACGAGCACTTGCTGCCCGTCAGATCCGGGTCGACGGCGGCGTAGTTGATGAAGACGACTTCCTTGCCCGGGTTGCGTTCGTTGTGCTTGGTCACGGCATCGCTGATGGCGGCTGCGGCACCCGATCCGTTGCCCTGCACCACGTAGCGCACGCCCTGGTCGATGGCGGCCTTCAGCACGTTCAGGCTCTCCTGCGGCGAAGCCTTGTTGTCGAAGGACACGAACTCGAACTTCACGCCCGCCGGGTTCTTCTTGTTGAAGTGCTCGGCGGTGAACTGCCAGCTCTTGAGCTGGTTCTGGCCGACGTTGGCAAACGGGCCGGACAGCGGGTCGATGAAGGCAATCTTCACCGTCTGGCCCGCCTGTGCGAACACTGCCCCCGAGCACAGGCCCAGTGCGGCAGCAGCGAGCGCGGTGCGGGTGGCGAAGGTCCGGCGGCGAATGAGGGTCATGGTCTTGTCTCCAGGGAAATTTGCAAACCGCGCGAAGGTAGCGGAAGTGGGTAGCCCTTCCCCTCAGGGACTACCCCGAAGGCCTGTCGCCGACGAGACAGCGCCGCCCCCGTGGCCATCCCGCCCACGGTCCGACCGCCGCAGCAGCCGCGGTGGACAATCCCGCGATGGCCAGCCTTCCAATGCCCACAGACGCCCCCGCGCCGGCAGTCGCCCTGACCTGGCGCCACGACGGCTTCTTCGAGCGCCTGAGCGCAGCCTACGGCAGCAGGCCACCACTGCAGCCGGTGCCGGGCGCACAGTGGGTGGCGCGCAGCGAACCCCTGGCCCGCACGCTGGGGCTGGGCGACTGGCTGGACAGCCCGGAAGCGCTGCCCGTGCTGGCCGGCAACCAGGTGGCCGCAGGCGCCGGCCCGGGCCTGGCCACGGTCTATTCGGGCCACCAGTTCGGCGTCTGGGCCGGGCAGCTGGGTGACGGCCGCGCGCTGCTGCTGGGCGAGATCGACACCCCCTCGGGCCCGATGGAGCTGCAGCTCAAGGGCGCGGGCAGCACGCCCTACTCGCGTCGCGCCGACGGCCGCGCCGTGCTGCGCTCGTCGATCCGGGAGTTCCTGTGCTCCGAAGCCATGCATGCCCTGGGCGTGCCGACCACGCGCGCCCTGGCCGTGGTGGGCTCGCCATTGCCAGTGCGGCGCGAAACGGTGGAGACCGCTGCCATCGTCACGCGCGTGGCGCCCAGCTTCCTCCGCTTCGGCCACTTCGAGCATTTCGCTCACACCGCAGCCGACACCGCCGCACTGCAGGCATTGGCCGACGCCACCCTCGCACGCTACTTCCCCGCCCTGCAAGGCGCAGCGCAGCCCTACCTGGCGCTGCTGCAGGAAGTCACGCTGCGCACCGCCCGACTGCTGGCGCAATGGCAGGCGCTGGGCTTCTGCCATGGGGTGATGAACACCGACAACATGTCGCTGCTGGGGCTGACGCTGGACTACGGGCCCTTTGGTTTCCTAGACGCCTTCGACCCGGGCCACATCTGCAATCACAGCGACCACCAGGGCCGCTATGCCTGGGCTCGCCAGCCCAGCGTCGCGTTCTGGAACCTGCACGCGCTGGCGCAGGGCCTGATGCCGCTCATTGGCGACAGCGACGCTGCCCTGGCGGCACTGGAGCCGTACAAGGCCGCCTTCGCTGACGCGATGCTCGACGCCTGGCGCGCCAAGCTCGGGTTGCGCCGCCTGCCCCAGGCCAGCCCCGACGGCATGGCCGACCAGGCCTTGATCGACGAGATCCTGCGCCTGATGGCCGCGGGGCGCGTCGACTTCAGCATCTTCTTTCGCCGCCTGGGCCGCTTCAGCACGGCACCCGGAGCGGCTCAGGACGTCGTGCGCGATCTCTTCATCGACCGCGAGGCCTTCGATGCCTGGGCTGGTCGGTACCGTGCGCGGCTGCTGGCCGAACACAGCGTCGACGCCGAGCGCCAGCAGCGCATGGACCGGGTCAACCCGAAGTTCGTGCTGCGCAACCACCTGGCCGAGACCGCGATCCAGCAGGCGCAGGCTGGCGACTTCAGCGAAGTGCAGCGCCTGCATCAGCTGCTGCAGCAGCCGTTCGAGGAACACCCACGCCTGGCCGACCTGCCCGACCCCGAGCCCTATGCCGGCTTCCCGCCGGCCTGGGCCCAACACCTGGAGATTTCCTGCTCATCATGAGTTCTGCCAAGCCCCCGCATCCGCATGACGACCCGCGCTACCCGGTACGCAAGAGCGACGCCGAATGGCGTGCCAGCCTGGATCCGATGCAGTACCAGGTGGCCCGCCACGCAGCCACCGAACGCGCCTTCACCGGCAAGTACTGGGACCACTTCGACGCCGGCCAGTACGCCTGCGTCGGCTGCGGCACGCCGCTGTTCGAATCGCGCACCAAGTTCGACGCCGGCTGCGGCTGGCCCAGTTATTGGGAACCCATCAACAGCGAGGTGGTGGAGCGCGTGCGCGACGATTCGCACGGCATGGTGCGCATCGAGGTGCGCTGCAACCGCTGCGGCACGCACCTGGGCCATGTGTTCGAAGACGGCCCGGAGCCGACCGGCGAGCGCTTCTGCATCAACTCCGCCGCGATCGCCTTCAAGCCCGAAAACGGCGGGGGCGCAGCTTGACTGGCGGACCCGGTAGCCACGGGCCGGTGGCCGACGAGATCCGCCGGCGCCTGCAGGCGGCCCTGTCGCCAACGCTGCTGGAAGTGCAGGACGACAGCCACCTGCACGCCGGCCACGCCGGCGCGCGCGAAGGGGGGCACTACACGGTGCGCCTGCGCAGCGCGCGCTTCACGGGGCTGGGCCGGGTGGCGCGACACCGCCTTGTGTATGATTCTTTGGGTTCCCTGCAGGCCCTGGGTGTTCATGCGCTGGCGCTGGATACCCGCACGCCCGAAGAGGCGTAAACCCGCCTCGACAGGCGCCCACCCCCCAGTGAACCTTTCCACCCGCCGGATCTCCATCGGCGCGCTGCCCGCCCCGGGCGCTTTTGCAAAGACCCTCCGTTCATGAAATCCAAGACCCTTGCCGTGCTTGCCGTGGCCCTGTTGCCGCTGGCGGTGATGGCCCAGAACATCGCCACCGTCAACGGCAAGGCCGTGCCCAAGGCGCGTGCCGACCTGCTGCTGCAGCAGGCCCAGCGCTCCGGCCAGCAGATCACCCCCGAGATGCAGGGCCAGGCGCGTGACCAGGCGGTGATCCGCGAGATCTTTGCCCAGGAAGCTGAAAAGCGCGGCATCGGCGCCTCGGCCGATTTCAAGGCGCAGATGGAACTGGCGCGCCAGAGCATCCTGATCCGCGAGCTGTTCGAAGACTGGCGCAAGAAGAACCCCGTCACCGACGCCGCCGCGAAGGTCGAGTACGACAAGTTCAAGGCCCAGTCCACCGGCACCGAGTACCGCGCCCGGCACATCCTGGTCGAGAAGGAAGAAGAAGCCAAGGCTCTGCTGGCCCAGCTGAAGGCCGGCGCCAAGTTCGAGGACCTGGCCAAAGCCAACTCGAAGGACCCGGGGTCGGGCGCCAACGGCGGCGACCTGGACTTCGCCAAGCCCGAAAGCTACGTGCCCGAGTTCAGCGCCGCGATGGTGAAGCTGCAGAAGGGCCAGACCACCGAAGCCCCGGTCAAGAGCCAGTTCGGCTGGCACATCATCCGCCTGGAAGACACGCGTGAAGCCAGCTTCCCGCCCTTCGACGACGTGAAGGCGCAGATCAAGCAGCGCATCGAGCAGGTCAACATGCAGCGCTACCAGGACGAACTGCGCAGCAAGGCCAAGACGGACTACAAGTTCAGCCAGTGATGCCGGCTGGCCGGGCCCCGGGGCCCGGCTGGGCACTGGCCTAGATTTCCAGCACCGTCGAGCCCGTCGTCTTGCGGGCTTCCAGATCACGATGCGCCTGCGCCACCTGCGCCAGCGGGTAGCGCTGATCGATGCGGATCTTCACCTCGCCGCTGCCCACCACCGCGAACAGGTCGTCGGCCATCGCCTGCGTGGCTTCGCGGGTGGCGATGTGGGTAAACAGGGTCTGGCGCGTCAAGTACAGCGACCCCTTGGGCCCCAGCGCCCCTGGCGCAAAGGGCGGCACCGGGCCGGAAGCATTGCCGAAGCTGGCCATCAGCCCGAACGGCCGCAGGCACTCCAGGCTTTTGTCGAAGGTGTCCTTGCCCACCGAGTCGTACACCACCTTCACGCCGCGCCCGCCGGTGATGCGCTTGACCTCGGCGACGAAATCCTGGCGGCTGTAGTCGATGGCATGCGCTGCGCCATGCGCCAACGCCAGCGCGCACTTGGCGGCGCTGCCGGCGGTGCCGATGAGCTGCAGGCCCAACGCCCGCGCCCACTGGCACGCGATCAAGCCCACGCCGCCGGCAGCGGCATGGAAGAGCACGAAGTCACCGGCCTCCAGGCCTTCGACGGGCCGCGTCTTCTTCAGCAGGTACTGCGCGGTCAGGCCCTTGAGCATCATGCCCGCGGCGGTGTCGAAATCGATGGCATCCGGCAGTCGCACGACGTTCTTCGCCGGCATCACGCGCACTTCGCTGTAGCTGCCGGGTGGGTTGGCGGCGTAGGCGGCGCGATCGCCAACAGCCAGGTGGCTGACGCCGGCGCCCACGGCCTCGATCACGCCGGCGCCTTCCATCCCCAGCGTCAGCGGCAGCGCGTTCGGGTACAGACCGGTGCGCTGATAGACGTCGATGTAGTTCAGGCCGCTGGCATGGTGGCGCAGCCGCACTTCGCCCGGGCCGGGGTCGCCGACGGCAACTTCGACCAGGCGAAGCTCCTCGGGCCCGCCGAAGGCGTTGATCTGGATGGCAAGCGGCATGGTGTTCTCCTGGAATGTCGTGGGATGCGGGGCTGAGTGAAGCTTAAGCGATGGTCTTGCGGACAGCGTGGCACCATCGCCGACTGTCACGACCCGCCATGAAACGATTACTTCAAGCTCCCAACCTGGCCCTGGCCACCCTGTGGGCCGACCAGCTCACGGCGGCCGGCATCGGCAGCACGGTGCAGCGCGCCTTTGCCAGCGGCATCGCCGGGCAGATCCCGCCCGACCAGGCGCTGCCCGAGGTCTGGGTCGACGATGCCGACGACCGCGATCGGGCCCTGGCCCTGCTGGAGAGCTGGCGCCGGCTGCCGCACCGCGTCTGGGCCTGCAGCCAGTGCCATGAGATCGTCGAAGGCCCGTTCGAGCAGTGCTGGAACTGCGGCGCCGACATGCCCGCCTGACCCGAGCCCGCCACCTTGACGACCCCTGCCCCCGGCAACCTGCTGACCCTGCGCGTGGCCCTGCTGCTGAGCATCCCGCCCCTGATGTGGGCCGGCAATGCCGTGGTCGGCCGACTGATGGTGGGCCAGGTGCCGCCGCTGACGCTGAACTTCCTGCGCTGGACGCTCACGGCGCTGTTCCTGCTGGCCATCGCCTGGCGCAGCCTGCGCCCCTGGCCGCAGACCTGGCGCCAGGTGCGGGCGCGCTGGCCCTACCTGCTGGCCACCGGGCTGCTGGGCGTGGGCTTCTTCAACGCGCTGCAGTACGCCGCCGTGGTCACGTCCACACCCATCAACGTCACGCTGGTGGGCGCCAGCCTGCCGGTGTGGATGCTGGCCGTCGGGGCGCTGTTCTTCGGCGAAAAGCCGCAGCCGCGGCAGCTGCTGGGCGCGGCGCTGGGCCTGCTGGGCGTGCTGCTGGTGATCGGCCGGGGCCGCTGGGACGCCCTGGTGCAGGTGCAGTTCGTGCAGGGTGATCTTCTGATGCTGCTGGCCGTGATCGGCTGGGCCTTCTACAGCTGGCTGCTGGCGCGCCCGCCGGCGCACATGCAGGGCGACCAGCGCCCGCCATGGGACTGGGCCAGCTTCCTGCTGGTGCAGACGCTGTTCGGCCTGTTGGCGGCGGCCAGTTTCAGCGCGGCTGAGCAGGCCTGGGGCGCCGCGCCCGTGCGCTGGAGCCCGGGCGTGGTGGCGGCGCTGCTGTACGTATCGGTAGGCGCATCGATCATCGCCTACCGCTGCTGGGGCCTGGGCGTGGCGGCGGGCGGCCCGGCGCTGGCCGGCTTCTTCAACAACCTCACCCCGCTGTTTGCGGCGGTGCTGTCGGCATGGGTGCTGGGCGACGCACCGCAGCCCTACCACGCGCTGGCTTTCGTGCTGATTGCCGGTGGCATCGTGGTGTCCACCGGCCGCGCGGCACCGCGCCGCGATCAGAAGCTGCCGGGGTAGGCGCCGCCGTCCAGCAGCAGGTTCTGGCCAGTGACGTAACCGGCGTGCACGCTGCACAGGAAAGCACAGTAGGCGCCGAACTCCTCGGCCGTGCCGAAGCGGCCGCTGGGGTTGGCACGGCGCCGTTGCGCCAGCACCTCGTCGACCGTCTGGCCGCTCTTGGCCGCTGCACCCACGGCGGTGGCGCGCAGCCGGTCGGTGTCGAAGGGGCCGGGCAGCAGGTTGTTGATCGTCACGTTGGCGCCTGCCACGCGCGGCTGGCGCGCCAAGCCGGCGACGAAGCCCGTGAGCCCCGAGCGTGCACCGTTGCTCAGCCCCAGCACGTCGATCGGCGCCTTCACCGCCGCCGAGGTGATGTTGACGATGCGGCCGAAGCCGCGCGCCGCCATCGGGTCGATCACGGCCTGGATCAGCGCGATCGGCGTCAGCATGTTGGCGTCCAGCGCCTTCACCCAGGTGTCGCGGTCCCAGTCGCGAAAATCGCCCGGCGGTGGGCCACCGGCGTTGTTGACCAGGATGTCCACCTGCGGGCAGGCCGCCAGCGCAGCGGCGCGGCCCTCGGCGCTCGTGATGTCGCCGGCCACGGCCAGCACCTGCACGGCCGGGTTCAGGGCCCGCAGCTCGGCCGCGGTGGCCTGCAGCGCGGCGTCGCCCCGGGCCGTCACGACCACGTTAACGCCTTCGCGCACCAGCGCCGCGGCGCAGCCCTTGCCCAGGCCCTTGCTGGCCGCACACACCAGCGCCCAGCGCCCTGCAATTCCCAGATCCACGCGCGTTCCCTCCACGCCACTGCGGCGCGGGCTGCATTGTTGCCTGTCGGCCAAGGCCCGTCCGCCCCGCGCTTCAGGCCAGGGGGCGCTCGGCTGTCGGGGGCGTCTCGGTGTCGCCGACGTAGCGCCGCAGCAGCGGCGGCTCCGGGCCCAGGTGGAAGGCCATGCGTTGTGCGCGCAGCTCGGCATCGGCGGCGGTGAAGCGCTCCAGCCGGCGCTTGTGCTCGACCCAGCTCTCGTCGACGAAGTACTCGATGTAGCGGCCCGGCACCGACACGTCGCGGAACAGGCCCCAGGACAGCGCGCCCTGCCGCAGCCGCGCCTGGCGGGTGCGCTGCATCACTGCGCTGAAGGCTTCGGCCCGCGCCGGATCGATCTGGTATTCCAGCGTCACCATCACCGGGCCGGCATCGGGCGCGATCGGGAAGGCCGGCTCGGCTGCGGCCCGCACGGCAGCGGGGGTGAAGTCCAGGTCCTCGTCGCCTTCCACACTCAGGCGCCGGGTGGCCAGCAGCACCACGCCGCCGAAGGCCGCCGCCGCCAGCACGGCATCGCGCACGCCCAGCGTGTCGGCCACCTGGCCCCACAGCAGGCTGCCGGCCGCGGCGCCGCCCATCAGCGCCATCTGGTAGAGCGACATGCCGCGGGCGCGCACCCAGTCCGGCATCGCCATCTGCGCCGCCACAGCCAGCGAGTTGGCCACGGAGATCCAGGCCATGCCCAGCAGCACCATCAGCGGCAGCGCCAGCCACCACTGCGGCACGGCCACCACCGCACACGAGCCCAGCGCATGCACCGCCGTGCCGATGCGCACGAAGGCATCGCGGTCGTACTTCTCGCGCCACTTGGGGAATCGCAGCGCGGCATAGATGGCGCCCACGCCCAGGCAGGACAGCATCACCGTGAAGCTGCCGGCCCCGCCGCCCTGCAGCCCGGCCGCCACCAGCGGCAGCAGCGCCATCAGCGCCGTGGACTGCAGGAAGAAAAGGAACACCCGCAGCAGCACGGCCTTGAGCCGCGGCGACTGGCGGGCGAAGTTCAAGCCCACGCGCATGGCCCCGACGAAGCGCTCGCCCGGCAGCGTGCTGGCGCGGGCTTCGCTCTTCCAGCGCAGCACCAGCGCAAAGGCCACGCCAGCCAGCAGCGCGTTGAGCACGAACACCGCTGCCGGGCTGACGGCGGTGATCAGGCTGCCCGCCAGTACCGGCCCCACCACGCGCGAGAGGTTCATCGCGATGCCGTTCAGCGCCAGCGCCTGCGGCATCTGCGGCCGCGGCACCACCTGCGGCACGATGGCCGCGAACACCGGCCAGCGCAGTGCCAGACCGATGCCGTTGGTGAAGGTGAGCAGCAACAGCAGGGGCGCCGTCAGTTCACCGGCCAGGGACAGCGCGGCCAACAGCAGCGCGTTCACCGCCACCCACAGCTGCGTGGCCGCGAAGTAGCGCCGGCGGTCGACGATGTCGGCCATCGCGCCGCTGGGCAGGCCGAGCAGGAACACCGGCAGCGTCGAAGCCGTCTGCACCAGGGCCACCATCACCGGGCTGGTGGTGAGCGTCGTCATCAGCCAGGCGGCAGCGACGTCGTTCATCCACATCGTCAGGTTGGCGGCCAGCCAGGCCAGCCACAGGCCCCGGAAGACGGGGCCCTGGAGCGGGAGAAGTGCGGGCGGGACGTTCAATCCGCGTCTTGGAAGGCTTCCTCGCGCTTGTTCCTGATCGCCGGCAGCATCACCACCACGATCATCAGCACCGCGGCCAGCAACAGCGCACCCGACAAAGGCCGCGTGATGAAGGTCGACCAGTCACCGCGCGAAAGCAGCAAGGCACGGCGCAGGTTCTCTTCCATCATCGGCCCCAGGATGAAGCCCAGCAGCAGCGGCGCCGGCTCGCAGCCCAGCTTGTAGAAGATGTAGCCCACGATCGCGAAGCCGGCACCCATGAACACGTCGAAGTTGTTGTTGTTCAGCGTGTACAGGCCGATGCAGCAGAACGTCATGATGGCCGGGAACAGGAAGCGGTAAGGCACCGTCAGCAGCTTGATCCAGATGCCGATGAGCGGCAGGTTCAGGATGATCAGCATCAGGTTGCCCACCCACATCGATGCGATCAGGCCCCAGAAGAGCTCGGGGTTGCTCGTCATCACCTGCGGGCCGGGCTGGATGCCCTTGATCGTCATCGCGCCCACCATCAGCGCCATCACGGCGTTGGGCGGGATGCCCAGCGTCAGCATCGGGATGAAGCTGGTCTGCGCACCGGCGTTGTTGGCGCTCTCGGGGCCGGCCACGCCGCGGATGTTGCCCTGGCCGAAGGGCACTTCGCCGGGCTTCATGCGCGTCTTCTTCTCCAGCGTGTAGGCCGCGAAGGACGCCAGCAGCGCGCCGCCGCCCGGCAGGATGCCCAGCATCGAGCCCAGCGTGGTGCCGCGCAGCACCGCCGGGAAGGCGAGCTTGAAGTCGTTCGCGGTGGGCCACAGGCCCTTGACGTCCTTGGTGAAGACCTCGCGCTTCTCGGCCGGCTGGCCGAGGTTCGCGATGATCTCGCCGAAGCCGAAGATGCCCATCGCGATGGTGACGAAGTTGATGCCGTCGGTCAGCTCGGCGATGTCGAACGAGAAGCGCGGCACGCCCGAGATCACGTCGGTGTTGATCTGCCCCAGCAGTAGGCCGAAGATGATCATCGCGATCGCCTTGACCAGCGAACCCGAGGCCAGCACGACTGCACCGATCAGGCCCAGCACCATGAGGCTGAAGTACTCGGCCGGGCCGAACTTGAAGGCCACTTCGGTCAGCACCGGCGCGAACGCCGCGATGATGATGGTGCCCACGCAGCCGGCAAAGAAGCTGCCCAGGCCGGCAGCGGCCAGCGCGGCACCGGCGCGGCCCTTGCGGGCCATCTGGTAGCCGTCGATGGCGGTGACGACCGAACTGGATTCGCCGGGCACGTTGATCAGGATGGCCGTGGTGCTGCCACCGTATTGCGCGCCGTAGTAGATGCCCGCCAGCATGATGAGCGCCGGCGTCGCGTCCAGCGCATAGATGCTGGGCAGCAGCATGGCGATGGTGGCCACCGGCCCCAGGCCGGGCAGCACGCCGATCAGCGTGCCCAGCAGCGCGCCGCCGAAGGCGTACGCCAGGTTCTGAAACGTGAAGGCGACGCCGAAGCCGAGTGCCAGGTTGTTGAGCAGTTCCATGGTGCGCGCCTCGGGCTCAGAGGAAGAAGGGCTTGACGGGGATCGTCAGGCTGAGGCCGTAGATGAAGACCACCCAGCACAGCGCAGTCAGCACGACGCAGTTGATCAGCGCTTCCTTCCAGCGGAACTGGTCACCGGCCATCGAGGCGACGAACACCAGGATGGGCAGGGTCAGGAACAAGCCCAGGCGAGGCAGCAGCCAGCCGAAGAGCACGACGGAGGCCACGATCACGATCAGCGGCTTCCAGGCCCAAGGGCCGATGCGGTCGCCACCTTCGACTTCGAAGGTCATGGCCTTGAACAGCACCGCGCCACCCAGCACGGCCATCAGCACGCCCAGGCCGAAGGGGAAGTACGCGGGGCCGGGCCGGGCCGAAGAGCCGAAGCTGTATTCCAGCGCCCCAACGGCGAACGCAACGCCGATGGCGATGAACATCAGCCCTGACCAGAAGTCCTTCTCGCTCTTGATCTTCACCCGTCGTCTCCTCGCGATACCGCATCCGACTCAGGGTCATTCTAGGGACGGGTCTGCGAGGCCCGAGTGTGGTTTCCACGTAAGCAGATGGCGCCCCGCCGCGGGGCGGCCGGCTACAGCCCAGGGGTGCTGCGCAGCACTTCCAGCACCGTGGTCTGGCCTTCGGCCACGCGCATCGCGCCGGCCAGGCGCAACGGGCGCATGCCGTCCTTCATGGCCTGCTGGCGCAGCGCCACGGCGTCCATCACCGGGTGCACATGCAGGCGAGCGGCGTCGCCCAGCGTCATCAGCTCGTACAGGCCGGCGCGGCCGCGGAAGCCGGTGTTGCGGCACTCCAGGCAGCCCACCGGCTTGTAAGGCCGCACGCCCCCGGAAAGCCGCCAGGGCTTGGCCATGTCGTGCAGGTCGCCCAGCACCGGGCCCTCGTCGGGCTGCTTGCAGGCCGTGCACAGCGTGCGCACCAGCCGCTGCGCCAGCACGCCGATCACGGTGGCACTGATGAGGTAGGGCGGCACGCCCAGGTCCGCCAGCCGCGTGATGGCACCGACCGCGTCGTTGGTGTGCAGGGTGCTGAACACCAGATGGCCGGTGAGCGCGGCCTGGATCGCCATCTCGGCCGTGGCCAGGTCGCGGATCTCGCCGACCATGATGATGTCCGGGTCCTGCCGCATCAGCGCGCGCAGGCCTTCGGCAAAGCCCAGGTCCAGGCCGGCCTGCACCTGCGTCTGGTTGAAGGCTGGCTCGATCATCTCGATCGGGTCTTCGATCGTGCAGACGTTCACCTCCTCCGAGGCCAGACCCTTGAGCGTGGCGTACAGCGTCGTCGTCTTGCCGCTGCCGGTGGGCCCGGTGACGAGCACGATGCCATGCGGCCGCGCCGTCAGTTCGGCCCAGGCCTTCGCTTCATGCGCGCCGAAGCCCAGCGCCTGCACGCCCTTGACGGCGTTCTCGGGGTCGAAGATGCGCATCACCATCTTCTCGCCGAAGGCCGTGGGCAGCGTCGACAGCCGCATCTCGACTTCGCTGCCGGAATCCGCCGGCTCGCCCGGCGCAGCCGGCCGGCGGGTCTTGATGCGGCCGTCCAGCGGGCGGCGCTTTTCCACCACGTCCATGCGGCCCAGCAGCTTGATGCGTGCCGTCATCGCGCTCATCACCGACATCGGCACCTGGTAGACGGTGTGCAGCAGGCCGTCGATGCGGAAGCGGATCGCGCCCATGTCGCGCCGCGGCTCCAGGTGGATGTCGCTGGCGCGCTGGTCGAAGGCGTACTGCCACAGCCAGTCCACCACCTGCACCACGCCCTGGTCGTTGGCGTCTAGCTGCTTGTTGGTGCGGCCCAGTTCCACCAGCTGCTCGAAACTGCTGGCGGAACTGTTTTCGCCGTTGCGCGCCGCCGCGCGCACGCTCTTGGCCAGGGCGTAGAACTCGGTGGTGTAGCGGCGCACGTCGTCGGGGTCGGCCACGACCAGGCGCACGCGGCGGCGGGTGTGGGCCTCGATCTCGGGCACCCAGGCGATGTCGAAGGGCTCGGCCGTGGCGATCACCACTTCGCTGGCCGTCATCTGCACCGGCAGCGCGCGGCGGGTCTCGGCGTATTGCACGCTCATCACGTCGGCCACGCGGCCGACATCGGCGCGCAGCGGGTCGATGCGCAGGTAGGGCAGCCCCGCGCGCCGGGCCAGCCATTCGGTCAGCGCCTGGCTGTCCAGCGGCCGCTGGGTGCCCAGGCGCTGCAGGCCCGCGCCGCCCAGGCGCACCAGCGCGTGCAGGCTGCTGCTGCCGGCACCGAAGCGGCGCGCGACCCGGTCGACGTCGTCTTCGCTGATCCAGCCATCGGCCTGCAGCCAGCGCAGCAGCACGCGCCAGTCCAGCGGGCCGGTGGCCCGCGGTGCCGGCGCGGGGCTGCGCGCCGGCGGCGCATCGGTGCGCGCGGCCTTCATGCGCCGGCCTGCGGCTGCGGCGTGTAGGGCCGCACCATGCGCAGCCACTTGCGGGCCTGCAGGCCCAAGGCGCCGAAGCGCTGCTCGAGGTGCTGCGCGCGGGCCGTGAGCTCGTCGCGCTCCGGCACGACGACCCCGCGCCCGGCCACCACCACCGTGTTGCCTTCGCGCGTGGGCTGCAGGCTCCACACCTGCTGCGGCCCGAAGGCGGCGGCGATGCGCCGGATGCTTTCGGCAAAGCTGGCATGGCGGCCGAACAGGTTGACGGCCATCAGCCCGCCTTCAGCCAGCACGGCGCGGCAGGCGGCATAGAAGTCCTGGCTGTCCAGCACGGGCGCCGCTGCGTCCTGGTCGTACAAGTCCACGTGCAGCAGGGTCACGCTGCCCGGGTCGGCCTGGGCCAGCCAGTCGGCCGCGTCGCCACGCACCAGTTCGGCCTGCGGCGGCAGGTGGAACCAGGCTGCGCCGATGTCGATCACGGCCGGGTTGATTTCCACCACCGTGGTGGCCATGCGCAGCTGCTGGCAGGTGAAGCGCGTGATCGCACCTGCGCCCAGGCCCAGCTGCACCGCCAGACCCTGGCCGAGTGCCGCACTGGGCAGCCACAGCAGGCTGGCCAGCATGCGCTGGATGTAGTCGAGCTCCACCTTCTGCGGCTGGCGGATGCGCATGGCCCCCTGCACCCACACCGACCCCAGATGCAGGTAGCGCACGCCCTCGTACTCGGACAGCGTGACGGGCGGCAGATCGATGGCGGTGCGTGCAGGGCGGCGGGCAGGGTTCACCGGTGCGACGATAACCCCCTGCTGCGCCGGCCCATCGCGCGAACAGGCCCGGGCGGCCGGGTCAATCGGCAGCGCCGGCCGGGGCCCCGCGGCGGGGATCACGCTGGCAGCAGGCCGCCGGCCACGAAGGCCTGGCGCCAGGCCTGGCACTTGCGATCGAACGACCAGCCCGCGTTGGCCGGGCTGGTGGACGGCAGACGCAGCACCTGCAGGCCCATCGCGGCCACGGCGTGGCGGGCGCGCGCGGATTCGGCGCCGTTGTGCGCCACCACCCGCAACCCGGGCGCCAGGCGCAGCAGGGCAGGCAGATCGTTGAGCTCGGATTCCTCGATCGCCTGGTCCAGGCTGCCCGGCCGGCGGCAGCGGGCATAGATGTCCCACAGCCCCAGGCCGCGGGCGAGCACGGCCTGCAGGCGCTGCGGGTAGGGCAGCGCCAGAAGATCCAGGCCCCAGATCGCCCCCAGGACGGGCCAGAACTGGTTGCGTGGATGGGCGTAGTACTGCCCGGCCTGCAAGGAGGCCACGCCCGGAAAGCTGCCCAGCACCACCAGCTGCGTGTCGGCGGCCAGCACGGGCGGCAGGCCCGCCTGCCAGGGCGCCGCGCCCGCCGCGGCCTGGGGCGTGCGCCGCCGCGCGGCAGGGGCGGGCGACATCAACCGCCCCCCGGCAACGTGGCCGGTGCTGCCGCCGCCCCTGCCGCCCCTGCCGCGCCCAGCCGCGGCAGTGCGGCCAGGGCATTGGCGCGGGTCACCTGGGCGGTGTGCTGCGCCGTCCAGCCACGCAGCGCGGCCAGGGTCTGCGCGATCCGGGGCAGCTCAGCCGGCTCGTTGCGGCCTTGCGCAGGCGGGCCAGCCGCGCGCTGTGCCGCGGTGCGGTACAGCCACTGCGGGGGGATGTCCGGGGCATCGGTCTCCAGCACCAGGGCCTGCGCCGGGACTTCAGCGGCCAGGCGGCGGATCTGCAGGGCGCGCTCGAAGCTCATGGCCCCGCCAAAACCCAAGCGAAACTCCATCGCCACGAACTGCCCGGCCTGCTGCGGGCTGCCGTTGAAGGCATGCGCGATGCCGCCCGCCACCGGCACGCGCCGCAGCCCGGCCAACAGCGCATCGGCCGACTGCCGCACGTGCAGCAGCACCGGCAGGCCGGCATCGCGCGCCAGCTTCAGTTGCGCGCGGTAGAAGACCTGCTGGCGCGCCCGGTCCAGCCCGGGGACGAAGTGGTCCAGCCCGATCTCGCCCACCGCCACCAGCCGCGGGTCGTGGCGGTGCACCTGCAGGGCCTGCTGCAGGTGGTCCAGGTCTTCATCGGCGGCGCGGCCGGTGTAAAGCGGGTGGATGCCCAGCGCATACACCAGCCCGTGGGCATGGGCCAGCCGGCGCACGGTGTCGAAGTTGCTGCGCTCCACCGCCGGCAGCACCAGCTGCGCCACGCCCGCCGCGCGGGCACGCGCAACGACGGCGTCCCGGTCAGCGTCGAACTCCGGTGCGTCCAGATGGCAGTGCGTGTCGATCCACATCCGGCCAATGATCGCCCAGCGCCGCACCCGCCGCCGCCCTTGCCCCCGGCAGCCGGGCGCCCACGGCAGGCCACGCATGCGCTGGCGGATTCAACGTGATACTGTCATCCGCAAGCTCAGCTCTGCTGCCGGGGCACCCCCCCGCCCATGCCCATGAAGAAGGCTCCGCTCTACAGCCGCTCGCCCCGCCGGGCCGTGCCGGGTCCGGCCGACGGCACCGCTGCGGGGCCCGCCACGGGCCCTGATGCGGCAGCGGCGGCCGCCGCAGATCGCGGCGCCGAAGCCCTGGCTGCCCAGCCTGCGGCCAGCAGCCCGGCACCGGTGGCCCGGGGGCTGCAGCGCGACCGGCGGGCCCCACTGTGGGCCGTGGCTGGCGCGCTGCTGGCCGTGGCCGCGATGCTGGCCGTGCAGTCGTGGCGGCCCGGGCCGCGCGTGATCACCCAGGGCGACATCGACACCGCCGTGCGCCAGTCGCTCGAAAAGGAACCCCTGCCCTCCGCCGCCGCCAAGGCCTACGAGGCGATCCTGCCGTCCGTCGTGCGCGTCACCGGCTTCATGCGCGAAGACGACACCGATGACGGCGCCGCTGCCGGCGCCAGCCCCGACCGCAACAGCGAGCGCAGCGTCGGCACGGGGGTGGTGATCGTCGACAACGGCACCATCCTCACCAACCTGCACGTGGTGGCCGGGGCCAAACGGCTGCGGGTGCGGTTTGCCAACGGCCAGACGAGCGACGCGCACGTCGTCGGCGCCCAGCCCGAGAACGACCTGGCCGTGCTGCGCGCCACCAGCCTGCCTGACGACCTGGAGGCGGCCACGATGAAGTCCACCAGCGACTTGCGGCCAGGCGACCACGTCATCGCCGTCGGCCACCCTTTCGGCATCGGCCCTTCGGTCAGCTACGGCGTGGTCTCGGGGCTGAAGCGCGAGTTCCGCTCGCCCGAGGGCGAGAAGATGCTGACCAACCTGATCCAGTTCGACGCAGCGGCCAACCCGGGCAATTCCGGCGGGCCGCTGGTCACGATGGACGGCCATGTCGTCGGCGTGGTCACGGCGATCCTCAACCCCACCGAGCACCGCACCTTCATCGGCATCGGTTTTGCGGTGCCGATCGAGAACGCCGCCGCCGCCGCCGGCATGCCCCCGTTCTGAACGCGCTGCCGCCCCCGCCATCGCCCCCCCGGACAGCCCGCAACCGCCCCAACCGCCCACACCCATGCAACCCCATCCCGCCGAAGACACCGCCACCTTGATGGAACGCGTCCTGTACGAAGTCAAGCGCGTGGTGGTGGGGCAGGACCGCTTTCTTGAGCGTGTGCTGGTGGCCATGCTGGCCCAGGGCCACCTGCTGGTCGAAGGCGTGCCGGGCCTGGCCAAGACGCTGACCGTCAAGACCCTGGCGCGCACCGTGCGCGGCAGCTTCAAGCGCATCCAGTTCACGCCCGATCTCGTGCCGGCGGATCTGGTGGGCACGCGCATCTACAACCAGAAGTCGGGCGAGTTCGGCACCAGCCTGGGGCCCGTGTTCGCCAACCTGGTGCTGGCCGACGAGATCAACCGCGCGCCGGCCAAGGTGCAGAGCGCGCTGCTGGAGGTGATGCAGGAGCGCCAGGTGACGATCGCCGGCGAATCGCACAAGGTGCCCGAGCCCTTCGTCGTGATGGCCACGCAGAACCCGATCGAAACCGAAGGCACCTACCCGCTGCCCGAAGCGCAGGTCGACCGCTTCATGATGAAGGTGCTGGTGGACTACCCCAGCGAGGAAGAAGAATTCGTCATCGCCGAGCGCGTGACGGGCCCGACCGTCGAGATCAGCGCCGTGGCCGACACCTACGCCCTGGCGGCACTGCAGCGGGAATGCCGCGCCGTCTTCGTCGATCCTGCCTTGATGCAGTACGCCGTCAAGCTGGTGGGCGCCACCCGCCGGCCTGACAGGTACGGCATTCCGGACACCGCCAAGTACATCACCTACGGCGCCAGCCCCCGCGCCACCATCGGCCTGATCGAGGGCGCGCGCGCACTGGCCATGCTGCGGGGCCGCAAGTACACGCTGCCCGAAGACATGGCCGATCTGGTGCCCGACGTGCTGCGCCACCGCATCTGCCTGAGCTACGAAGCCCTGGCTGAGAACATCACCGCCGAAGACATCATCGCCCGCGTGCTGAAGGCCGTGCCGATGCCCGACAAGCCCCTAGCCCACCCGAAGGACGGCGCGGCCCATGGCTGACACCGCCGCCCCGGCAGGCACCGGTGCCGGCACACCCGTGCCGGTGCCGGACCAGCTGCTGCGGCGCCTGGAATGGACCGTGATCCGGCGCCTGGACGGCCTGCTGCAGGGCGACTACCGCACCCTCTTCCGCGGTGCCGGCGTCGACCTGGCCGACCTGCGCGAATACCAGCACCACGACGACGTGCGCCACATCGACTGGAACGTCACCGCGCGGCTGCAGCAGCCGTATGTGCGGCAGTTCATCGAAGACCGTGACCTGAGCGCCTGGTTTCTGCTGGACTTGTCGGGCAGCGTGGATTTCGGCAGCAGCGATGTCACCAAGCTCAACGTCTCGACGGGTTTCGTCGCCACGTTGGCACGCGTCATCACACGGCACGGCAACCGCGTCGGTGCGATGCTGTTTGGCCAGCAGGTCGACGCCGTGTTGCAGCCCGGTGCCAGCCGCAACCATGTGCTGAACCTGCTGCAGCGCATGATGCAGCCTCGGCCCGCGCGCACGGCGGCAGCCCCGGCCGGCGGCGAAGCCACGCGGCTGGCCGATCTGCTCGGGCAGGCCGAGCGCAGCATCCGCCGCCGCGGGCTGGTGTTCGTGGTCAGCGATTTCATCAGCGCTCCGGGCTGGCAGCAGCCGCTGGCGCGGCTGGCGCAGCGGCACGAGGTCGTGGCCGTGCGCCTGGTCGACCCGCTGGAAATGGCCCTGCCGGACGTCGGCCTGGTGACGGTGGAAGACGCCGAAACGGGCGAGCAGCTGTTCATCGACGCGTCGGACCCGGATTTCCGCGACCGCTACGCCGCCATTGCCCAGGCGCAAGAGGCGCAGCTGATCGACGACCTGTCGGCCAGCGGCGCCGACATCCTGGAGCTGGCCACCGACGACGATCTGCTCGACGCCCTGCTGCGCTACGCCGACCTGCGCCGCCAGCGCGCCCGGCTTGGCGCAGGCCGGCGCTTTCCTGCCCACCTGCAGCGCGCTGGCGCGGCCTCCGCCATGATCTCGCCCAAAACCGCGCCCAAGACCGCGCCCAGGACCTCGCCGATGGAGGCTGCCCCATGAAGTTCATCTGGCCCCACCTGTTGTGGCTGCTGCTGGCACTGCCCCTGCTGGTGCTGCTGTACGCCTGGATCCTGAAGCGCAAGCGGCGCAGCACGGTGCGGCTGGCCAGCATCCAGGTGGCGCGGATGGCCCTGGGCCGCGGCCCGGGCTGGCGGCGCCACGTGCCGCCAGTGCTTTTGCTGCTGGCGATGGCCGCGCTGCTGCTGGCGATCGCGCGCCCCACGGCCACCATCACGCTGCCGCTGGCAGAGCGCACCATCATGCTGGCGATGGACGTGTCCGGCAGCATGCGGGCCGAAGACGTCAAGCCCAACCGACTGGTGGCTTCGCAGGCGGCGGCCAAGGCCTTCGTCGAGAACCTGCCGCGCGAGGTGAAGGTGGGCGTGGTGTCGTTCGCCGGCACGGCGGCCGTGGTGCAGGCCCCCACCACCAGCCGCGACGACGTGCTGGCCGCCATCGACCGCTTCCAGCTGCAGCGCGGCACGGCCACGGGCAGCGGCATCATCCTGAGCCTGGCCACGCTGTTCCCCGACCACGGCATCGAGATCCAGAACATCACCGGCCAGCGCAATTTCCCGGGCAAGGAAATCGGCAAGAAGGAAGACAAGGCGTTCACGCCAGTGCCGGCCGGCAGCTACAACTCGGCGGCCATCATCATGCTGACCGATGGCCAACGCACCACCGGGCCCGACCCACTGGACGCCGCCAAGATGGCGGCCGAACGTGGCATCCGCGTCTACACGGTGGGCATCGGCACCACCAGCGGCGAAGTCATCGGCTTCGAAGGCTGGAGCATGCGCGTCAAGCTCGACGAGGAAACGCTGAAGAACGTCTCGGTGCTGACGCAAGGCGAATACTTCTACGCCGGGACGGCCGAAGACCTGAAGAAGGTCTACGAATCGCTGTCTTCGCGCATGGTGGTGGAACGCAAGGAAACCGAAGTCACGGCCCTGTTCGCCGCCCTGGGGGCGCTGCTGGCAGTCGCGGCCGCAGGCTTGTCGCTGTGGTGGTTCGGCCGTGTGGCCTGACGTGCCAGCCCACGCGGCCGGCTCGCGCGCTGCCTGATCAGCCGTCGCGCCCCGGCCGGCTGCTCTGCAGCTGCCAGCTGGCCCCCGACCAGCGGTAGGTCTTGAGCACGTAGCGGCCAGGCGCGCTGTAGGCGCGCTCTTCGCGCTGCAGCGGCAACAGCTGCGCGGCCGCCGGGCCGTCACGCCAGACATAGGTGTCGGTGCCGTAGCGGCTGGCGCCGTCGCGCCAGTCGGACTGCACTTGCCTGCGGCTGGCGTCGAAGCGCGGCGCGCTGATCTCGTCCAGCGCAGGGCTGGCCTCGAAACGCTGCGCCGCCGGGTTCCACAACCAGTTCAGGTAAGGCGTGTTCGGCCCGGCCGGGCGTGATTCGACCAGCCGCAGGTCAACATGGCCATCGAAGTTCATGTCCACGGCCTCCACCGGCGCCGCACCTTCGGCCAGCGGCGTCTGCGTGTCCAGCCCCTCGATGCGCTGCAGCACCTGAGCTTCGCGCTGCACCTCGATGGCCTGGATGCGCAGCAGGCCCGTGGCCTGCGGCGATTCGGCCGCCAACACCCGAAGGCGCAGTGGCGCGCTGGCTGCCGGGCTGGGGGGCAGCACCTGGACGATCTCGTAGCTGGCGGGATCGGCCCCCTCGGGGCCTGAGGTCGAGGCGGGCGCTGACGCAGGCGCCACCGCCACAGCCGCCACGGGCCCCGCAGCCGGCCCCGGCGCCTGCCGGCAAGCGGCCAGCACGGCCGCCGCGCCGAGCACGATCACGCCGCTGTA
Organism: Rubrivivax sp.; assembly: GCA_027489455.1. Taxonomy (GTDB): domain Bacteria; phylum Pseudomonadota; class Gammaproteobacteria; order Burkholderiales; family Burkholderiaceae_C; genus Rubrivivax. The sequence goes on along the minus strand of JAIXZR010000265.1, from coordinate 12,923 downwards.
CCGGGCTGCGCGCGCTGGGCCTGCCGGCCCCGGCCCACACGGCGGCAGCACTGGCAGGCCGGCCTTCAAAGCCCCATCACCGCCTTGGCGCGGAAGAGGTTCTGCATGCGGTCGTCCAGCCCGTTGAAGCCGCCGTTGATGCGCTTGGTCACGGCTCGTACGTCGTCGCGCTCCGCCAGCGCCGGCAGCTTGCGGTCGACCCAGAACCAGCCCGCGGCCTCGGCAGAGATCATCGGGTCCTCTCCCACCGGCTTGGGGTTGCTGACGTAGTCCACACCGGTGTACTTGCTGAAGCCGATGTAGTTGTTGCGCCCGGTGAGCTGGATCAGCCCGCGCCCCTTGAAACGCACGCCGTCGCCGGGCTGGGTGTTGCCCAGGTCGCCCCGGTTTTCGTAGGCGGCGCCGCTGGCGATCTCCTCGTTGTACAGCAGCGAGCCCGATTCATGCCCCACCTGGGCGATGAAGTGCGCCATCTGCAGTGGCGTGGTGATGCCGTACTTGACCATCGTCGCCTTCAGCGGCTCGAAGTACAGGTCGATGCGGCTCTTCGTTGCGCGCGGCAGCACCACGGCCAGTTTCTCCTTCGTCGCCCCCGGCGGCAGGCCCTGCAGCAAGGCGCGGATGGTGGCGTCGCCCGGGGCCACGATGCGGTCGGACTCGGACAGGCCCATCACGCCGGTCTCGAAGGCCGCGATCGCGTCCAGCGTCATGCGGCCGATGCGGCCGTCGGCGTCCAGCGGCGGTGGGTTGCCGGGCAGGCGGGCGCGGTTGACGTTGAGCAGGATCTGCACGACGGCGACGTCGGCCAGGTCGTTGCGGCCGTTCAAGCCGACGGATGCGGTGATGGGCATGGTGTGCTCCTGGGGCCGGCGGCAGGTTGGAATGAACGAATGGCGCCGCGGCACGCCGCATGTTGAGCCACGCCCGCGTGCGGCGTCAGCACCTAATGTCGCACGGGCCGTCGTGAAAATGTCGTTGCACCCGGAGCAGCCGCCATGCACAGTCCGCGCGCTGACTCAACAACAACACCGAGGACCCGCGATGAAACGCATCGTGATTTGTGCCGACGGCACCTGGAACAAGCAAGACCAGATCGACGACGACAGCGGCAAGCGGCGCCCCACCAACGTCACCAAGATGGCGCGGGCGGTGAAGACCCGGGGCGACGATGGCATCGACCAGGTCGTCTACTACCACCCGGGCGTGGGCACCGGCGGGCCGCTGGACGAGCTGACGGGCGGCGCCTTCGGCCACGGGATGGAATCGAACATCCGCGCGATGTACCGCTTCATCCTCTACAACCATTCGCCGGGCGACGAGCTCTATCTCTTCGGCTTCAGCCGCGGCGCCTTCACCGTGCGCAGCCTGGTCGGCTTCATGAACCGCTACGGCCTGGTGCGCAAGGGCGACGACTTCTATGTCCCCGAGATGTTCCGCTGCTACGAGCAGAACGTGCTGCCGGACAGCGAGGCCTACCGCGCCGTGTTCACGCGCAAGAACGGCAGCCAGCGCATCCAGAAGGCGCGCGACTGCCCGCCCATCACCTTCCTGGGCGTCTGGGACACCGTGGGCGCCCTGGGCGCGCCCGGCCTGATCGGGCAGATCTTCAACAGCGGCCGCTACCAGTTCCACGACGTGCAGCTGAACGACAACGTCCGCTACGCCGCGCACGCGCTGGCGCTGGACGAACGCCGCAAGGCCTTCCGGGCCACGCTGTTCAAGCAGCCGCCGGGCTGGAAGGGCACGCTGGCGCAGACCTGGTTTGCCGGCGTGCATTCCAACGTTGGCGGCAGCTACGACCCGGACGGCCTGGCCAACGTCGCGCTGCACTGGATGGCTGGCCACGCCCGCCAGGCCGGGCTGAGCCTGGACGCCGACTACCTGCGCTTCTTCCTGCCGCGTTTCGATTCGACGCTGAACGATTCCTTCGGCACGATCTACAAGCTCATGCAGTTGGGGAAGCGGGTCACGCGCCCGGTCGGCAACGGCCCGGCCTTCCAGGAGACGGTGCACCGGTCGGTGCTGCAGCGGCTGGCCAACGGCAACCCGCCTGCGACCTTCCCGCCGCCGCAGCCGCCGCAGGCCAGCTACCCGCCCTACAGGCCGCCGCAGCCGGCCGATGCCATCGCTGCCCTGCCGGTGGTCGACACGCCCTGAGCCGGCGGGCGCCGCGCTCAGGCGGGGCCGACGTCGGGCACGGTGTAGCGGATGCCGCTCTGGCCCGCCGCAGGGTAGGCCACCTCGTAGCGGTACTTGCGCTTCAGGTCGGCCGCGTCCCAGGCGCCATTGAGCTTGGCCGAGGCCCGGTAGTTGAACCAAAGCTTGGCCGGCACCTTGGCCGCCAGCGCCTGCATCACCACCCGCGAGATGGCCTGTGAATCCGGGTGATAGAAGCGCGCACCGCTGGTGGACACCAGAAAGTCGGCGCAGCGCAGCTTCTTCAGCAGCGTGCTGCTGAGGTTGTTCTGGCTGCCATGGTGGGGCAGCTTGAAGGCCGAGATCGGCAGCGGCTGGTCCTTCTTCAGCTTGCGCCGGGCGCGCAGCAGGTCCACCGCCTGCTCCAGCACGGGGGCGTAGGCGTCGGCACCCAGCAGCACGGCCTTGCGGTCGAACTCGGCCAGCACGGCGATGCTGCTGCCGTTGGGGGCCGTGGTGTCGGAATCGAACTTCTCCGCCGCCAGGGCCGGCACGGTGTCGATGGTGGGCGGCACCGGCACGGCGGCCAAGAAGCGCTCGCCCGTGGCCAGTTCGCCAGGCTTCAGGCCCTCGCGCTCGATCTCCTTCACCCAGCTGCGCCGCAGCGCCGTCAGCTGCACCGGGGTGGGCGACAGCAGGGTCAGGCGCAGGCCGCCGGGCAGGCGGATCTCGGGCACCTCGTCGGCTTCGCGCACGACGGCGTCGCTGTCGTCGGCATGTACGTCGCGGACCATGCGGTTCCAGGGCAGCCCCTGCTGCTGGATCAGCGCCGAAAAGGCTTCGCCCTGCTTGGCGTTCAGTACCCCAGGCAGGTGCTTGAAGCCGTTGAACCAGATGTCGCCGAAGCTCACGCCCAGGCTGCGCGCGTCTTTCAGCAACTGGATGGCGCCGCCGATGTGGTCGTCGTCGATGTGCGAGAGGATGAACAGCTCAAAGTGCCGCTGCGCCGGCGGCAGTGCCGCGATGCGCGGCTTGAGGAATTCCTTGTACGCCCCCACCGGCCCGCAATCCACCAGCACCCGGGCCGGTGCCGCCCTGCCGCGGCCGTACTCGATCCACAGCGCGTCGCCATGCCGCGCCGGCAGCATGTCGATGTGAAAGTAGGCCTGGCCGGCGGCCGCCGGGCTGGCCTGCGCGCCCAGGTGTCCCTGCAAGGACGCCCCGGCGCCGTCGGCATCCTTCTTGGCTTCGGGCCCGGCGTCAGGCTCGGCGTCAGTCTCGGCGTCAGGTGCGCCGTCCTGCTCCGCCACGCCCGGCGTGTCGTAGGCCTGCAGCGGCGGGGGCGCCGGGGGCTTCAGCCGGGTGCGGCCGCCCGGCCGCGCCAGGGCCTTGAGCTCGGTCGCGAGCAGCGCGCTGGCGCGCACGGCCGTCTGGCGCAGGCCTTGCCGGTCCAGCATCTCGCGCAGGCCGCGGGCCGTTTCGACGAGGTTGACCTCGCCCTGCCGGAAGCTCGGGCGATTGTTCTCGCCAAAGCTGGCCAGCGCCTGCTCGAAGCGCCTTTCGCCCCAGAAGCGCACGTAGGTGTCCAGCAGCACGCGCAGCCAGCGCGTGGCCATCGAATGGCCTTCACGGTCCAACTTGATGACTTCGCTGGTGGCATGCACGGCCTCGACGGCGGCACGGCGGCGTTCGCCTTCTTCCGGGTGCAGGGTGCGCAGCAGCCAGAGCTCGGCCAGGCAGGCCCAGGCCGAGACGCGTTCGTCGCGCGCCGCCGGCTCGGCCAGCACGGCGTTGAGCCAGTAGCCGGCGGTTTCCAGGATGCCCTCGTCCATCGACCGGCCCAGCACCGTGCGCAGCCGGATCAACGAGACCAGCGACCGGTAAGGCGCGTTCATGCCCTGGCCGTCCTTCACCAGGAAGCCCATCAGCGCCGCTTCGTGGTCTTCGATGGCGTGCTCGAGCTCGCGGCAGCTGCGCGCCACGCGGTCCTCGAACTCGGCCTGCTCGTTCTGGCGCCGCAGCGGGCGGTTGATCTGCCCGAGCTGGTCGATCGCGTTCTGCAGGTGGGCATCGGCGCGCAGCGCCAGCGCGCGCATGCCGAAGAACTTGCTGTCCACCGGCAGGCGGGGCAGCACCCGGCTGGTCTTGCAGGTGCCGACCAGGCTCTCGCCATCGGCAGCCTTTTCATCGTCGACGTCGGCCAGCTCGTCTTCGGCGCCGTCGTCGTCCATCCAGGCCGCCAGCATGGCCTGATAGCACTGGTGGTAGCGCGTCTGGTCCAGCTTGTAGGCGTCCAGGTGCAGCGCCTCGTAGACCACCAGGCTGGCCCAGTCGTGGTCGCCCGGGCCCATCGTGCCGTGCAGGTTGGTGCGCACGCGGTGCAGCAGCACCCAGGGGTTGTCGCCCCACATCAGCCCGCTGTAGAACAACTTGGCCACCAGCACCGAGCCCAGCTTGGACAGCGGGAACTGCGATGCCAGCACCAGCGGCACCCCGGCCTGGTGCAGCACGTGCGCGATGCTGGCGCCGGGCGTCAGCACCGCGGCTTCGTTGTTGCCGCTGTCGCAGGTGGCCAGGGTGACGACGTCGGGCCGGTGGATGCGGCCGTTGTGCAGCGCCGTGAAGGCCGATGCCAGCCGGTCGCCGCTGATCACGCCGTCGCGCGGGTGCAGCTCCAGGCCGTAGCTGTTGTCGCCCATGCTGCGGTCTTCGCGCCCGTGGGCCAGCACGTGGATGCAGGTGTAGCGGTGCGCGGCGCACTCGCTCACCACGTCCTCGAAGCGCGGCTTGCGCAGGATGGTCAGCAGTTCGCCGAACTGCTCGCGCTGGTCGCCCCGGCTGAGCTGGCCGTGGCGGTCCGATGGCAGCATGAAGGGCCGCACGGCGTTGATGAGCGCGAGACGGTGTTCCTTGAAGGGCACGCTGTTGGGGGCGTCAGGGTCGGCCTCGCCGCTGATGAACAGCACCCGCGGCTGCTTCAGCCAGGGCGTGTCGCGCGGCGTGACGTTGCGCGTGCGCCGCGTGATCACCACCGGCACGCGCGACTGCAGCGCCAGCCAGCTCTCCGTCCAGCTGGTGGGGCCGATGGGCATCTTCGCCAGCTCGAAGGGCAGCAGCGCCAGCTCGCTGGCCGACAGCACCAGACACAGGTGCACCAGCGTGTCGCGGCCGGTGGTCTCGGCCGAGATCGAGCCCGGCAGGCGAGGGATCGAACCCAGCACCTTGGCCATCTCCACGCCCATGGCGCGCAGCTCGGGCAGCTTGTCGGCGGCCTTGTGCTCCTCGTAGCGCATCACGCCGATGCGGCGCAGGAAGGCCGCGTGCTCGAACGGCAGCGTGACGATGCCGGCCTCGGCTTCGTCGCAGATCCCCAGGTACAGCGTCAGTGGCGACAGCAGCTGGTTGTGCGAAGGGCCGGAGCGCAGCAGCTCGACCGTCACGCTGCGGATGTTCAGGCTGTCTGCCATGGCGCGGCCCCCTCTCGGGCCAGCCGGGCCGATCTCGCCCGGCAGGGTTGTTCAGGCCGGGGATCGTAGGCGCGCCCGGGGGCGGCGGCAATGCGGGCTTCAGCCAGCCTGCTGGCCGTGCTCAGCGCTCCAGCCGCAGCACCTGGCCGGCGTCGCCGTCGGTGACGATGTAGAGCCAGCCGTCCGGGCCCTGGCGCACGTCGCGGATGCGCGCGCCCAGGTCGGCCAGCAGCCGCTCTTCGCCGGTGACGCTGGCGCCGTCCAGCGTCAGCCGCACCAGCGCCTGCCCACGCAGGGTGCCCATGAAGAGGCTGCCCTGCCAGCCCGGGTATCGGCTGCTGGTGAGGAAGGCCAGCCCCGCCGGCGCCACCGAGGTGGGCACCCAGTGCCGCAACGGCTGCTCGATGCCCGGCTTGGGGCCTTCTTCGCCGATGCGCGTGCCCAGGCCGTAGTTGCGGCCGTAGGTGACCACGGGCCAGCCGTAGTTGCGGCCAGGCTGCACACGGTTGACCTCGTCACCGCCCTGCGGGCCGTGCTCCACGGCCCAGAGCTCGCCGGTCTGCGGGTGCAGCGCCGCGCCCTGGATGTTGCGGTGGCCCAGGCTGAACACCTCGGCCGCATGGCCTGCCTTGCCGGCGTAGGGGTTGTCGGGCAAGGGCTGGCCTTCGGCACTGATGCGCACGACCTTGCCGATGTGATTGGCCGGGTTCTGCGATTCGTCCTTGCCGCTGAAGCGGTCGCCCAGGCCCACGAGCAAGGCGCCGCTGCGGTCGAAGACGATGCGGCTGCCACAGTGGTGGCGGCTGCTGATCTTGGGCTTCTGGCTGAAGATGGTGCGCACGTCTTCCAGCTTCGCACCCAGGCCGTCGCCCACCAGCCGCGCGCTGGCCACGGCCGTGCTGTTGCCGCTGGCGCCTTCGCCCGCGGGCTCGGCAAAGGTGAAGAAGATCCGCCGGTTCTGCGCGAACTGCGGGTCGGCCACCACGTCCAGCAGCCCGCACTGGCCACCGGCAGAAATGGCCGGCAGCCCGGCCAGCGGCGCAGACAGCTCGCCGCTGGGCAGGGCCAGGCGCAGCCGGCCGGGCTTTTCCGTCACGAGCATGCGGCCGTCGGGCAGGAAGGCCAGGGCCCAGGGGTTGTCCAGCCCGCGCAGCACCGGCACGGGTTTCAGGGGCTGCGCCTGGGCCGCAGCGGGGGCCAGGGCGGTGGCTGCGAGCAGGGCCAGCGTCGCCAGTCGCGGCGCGATGTTGTTGTCTGTCTGTTTCATCCGGCGATCTTGGCATCAGGCCTGCGCCCGCACGCCGCGCGGGCTTATCGCGCCGGCCCACCGCAGGCGGCAGGCCGGCCGGCCAGCGTCACGGTGCGACGCGAATCACGCGGCCCGCGCTGCTGTCGGTCAGCAGATACAGCGCGCCGTCAGGGCCTTCGCGCACATCGCGGATGCGCTCGTTCAGGCCGGTGGGCAGGATGCTGCGCGAGACCTCCGCGTTGCCGTTCATCTTGACTTGCCAGACGGCGCGCCCCGCCAGCGCACCCAGGAAGAAATCGCCCCGCCAATCCGGCGCGCCGTTACCGCTGTGGATGACCAAGCCGCTGGGCGCCATCGAGGTCGGCACCCAGGTGCTGACCGGCGGCGTGAAGCCCGTACCGGTGGAGGCCCCGCCCACGGGCGTGCAGTTGCCCACCGGCGCGCCGTACTCGCAGCCGTGGCTCACCAGCGGCCAGCCGTAGTTGGCCGCGGGCACGATGCGGTTGATCTCGTCGCCGCCTTGCGGGCCGTGCTCGGTGATCCAGAGCTCGCCCGTCACCGGGTGCAGGGCCGCGCCCTGCGGGTTGCGGTGACCGTACGAATAGATGCCCCGCTGCGCGCTGCGCATGTAGTTGTAGGGGCTGTCGCGCGGCGTCGAGCCGTCCAGCGCCAGGCGGAACACCTTGCCGTGGCCGAACTCCAGGGACTGCGCGCGCCCGCGCTCGCTGGCCAGCGAGCGCTCGCCCGTGGTGATGAAGATCGTGCCGTCGGGGTTCACCACCAGCCGCCCGCCGAAGTGCTGCGTGCTGGCCACCTTCGGGCTCTGGCGGTAGATGACCTGCCAGTTCTGCAGCGCCGCGTCGTCGGCGCTGAGTGTGGCCGTGCCCACGGCCAGGCCGTTGCGGCCGGCGTCGCTGCCGGTGCCGGCTTCGGCGTACGACAGGAAGATGCGCCGGCTGGTGGCGAAGTTGCGCGCCAGGGCGACCTCGAACAAGCCGCCCTGGCCGGAATTGAGTACCGCGGGTACGCCGGTGATGGGTGCCGACAGGGTGCCGCCGGCCTGCACGATGCGCAGCCGGCCGGGCTTTTCCGTCACCAGCATGCGGCCATCGGGCAGGAAGGCCAGGCTCCAGGGGTTGACCAGGCCGCTGGCCACGGTCGTCACGGTCAGCGCGCGGGCCGGCGCAGCGGCATCGGCGGCCGGGCTGCTGCGGGTCGTCGTGGCTGCCGCGCCAACATCGGCCGCGGCCGGGCTGGCCGCCAGCGGGGTGGCGCGCCCCTCCGGGGCGGCCGGTTCGCCGCCACCGCAGCCCGCCAGCAGTGCGGCGCAGGCCACTGCGGCCAGAGCCAAGGCGTGTGCCGGTTGCCGCACGGGCCGGCGCAGGGCGGCAGGGGTGTCAGGGAAGGGGTGCTGCACGGGGTTCTCCTGGGTAGTTCTGCCTGCTGGCCTGGGCGGCAGGCGGTGGGTGGTGGCCGGTGGCTGGCGAGCACAGCCGCGCCATGGGCTCGCCACGGTAGCAGGTCGACGGCGGCCACCGCCATCCCCGCCAGCCACTAGACCGCGGCACCCGCCCCGGCCGGGGCGGCCGGCTCCTGCGCGGCTTCGATCAGCATCTGCACGCGCTGGCGGCCGTTCCATTCGTCCAGCCCCAGGCGGTAGGCCAGCCGGGTGCGCTCGGGCAAAGGCTGGTCATGGCTGAACCAGATCGCATCGCGCTCCTGCCCGGCGTGGCGCAGCCGCAGCTTCAGGTGCTTTTCGCCGACAAGCCGCTGTTGCAGCACTTGCACTTCGTCGCAGAACACCGGGGCCTCGAAGCCCTGGCCCCAGACCTGCGCGTCCAGCAGGGCCACGGTCTCGGCGTTGAACCATTGCAGCGGCAGCGGGCCGTCGGTGCGCAAGGTTCGCTGCAGCGTGGCGGCATCCAGCCATTCGCTGGCTACCTGGGCCAGCGCGGCTTCGAACACCGTCACGCCGCCATCCTGCAGCGTGCAGCCCGCGGCCATGGCATGGCCGCCGAAGCGCAGCAGCAGCCCGGGGTGGCGCTTGGCCACCAGGTCCAGCGCGTCGCGCAGGTGGAAGCCCGGGATCGACCGGCCGGAACCCTTGAGCTGCCCGTTGGCACCACGCGCGAAGACGAACGTGGGCCGGTGCGCGCGGTCCTTCACCCGGCCGGCGACGATGCCCACCACGCCTTCGTGGAAGCCTTCGTCGAACAGCACCACGGCCGGCGGCACGGCTGCCGCGTCGGCGCCCGACCACCAGCGCGCCAGCAGCTGCTCGGCCTGCTCGCGCATGCCGGCTTCGACATCGCGGCGTTCGCGGTTGATGGCGTCCAGTTGCGCGGCCAGACTGGCGGCCCGCGCCGGATCGTCGGTGAGCAGGCATTCGATGCCCAGCGTCATGTCCGCCAGGCGGCCGGCGGCGTTGATGCGCGGGCCCAGTGCAAAGCCGAAGTCGAAACCGGCGGCCCGCACCGGATCGCGCCCGGCGGCGCGGAACAGCGCGGCCACGCCGGGTTGCATGCGCCCGCTGCGGATGCGCTTGAGCCCCTGGGCCACCAGCCGGCGGTTGTTGGCGTCGAGCTTCACCACGTCGGCCACCGTGCCCAGGGCCACCAGGTCCAGCAACGCGTCCAGGCGCGGCTGGGCCAGGGCGTCGTAGGCACCGCGCGCACGCAGCTCGGCACGCGTGGCCAGCAGCACGTAGAACATCACGCCCACGCCGGCGATGGCCTTGCTGGCAAAGCCGCAATCGGGCTGGTTGGGGTTGACGATCACATCAGCCGCCGGCAAGGGCTGGCCGGCCGCGGGCAGATGGTGATCGGTGACGAGCACGGCCAGCCCCAGGCTGCGCGCATGCGCCACGCCGGCATGGCTGGCGATGCCGTTGTCCACCGTCACCAGCAGCTGCGGCCGCGCGGCGCCGGCACAGGCCAGGTCCACGATCGCCGGCGTGAGCCCGTAGCCGTGCACCGCACGGTCGGGCACCACGTAGCCCAGGTTCTGCGGCGCCGCGCCCAGCAAGGCCAGGCCGCGCAAGGCCACGGCGCAGGCGGTGGCGCCGTCGCAGTCGTAGTCGGCCACCACGCAGATGCGCTGCCCGGCGGCGATGGCGTCGGCCAGCAGGCGGCCGGCTTCGGTAGCGCCACGCAAGGTCTCCGGCGGCAGCAGCCGGGGCAGGCCGTCGTCCAGCTCTTCGGCCGTGCGCACGCCGCGCGCGGCCAGCAGTTGCGCCAGCAGCGGGTGCACGCCGGCCTGTTCCAGCGCGTGGCGGATGCGCGGTGGCACATCGCGGGTGTGCAGGATCACAGCGTCTCCAGCAGTCGCTGCACAGGCGGCGGCGCCTGCAGACGCTGGCGCAGGCGGGCCAGCAGGCTGGGCGGGCCATTGGCAGCGGGGGTGTAGGTGATCGACGCACGCTCGCCGCACAGCGTGAGGCTGCGGCCGGGTGCACCGGGGGCCAGCAAGTCGCGCATCGGGCCTTCGTCCAGCGTCTCCCAGGCGCGCAGCCAGGCAGGCCAGTCGCCAGCCAGGGCCGGTGCACGCAGACGCTCGTCGACCTGCGGGGCCGGGCTGCGCTCGGGCTGGGCCAGGCCGCAGCCGCTGAGCCAGAAGGAATTGACCGGCAGCAGGCCGCGGGCCTGGCGTTCATCGTTCAGCGGGTGCGTGTACAGCAGCATCTGCACCTCGGCCTGCAGCCGGCGTACCGTGCGCAGGGCCGGCGCGTGGCCCAGCCAACGGTCGACATTGCGGCCGATCACGCGGTCCAGCGCGGCGCAGGGCAGCTCGGCCAGGCTTTCGTGCGCGGCATACCAGCGCAGCGGGGCACCCCAGGCCAGCACCCAGCCGGCGGAAGTGAACAGCGACTGCACGGCCGCGAACAGACCGCGCGAGGTGGCCTCGTCCAGCATCAGCCCGGCCGGGTCGATCAGGCTCACCTGCTCGGTGCCCAGGTGCCAGTGCGCGGGCGTCAGCAGGCCCCAGGCCAGATCGCCGGTGTCGATGCCGTCGGCCGCTGCCGCGCAGGCCGCCCAGGGCAGGCCGCCATCGGCGCCATGCCAGCCCAGAGCGCGGGCCAGCGCCCGCTCGTGCGGGGGCGAAAGGCTCAGCTCATCGCCTTCGTCGCGCGGGCCGGGCTGCCATTGCGCCAGCACGGTCTGCAGGTGCGGCAGCTGCAGGTTCTGCAACTCGCCCCAGGGCGCAGCGCGCGGGGCGGCAAAGGGGATCAGCAAGGCCATCGCCCGCATTATCCCGGCCATGGCCGGGGCGCCGGGGCGGGCACGGCCCGTCCGGTAGCATCCGCCGCCTATGAACATGCCCTATGAGTGGCAGATCGGCTGGCGCTACACACGGGCGGGCCGCGCCGGCAGGCGCAACGGCTTCATCAGCTTCATCAGCCTGGTTTCGGTGCTGGGCATCTCGCTGGGCGTGGCCGCGCTGATCATCGTGCTGAGCGTGATGAACGGCTTCCAGAAGGAGGTGCGCGACCGCATGCTGAGCGTGATCGCGCACGTCGAGATCTTCGACGCCGCGCGCGGTGCCCTGCCCGACTGGCAAGCTACCGCCACTGCCGCGCGCACCAACCCAGCCGTGCGCGGTGCCGCGCCCTTCATCGCCGCGCAGGCGCTGGTGGGCCGCGGCGACGACCTGCGCGGCGCCGTCGTGCGCGGCATCGATCCGCAGGCCGAAGCCAGCGTCACCGATCTCGCGCGCACGCAGCAGCCGCTGCTGGCGCAGCTGCGGCCGGGCGAATGGAACATCGTTCTGGGCATCGAGCTGGCCCGGCTGCTGGGCGCGCGCGTCGGCGACAAAGTGGCCATCGTCGCCCCTGGCGGGCAGGTCACGCCGGCGGGCGTGACGCCACGCATCAAGCAGTTCACGCTGGTCGGCGTCTTCGAGGCCGGGCACTACGAGTACGACAGCGCGCTGGCGCTGATCCACATCGACGACGCGGCGCGCTTCTTCCAGTTCGAAGGCCCCACGGGCGTGCAGCTGCGGCTGGCCGACGTGCAATCCGCGCGCCAGGTGGGCAGCCAGCTGCAGCAGAGCCTGGGCATGGCCGTGGACGTGCGCGACTGGACTCGCACCAACCGCAACTGGTTCGACGCCGTGCAGATCGAGAAGCGGCTGATGTTCATCATCCTCACGCTCATCGTCGCCGTGGCGGCCTTCAACCTGGTGAGCACGCTGGTGATGACGGTGACCGACAAGCGTGCCGACATCGCCATCCTGCGCACCCTGGGCGCCAGCCCGCGGTCCATCATGGGCATCTTCATCGTGCAGGGGGCCACGGCGGGCGTCATCGGCACCTTCACCGGCGTGGCGTTGGGCCTGCTGGTGGCCCTCAACGTGGACGTCATCGTGCCGGCCATCGAAAGGCTGCTGGGCGTGGCCTTCCTGCCCGGCAGCATCTACGTCATCAGCCGCATGCCCAGCGAACCGCTGGCCAGCGACATCGTGCCGATCGCGCTCATCTCACTGGTGCTCAGCCTGCTGGCCACGCTCTACCCCAGCTGGCGCGCCAGCCGCACGAACCCGGCCGAGGCCCTGCGCTATGAGTGACCCAGGCCAAGCGGCCGTGCTGCAGGCCCAGGGCCTGGCCAAGCGCTACACCGAAGGCGAACTGGACGTGCAGGTGCTGCGCGACGTGAGCCTGACCGTAAAGCGCGGCCAGACGCTGGCCGTGGTGGGGCCATCAGGGTCGGGCAAGAGCACCCTGCTGCACCTGCTGGGCGGGCTGGAAGCGCCCAGCGCTGGCAGCGTGGCGCTGATGGGCCGCACCCTGGGGGGCATGGACGCTGCCGAACAAGGCCGCTGGCGCAACCAGCACCTGGGCTTCGTCTACCAGTTCCACCACCTGCTGCCGGAATTCAGCGCGCTGGACAATGTCGCCATGCCGCTGCGCATCGCACGCCAGGGCGTGCCGGCGGCACGCGATGCCGCCGCGGCCATGCTGGCCCAGGTGGGCCTGGCGGCGCGCACGGGCCACCACCCGTCGCAGTTGTCTGGCGGTGAGCGACAGCGCGTGGCGATTGCGCGCGCGCTGGTGACGAACACGGCCTGCGTGCTGG
>JAIXZR010000088.1 GCA_027489455.1 Rubrivivax sp. | reverse complement strand
GGGCGTGGGGCCGGGCAAGGTGTGCATCACCAAGCTGAAGACGGGCTTCGGCACCGGCGGCTGGCAGCTCAGCGCGCTGAAGTGGTGTGCCCGCGTGGCCACCAAGCCCATCATTGCCGACGGCGGCATCCGCCACCACGGCGACATAGCCAAGAGCGTGCGCTTCGGCGCAGCCATGGTGATGGTGGGTTCGCTGTTCGCAGGCCACGAGGAATCGCCCGGCGCCACGGTGGAAGTGGACGGCAAGCGCTACAAGGAGTACTACGGCAGCGCCAGCGACTTCAACAAGGGCGAGTACAAGCACGTTGAAGGCAAGCGCATCCTGGAACCCATCAAGGGCTTTCTTGCCGACACCCTGCGCGAGATGCGCGAAGACGTGCAAAGCAGCATCAGCTACGCCGGCGGTCGCGTGCTGGGCGACTTGAAGAAAGTGAACTATGTGGTGCTGGGCGGCGAAAACGCCGGCGAACACCTGTTCATGTGACCCGGCTGCGGCGGCGGTGGCCGTGGCAGATTCAACCCATTCAGCGCGGCAGCATGCCGGGCACGCCATCGGCGCCACCGCTGTCGCGGATGCCGCGCGCACGCTGGCGCCGGGCAGCGTCGCCAGTTGCATCGGCTGCAGCGGCATTGGCTACACCGGCAGCGGCTTCGGGGCAGCGGCCCGTGTCGGCATGGGCCAGCGCGGCGGCCAGCAACGGGTCTGACGGGCTGCCCAGTGGCTGACTGAAGTCTTCGTCCACCCGACAGCTGGCTGCCAGCCCGTCAAAGTAGCGGCCCTGGCCGCGCGCGTTCACGCTTTCGAAGTTCACCACGCTGTAGGTCATGCCGCAGCGTGCCGTGGGCACGAAGCCCACGGGCTTGCCGCAGCTGGTGTGGCCGATCGTGACCGTGTCGATGCCCAGCCCGCGCAAGCCGTTCACGACCTGTTCGCTGGCCGAACAGGTGCGCGGCCCGCTGAGCACATAAACGCGTGGCGCGTCGATGGCCTGGGGCTGAGCCTCGAAGACGAAGCTGCTGTTGTTGCCGGGCGCGCGCCGGTCGTTGTACAGCAGCTGGGCATAGACCCGCCCCTGCCCGCGCGTACCGGCCGCATAAGACGCCACGGTGCGGCCCACCGACACCAGGCCGCCGCCGTTGTAGCGCAGGTCCAGCACCACGGCCTGGGCGCCTTCGGCCTTCAGCCGCGTGAAGGCGGCTTCCAGCGGCCCAGTGGCCTGGCTGATCATGTCCTTCACGAACACATGGCCCAGGCGCTGGCCGCCGGGGCTGGTGACGACGTTGGCCTGCGCCACTGGCGTGAGCGTGTGCACCGCGGCGGTGACGGCCACGTCACGCTCGGCGCCTTCCAGCGAGCGCAGGCGCAGCCGCAACCCATCGCCAGCGGCATTGGCGGTCAGGGCCTCGAAGTCGTTGGCCGCGATCAGGCTGCTGGCACTGCGGCCGTTGATCGACAGCACCTCGTCGCCGCGGCGGATGCCTGCAGCGGCGGCAGGCGACAGCGGTTCGACATAGCGCACCCGCAGCGGTCTGTCGGGCTGGCCCGCGACTTCGATGCCTGCCACCGACAGGCCGTAGCCCAGGGTTTGGCCGTCGCCAAAGAAACGGTTGTAGACCTCGCTGGACTGGCTGCCGCTCCAGCGGTCGGCTGCGGGGTAGGCCGGGTCGCTGCCGGTGTAGCGCAGCGCGGTGAAGTAGTCGGCCACGCTGCTGTAGGCGGCGGCGTCGGGCCGCGGGGACAAGCGGTTCCAGAAGTACCACTCGTCCATGTAGCCGCCTAACCAGGCCTTCTGAGCATCGACAGTGCATTCGGCGCCTTGCGCGCTGCCGGTCGTGGCGCCATCGCTGCCTCCGCCACCCCCGCCGCACGACACGAGCAGACAGGCCAGGGCACAGACGGCCAGGCGGCCAGAAGGGAAGCGGAACAGGCTTGGCATGGGGGGTGACACCTACAATTCAAGCATAGCGCCCGCGCTGGTTTTCTTCCTTGACTGCCCCTGATTCACCCACCGCCATGACCGAGCTCGCCAAGTCCTTCGAACCCGCCGCCATCGAACGCCGCTGGGGCCCGGTCTGGGACGCCAGCGGCCTGCACGCGCCCACGCTGGACCCGGCCAAGCCGTCCTTCAGCATCCAGCTGCCGCCGCCCAACGTCACCGGCACGCTGCACATGGGCCACGCGTTCAACCAGACGATCATGGACAGCCTGACGCGCTACCACCGCATGCGCGGCTTCAACACGCTGTGGGTGCCGGGCACCGACCACGCCGGCATCGCCACGCAGATCGTGGTGGAACGGCAACTGCAGGACCAGGGCCAGAGCCGCCACGACCTGGGCCGCAAGAACTTCGTCGCCCGGGTGTGGGACTGGAAGGCCAGCAGCGGCGCCACCATCACGAACCAGATGCGCCGCCTGGGCGACAGCGTGGACTGGAGCCGCGAGTACTTCACGATGGACGAGAAGCTCTCGGCCACCGTGACCGAAACTTTTGTGCGCCTGTTCGACGAAGGCCTGATCTACCGCGGCCAGCGCCTGGTGAGCTGGGACCCGCAGTTGAAGAGCGCGGTGTCTGATCTGGAAGTGGAAAGCGAAGAAGAAGACGGGTTCCTCTGGCACATCGCCTACCCGCTCGAAGATGGCAGCGGCCAGCTCGTGGTGGCCACCACGCGGCCCGAGACCATGCTGGGCGACGTCGCCGTGATGGTGCACCCCGATGACGAGCGCTACACCGCCCTGGTGGGCAAGCAGGTTCGCCTGCCGCTGGTGGACAAGCTCATCCCCGTGATCGCCGACGCCTACGTGGACCGCGAATTCGGCACCGGTGTGGTGAAGGTGACACCGGCGCACGACGCCAACGACTACGCCGTGGGCCAGCGCCACGGCCTGCCGATGGTGGGCGTGCTGGACACGGACGCGAAGATCAACGCCAACGCGCCAGAGGCCTACCGCGGGCTGGACCGCTTCGTCGCGCGCAAGCGCATCGTGGCCGACCTCGACGCCGCCGGGCTGCTGGTGGAAACCAAGAAGCACCGCCTGACGGTACCGCGCTGCGCCCGCACCGGCCAGGTGGTGGAGCCGATGCTCACCGACCAGTGGTTCGTGGCCGTGAACAAGCCCGGCGCCGACGGCAAGAGCATCGCGCAGAAGGCCATCCACGCGGTCGACAGCGGGCAGGTGCGCTTCGTGCCCGAGCAATGGGTGAACACCTACAACCACTGGATGGGTAACCTGCAGGACTGGTGCATCAGCCGCCAGCTCTGGTGGGGCCACCAGATCCCGGCCTGGTACGGCACGGGCGGTGAACTGTTCGTGGCGCGTTCCGAAGAAGAGGCGCGCCAGCGCGCCGCCGCTGCGGGCTACACCGGCGAGCTGAAGCGCGACGAAGACGTGCTCGACACCTGGTATTCCTCGGCCCTGGTGCCCTTCAGCACACTGGGCTGGCCGGCCAAGACGGTGGAGCAGGACCTCTTC
>JAIXZR010000255.1 GCA_027489455.1 Rubrivivax sp. | reverse complement strand
GGGGCTCAGGTAGATGTCGTCGGTCGACGCCATGTAGCTGGCCTCGATGCTGCGCAGGAAGCCAAAGCCATCGGGCAGCACTTCGAGCACGCCGTCGCCGAACACCTGTTCGCCGGCCTTGGCGCGCTTCTTCATGATCGCGAACATCAGCTCCTGCTTGCGCAGGCGGGCGACGTTCTCGATCTCCAGCGCCTCGCCCATTTTCAGGAGCTCGGCAACGTGCTGGGCCTTCAGTTCGGACAAGTGCATGGGGCGGCACCCTTGGGATGCAAAAAGGTCGGCATGCCGTGCATGCGGGCCTGGGCGATGAACGCTGGTGATTTGGCGCCGGAGCCCGCGGGGAGAGTCTGGCAAGCCGGTGGTGACCGGCGCGGACCGTGGCGGGTGGGCGGGGCTGAAGCCGGCAGCGCTCGCTGTCGGCAACGCCTGATTATAGATGACCGTCGATGAAGGCCGTCAGCTGAGCCTTCGGCAGGGCGCCGACCTTGGTGGCGGCCAGCTCGCCACCCTTGAAGAGCATGAGCGTGGGGATGCCGCGGATACCGAACTTCGCCGGGATGGCGGTGTTCTCGTCCACGTTCATCTTGACGATCTGCAGCCGGCCTTCGTAGGCCTTGGAGACTTCGTCCAGGATCGGCGCGATCTGCTTGCAGGGGCCACACCATTCCGCCCAGTAGTCGACGAGCACCGGCTTGTCCGATGCCAGCACGTCGGTGCTGAAGGAATCGTCGGTGATGTGCTTGATCAGTTCACTGCTCATGGGGGCCTTTCGGGCGGGGAAGGGGCTGTGCCAGCGGGCGCGGCTGAACAGTCGCGCTCCCCAGATTTTGGCATAGCGCCCCCTGCCGGGCGGCCAGGGCACGGCCCCCCGCGCCTATCGCCGCGATAGCCCGGCCGGCTGATGCAACTGGTGGCGCTTGTGCCCTTTGTTCCGGCCACCGCGCCGCGCCGGGGCGCGTTGGAATGTGGTGTCATGGTCAACCCTGCTCCCAGCCCCCCTGCGCCGGCCCGGCAGGCCGCGGTGCGGATGTTCGGCCGGCTGCAGCTGTTGCGGCTGCTGGGCAAAAGCGAGCGCAGCATGGCCTGGCGGGTTCAGGACCCCCGCAGCGGGCAGGAACTGATGCTCGTGCTGCCGCGCCTGCAGCCCGCCGACGCCGCGGCCCTGGCGCGCTGGCAGACACGGATGCGCCAGGCCACCCGGCTTTCGCACCCCGAACTGGCGCCCGTGGTCGAGACCGGCGTGCAGGATGGCTGGCCGTATGCCGCCTACGAACTGCGCGATGCCGCGCCGCTGACCGAGCGGATCGGCGCCAAGGGTTTGCCCGGGCCCGAGGCCGCAGCCTGGGCAGCGCATGCGCTGCGCGGGCTGGCCTACGCGCACGAGGCTGGCCTGGCCCATCACGATCTGCAGCCCTTCGTAGTGCTGGTCACGGACCAGGGCGCCGTGCGCGTCGCTGGCCTGGCCGTGGCCTGCGAAATGACCCACGCCGCCGCAGGGCTGGCCGAACCCAGCATCGCGGCTCCAGGCATGCACCAGCAGCGCGACGCCGCCGAACGCGACGTGCTGGCTGCCGGCGTGCTGCTGCACGGCCTGCTGGCGGGCCAGCCCGCGCTGGACGAGCCCGATGTCGGTCGCGTCATCGGCCGGCTGCCGCCCCTGGGGCGGGACATCGTGCGCCTGCCCTGGACGCTGGCGCAGCCCGTGGCCGATCCGCTGCGCGCGATCGTCAACCGCGCCACTGATCGCCAGGAACGCCAGCGTTACCGCAATGCCCGCACCTTGCTGCGTGCGCTGGAAGGCTGGTTGCAGTCGGCCGACAGCGCCGGTGGCGGGCCGCTGGCGCTGCTGGCCGACAAGCTGCGCACGGCGGGGGTGCTGCCAGCGTCGCCGGGGGCTGCCGAGCGCGCTGCACGCCTGGCGCTGATGGAAAGCCAGCGCACCAACGAGCTGGCCGAAGTCGTGCTGGAAGATCTGGCACTGTCGTTCGAGCTGCTGCGCCTGGTCAACTCGGCCCAGGTGCGGGGCGCCTTGGTCTCGGGGGCCGGGCCGGTGCTGACGGTGCGCCGGTCGATCGCGATGCTGGGCCTGGAGGGCGTGCGCCGTGCGGCCCTGGCGCTGCGGCCCTGGCCCGGGCCGCTGGCCGATGCGGGCGCCGATGCGCTGGACCAGCTGATGCGCCGCTGCAAGCGGGCTGGCCGCGCCGCGCTGGCCTTGCGCCCGGCCGGGTACGACGCCGAAGTCGTGTACCTGATCGCCCTGATGCAGAACCTGGGGCGCTTGGTCGTGCACTACCACTTCCCCGAGGAAACGCAGCAGATCAAGCGCCTGATGCTGCCCGCCCCGCCACCGCGCGAAGGCGAACCCGAAGAGCCCGGCATGACCGAGGAAGGCGCCGCCTTTGCCGTGCTGGGTGCCGACATCGAAAGCATCGGTGCCGCCGTGGCGCGGCTGTGGGGCTGGGGCGACGGGGTGCTGGCGATGATCCGCCGCCATCCCCTGGCCACCGCCGTGCACACCCCCGAAAGCGACGACGACATGCTGCGGTGCGCCGCCAGCTGCGCCAACGAGGCCCTGGACGCGATGGCCCTGCCGCCCCAGCGCGTGGCCGCCGGCTTGCAGCGGGTGGTGCAGCGCTACGGGCGGATCCTGAACATCGGCCTGCGCGACCTGCAAGCCGCGCTGAGCGACGCACAGGCTGCAGGCCTGGCCACGCCGATCGCCCAGACCGCCCCTGCACCGCTGGACCTGCTGGACAGCCTCAAGCCGGCCGAAGCGCCTGGCCCCGGCGCAGCTGCCGGCGCAGGGGCTGCAGGGCGGCTGCGCTCGGCCGCCGCTGCCGCCCGGGTCGGCCGGTGAACCCGGCTGCCCCAGCGGCGCGGCGCATCGGCCGCTTCGAGCTGCGGCAGGTGCTGGGCAGCGGGGCCCAGGCCACCGTCTGGCTGGCCCATGACCCGCGCCTGGACCGCGAAGTCGCGCTGAAGCTGCTGGACCCGGCGGCCGACGCGCTGTCGGTGAGCGAATGGCTGAACGAGGCCCGCGCGGTCAGCCGCCTGGCGCACCCCCACATCGTGCCCGTTTTCGAGGCCGATGAAGCCGCCGGGCAGCCCTATCTCGTCTTCGAGTACGTGCAGGGCCCGACCCTGCAGCAGGCGCGGCGCGGGCGCGGCGCCTGGCCGGCGCGCGAGGCCGTGAGCCTGATGATGGGCGTGCTGGACGCCCTGGCCGCGGCCCACGCTCAGGGCATCGTGCACCGCGATCTGAAGCCGTCCAACGTGCTGCTGGGCAGCGACGGGCGCCCGCGGGTGATGGATTTCGGCATCGCCGCGCGCGTGGGCGATGCCAGCGCCGCGGATGCCGCAGCGGTGGTCGGCACGCCGGGCTACATGTCGCCCGAAGCCGCGCGTGGCGAAGCGCCGGTACCGGCCATGGACGTGTTCGCCGCTGGTGTGATGCTGGGCGAGCTGCTGGCCGGCGCACCCTTGATGCGCGAGACCGACCCGATGCGCGCCGTGCAGCGCGTGCAGCGCGAAGACCTGCAGCTGCCCGACGGCGTGCGAGTGGACGACAAGCTGCGCAGCATCGTGCAGCGTGCACTGGCGCGCCAGGCCCAGGGCCGCTACGAAGGCGCGCAGGCCATGCACGCCGCACTGGCCGGCTGGCTGGATCCCGGCGCGGCCCCGCCCATCGAGGCGGCGCACGGGACGCTGGAGTTCCTGTTGCGGCGCATGCGCCACAAGACCGACTTCCCGGCGATGTCGGATTCCGTCTTGCGCATCCAGCGCGTGGCCACGTCCGACACCGAGAGCCTGGCCAGCCTGGCACAGGAAATCCTGAAGGACGTGGCGCTGACGAACAAGCTGCTGCGCATGGTCAACACGGTGCACTTCGCGCAGGCCGCTGGCGGCGGTGTGGCCACCGTCTCGCGCGCCGTGGCGCTGGTGGGGTTTGCGGGCATCCGCAACATGGCGCTGTCGGTGGTGCTGATGGAACACATGGGCGACAAGGCCCATGCCAACCTGCTGAAGGAAGAGTTCCTGCGCGCGCTGATGGCCGGCACGCTGGCCAGTGAACTGACGCCGCTGGCGCGCGAAGGGGAGGATGCCTTCCTTGGCAGCATGTTCCAGCAGCTCGGGCGGCTGCTGACGGAGTACTACTTTCCGGAAGAGGCGCTGCAGATCCGCCAGCTGCTCAAGGCCGGCGAAAGCAGCCTGGCCGCGCGCGAGGCCGCAGCGCGCAAGGTGCTGGGCCTGGGCACCAACGACCTGGGCCTGGGCGTGGCCCGCGCCTGGGGCCTGCCCGACAACCTGCAGCGGGCGATGCGGGCCCCGGAGGGCGACGTGCCCACCCAGCGGATGCTGCCCGGCGTGGAGCGGCTGCGCTGGCTGGGCCGCGGTGCCAGCGCGTTGACCGATGCGCTGCTGGGTGGCGACGGCGCACCCCAGCAGCAGGCGCTGCTGGAAGCGGCCGAGCTCTACGCCCCTGCGCTGGGCCTGCGCGCGCGTGAGATCGTGAGCACCGCCAACGACGCGCGCGCCAAGCTCGCGCACCTGGCCCAGGCGATGAGCCTGCACATCGCGCGCGGGTCGCCGGCACGGCGGCTGATCGAATCGGCCCCGCTGCTGGCGGCCGAGACGCCTGCTGTGGCTGCGGCGAGCGCGGCCCTGGCCTCCGCCCGCGCTGGCGGCAGCGATGCCGGCGCAGCGCCTGCCGATCGCACCATGGCCCTGCCGCGGGAGGACGAGACCATCGACCTCACCACGGCGGCTGCCAGTTCCACGGCCGTGCTGCGCACCGGGCTGGCCCAGGTGCAGGCGGCCGTGGCTGGCGGGCAGCTGCGGCTGAACGAACTGCTGCACCTGGTGCTGCAACACCTGCAGTCGGCACTGCAGTGCCGCTGCGTCGTGTTCTGCCTGCGCGAGCCGCGCAGCGGCCTGCTGGTCGGCCGCTTCGGCCTGGGCGAGGCCGCGCCCACCGCGAGCGCCGCGCTGCGCATCGATCCCGCCCGCGCCGCCAGTGGCGATCTGTTCGCGGCGCTGTGCGCGCGCGGGGCCGACACGCTGATCGCCGACGCCACCACCGGCCCGCTGGCGCAGCGCCTGCCGGCCTGGTATCGCGCCAGCGTCAACGCACCCAGCTTCCTGCTGTTGCCGCTGATGCACAAGAGCGCGCCCTTCGGCCTGATCTACGCCGACATGGCGCGCGCTGGGGGCTTCCAGCTGGCACCGGAAGACCTGGCCCTGATCAAGGCGTTGCGCGATCAGGTGGTGCTGGTGTTCGGGCGCGGCGCGGGCGGCTGATTGCAGCGGTCCGCGGGGCCAGGGGCATCAGGGGCGAAGCACTTCCAGGGCGCGGTCCATGCCGCCCGTGTCGATGGCCAGACTGGCCTGCACGCGCACCGCCGGCTTGGCATGGAAGGCGATCGAGAAGCCCGCGGCCTGCATCATCGGCAGGTCGTTGGCGCCATCGCCCACGGCGATGGTCTGCGCGGGCGTGATGCCCATCAGGTCGGCCACGTCCAGCAGGGTGCGGCGCTTCTCGGCACCGTCCACGATCACGCCCCAGGGCTGGGGCAGCAGGCCGCCGGTGAGCATGCCGTCCTGCACTTCCAGCACGTTGGCGCGTGCGAAATCCAGCCCCAGCCGGGCCTGCACCCGGCTGCTGAAGAAAGTGAAGCCACCGCTGACGAGCAGCGTCTTCAGCCCTGCGGCGCGGCAGGCGGCGACGAATTCAGGCACGCCGGGGTTCAGCTGCAAGCGCTGCTCGTAGACCTCGTGCAACGCCGCCAGCGGCACGCCGCGCAGCAGGGCCAGGCGGCGGCGCAGGCTGTCGGCGTAGTCGGTGATCTCGCCGCGCATCGCGGCTTCGGTGATGGCCGCCACTTCGGCCTTGCGCCCGGCAGCGGCGGCGATCTCGTCGATGCACTCGATGTTGATCAGCGTCGAGTCCATGTCGAAGGCCACGAGGCGGAAGTCCGCCAAGCGGCGCGGCGCAGGCAACGTCATGCCTCGCCGTCCCAGTAGTCCACGTGGGCGTCCTTGCGGGCGATGATGTGGAAGTGCTCGCTGCCCACCAGGTGCTTGCCGCTGTCGGGGTATTCGCAGATTTCGATCGGTTCGTTGGTGCCGATCGAGATGTAGGTCAGCGGCGCGTCGGAGGTGTTGACGATGTGGTGCGGGTACTCCGGCCCCGGCGGGATGAAGACCACGTCGCCTGCCGTGATGGGCAGCATCTCGCCGGCCACGCGCAGGCTGCCGCTGCCGGCCAGCACGATGAACATCTCTTCTTCGGCGTGGTGGAAGTGATAGGGGCAGCTGCGCTTGCCGGGGGGCAATGTGTCCACCCCGGCGGCCAGCTTCTTCGCGGCCGTGCCCTTGCTGAGCGAGCCGCCGTGGCTGGCGTAGAGCGCGCCGCGCACGAAGTCCTTCTTGTCCACGGTATCCACGTTACGGATGAGTGCTTGCGCCAGCGCGGCGGCCTTCTCGTTCATCGCGGAGTCCTTTCGTTTCAGTGCACGGCCATGGGCTGGCCCAGCGCGCGCAGGATGTCGCGCAGGTAGTGCGCGCGGTCGGCGGCGGAAGCGATCTCGCGGTCGATGCGCAGCTTGCTGTTGCCCACCAGCTTCACCGCGCGGTTCTTCTGCACCAGTTCGATGATGCGCTGGGCCTGCACCGGCGCCTTGTCGCTGAAGCTGATGTTCATCACCTTCGCGTTGGCGTCGATCTTCAACACGCCGTAGGCGCGGGCCTGCACGCGCAGCCGGTGGGTGTCGAAGAGGGTCTGGCCCTGCGTGGGCAGCTTGCCGAAGCGGTCGGTGATCTCTTCCAGCAGCGCGTCGATCTGCTCGGGCTTGTCGGCCGATGCCAGGCGCTTGTAGAGGTTCAGCCGCGTGTGCACGTCGCCGCAGTAGCTGTCGGGCAGCAGGGCCGGGGCGTGCAGGTTGATTTCCGTGGTGGCGGCCAGCGGGTTCAGCAGGTCGGGTTCGCGGCCGGCACGCAGGCTCTTCACCGCTTCGGCCAGCATGTCGTTGTAGAGCTGGAAGCCCACTTCCATCATGTTGCCGCTCTGGTTTTCACCCAGCACTTCGCCGGCACCGCGGATTTCCAGGTCGTGCATCGCGAGATAAAAGCCCGAGCCCAGCTCTTCCATGTCCTGGATGGCCTGCAGGCGCTGGCCCGCCTGCTTGGTCAGGCCTTCGATGTCGGGCACCAGCAGGTAGGCGTAGGCCTGGTGGTGGCTGCGGCCCACGCGCCCGCGCAGCTGGTGCAGCTGGGCCAGGCCGAACTTGTCGGCGCGGCTGATGACGATGGTGTTGGCCGTGGGCACGTCGATGCCGGTTTCGATGATGGTCGAGCACAGCAGCACGTTGTGGCGCTGGGCCACGAAGTCGCGCATCACGTGTTCCAGCTCGCGTTCTGGCATCTGGCCATGGGCCACGGCAATGCGCGCTTCGGGGAGAAGCTCCTCGAGCTTCTGCTTGCGGTTCTGGATCGTCTCGACCTCGTTGTGCAGGAAGTAGACCTGGCCGCCGCGCTTCAGTTCGCGCAGCACGGCTTCGCGGATCACGCTGCTGCCTTCGCTGCGCACGAAGGTCTTGATGGCCAGGCGGCGCTGCGGCGCGGTGGCGATCACGCTCAGGTCGCGCAGGCCTTCGAGCGCCATGCCCAGCGTGCGCGGGATGGGCGTGGCCGTGAGCGTGAGCACGTCCACTTCGGCCCGCAGGGCCTTCATCGCTTCCTTGTGGCGCACGCCGAAGCGGTGTTCTTCGTCGATCACCAGCAGGCCCAGCCGGGCGAACTTGCAGT
>JAIXZR010000178.1 GCA_027489455.1 Rubrivivax sp. | reverse complement strand
TGCTGATCGACGCCATCAACATGCGTGCGTCCGACCTGCACTTCGAGCCCTACGAATACAACTACCGCGTACGCTTCCGCATCGATGGTGAGCTGCGCGAGATCACCCAGCCGCCGATTGCCATCAAGGACAAGCTGGCCTCGCGCATCAAGGTCATCAGCCGCATGGACATCGCTGAAAAGCGTGTGCCGCAGGATGGCCGGATGAAGCTGAAGTTCGGCAGCAAGGCGATCGACTTCCGCGTCAGCACCCTGCCCACGCTGTTCGGCGAAAAGGTCGTGATCCGGATCCTGGACCCGTCCAGCGCCAAGCTGGGCATCGAAGCCCTGGGCTACGAGAAGATCGAACGCGACCGCCTCACCCAGGCCATCGGGCGGCCCTACGGGATGATCCTGGTCACCGGGCCCACGGGCAGCGGCAAGACGGTGTCGCTGTACACCTGCCTGAACATCCTGAATCAACCGGGCGTGAACATCGCGACGGTCGAAGACCCGGCGGAAATCAACCTGCCGGGCATCAACCAGGTGAACGTGAACGACCGTGCCGGGCTGACCTTCGCCGCAGCGCTGAAGAGCTTCCTGCGGCAGGACCCGGACATCATCATGGTCGGCGAAATCCGCGATCTGGAAACCGCCGACATCGCGCTCAAGGCAGCCCAGACCGGCCACCTGGTGATGAGCACGCTGCACACCAACGACGCGCCCACCACGCTCACGCGGCTGCTGAACATGGGGGTGGCCCCCTTCAACATCGCCTCCAGCGTGTTGTTGATCACGGCCCAGCGCCTGGCCCGCAAGTTGTGCGAAAACTGCAAGAAGCCGTCCGATTACCCTCGTGATTCGTTGCTCAGGGCCGGCTTCAAGCCGGAAGAATTGGACGGCAACTGGAAGCCCTACCGCGCGGTGGGCTGCAGTACCTGCAACAACGGCTACAAGGGCCGCGTCGGGATTTACCAAGTGATGCCCATTACCGAAGCCATCCAGCGCATCATCCTCAGCGAAGGTACGTCGCTGGACATCGCCAAGCAGGCGCAGGCCGATGGCGTGCGCGATCTGCGCCAGTCGGGCCTGGTGAAGGTGCGCCTGGGCGTGACCACGCTGGAAGAAGTGATCACCGTCACCAACGAGTAACCCGGCGCACCCGCCGCCGCGCCCAAGAGGAAACCGCAAGCACCATGGCCACTGCTGCACTCGCCAAGAACGCCAAGGAAGTCATCTTCGAGTGGGAAGGCAAGGACAAGAACGGCAAGCTCGTGCGCGGCGAGATCCGCGCCGGCGGTGAAGCCGTGGTCAGCGCCAGCCTGCGTCGCCAGGGCATCCTGCTGACGAAACTGAAGAAGCGCCGCACCAGCGGCGGGCGCGCGATCAAGCAGAAGGACATCGCGATCTTCACGCGCCAGCTGGCCACGATGATGAAGGCCGGCGTGCCGCTGCTGCAGAGCTTCGACATCGTCGCGCGCGGCAGCACCAACCCGCGCATGACCAAGTTGCTGACGGACATCCGCAACGACGTCGAGACCGGCACCAGCCTGTCGTCGGCGTTCCGCAAGCACCCGCTCTACTTCGATTCGCTGTACTGCAACCTGGTCGAAGCCGGCGAAGCGGGCGGCATCCTGGAAGCACTGCTCGACCGCCTGGCGATCTACCAGGAAAAGACGATGGCCATCAAGGCCAAGATCAAGTCGGCCCTGATGTACCCGGTGGCCGTGATCGTGGTGGCCTTCGTGGTGCTGACCGTGATCATGATCTTCGTCATCCCGGCGTTCGAGGACGTCTTCAAGTCCTTCGGCGGCGAGTTGCCCGCGCCGACGCTGGCCGTGATCTGGATGTCGAAGTTCTTCGTCAAGTGGTGGTGGCTGATCTTCGGCATCCTGTTCGGCGGCGGGTACATCTTCTTCGAGAGCTGGAAACGGTCCGAGAAGATGCAGATGACGATGGACCGGCTGCTGCTGCGCATACCGATCTTTGGCGACCTGATCAACAAATCCGTGATCGCCCGCTGGACCCGCACGCTGTCGACGATGTTTGCTGCCGGCGTGCCGCTGGTGGAAGCGCTGGATTCCGTCGGCGGTGCGTCCGGCAACGCCGTGTATGCGCAGGCCACCGAGCAGATCCAGAAGGACGTCTCCACCGGCTCGGCCCTGACGACGTCGATGACGGCCACGGGCGTGTTCCCCACGATGGTGTTGCAGATGGCCGCCATTGGCGAGGAATCCGGCTCGCTGGACCACATGCTGGCCAAGGCCGCCGAGTTCTACGAGGACGAGGTCGATGAGATGGTCAAGGGCCTGTCCAGCCTGATGGAGCCCTTCATCATCGTCATCCTGGGCACGCTCATCGGCGGCATCGTGGTGTCGATGTACCTGCCGATCTTCAAGCTCGGCTCCGTCGTCTGATGCTGGATCCGGGTCTGGCCGCGGCGCTGCTGTCGCCGCCAGGCCTGGGCGTGCTGGGCTTGCTCGTCGGCAGCTTTCTCAACGTCGTGGTGCACCGGCTGCCGGCGCTGATGTGGCGCGCGTGGTGGCAGGATTCGGTGGAATTCCAGCTCGCCGACCCGCTGGCCTGGCAGCCCCTGTTCGGCCAGCACAAGCCGCCGCCGCCGCAGCTGGCCGCCGCCGCCCAGGCAGTGGCCGCCGAGCTGGAAAAGCTGCCGCACGAAGACCTGCTGCGCCCTGGCTCGCGCTGCCCGAAGTGCGGCCATGTGCTGCGCTGGTGGGAAAACATCCCGGTGCTGAGCTGGCTGGCCCTGCGCGGCCGCTGCTCGGCCTGCAAGACGCCGATCGCCTGGCGCTACCCCGCCGTTGAACTGACGACCGCCGGGCTGTTTGCTGCGGCGGCCCTGCACTTCGGCCCGCACCCTGCCACGCTGCTGTGGTGTGCCGTGCTGGCCCTGCTGCTGACGATGGCGCTGATCGACTTCGACACCACCCTGCTGCCCGACGGGCTGACCCTGCCCCTCATCGGCCTGGGGCTGGGTGGCGCGTTGGCGGGGTGGACGGGTGTCTCGCCCACCGCCGCCGCGGCCGGCGCATTGGCGGGCTATGGGTCGCTGTGGCTGGTGGGGTTCGTCTGGCGGCTGGTGCGCAAGGTCAACGCCATGGCCGAAGGCGACATGAAGATGTTCGCCGGCATCGGCGCCCTGCTGGGCTGGCAAGCCCTGCCCTCGGCGCTGATGCTGGCGGCAGGCGTGGGCGCGGTGGTGGGTATCGCGATGATCACCGGCCTGGGCCGCGACCGCAGCCAGCCCATCCCCTTCGGCCCCTACCTGGCCCTGGGGGGCATCTGCTCGATCTTCTTCGGCCCAGCCATGCAGGCGATCTGGTTCGGGTGATGCCGCAGGCGCTGCACATCGGGCTGACGGGGGGCATCGGCAGCGGCAAGAGCACGGTGGCGGCGATGCTGGCTGCGCACGGCGCGAAGATCGTCGACACCGATGCCATCGCGCGCCAGCTGACGGCGGCAGGCGGTGCAGCGATGCCCGCGCTGCAGGCGGTCTTCGGCGCTGCCGTGGTGGCTGCCGACGGCGCGCTGGCGCGGGAAGCGATGCGGCAGATCGCCTTTGGCGACCCGGCCGCCAAGCGGCAGCTGGAAGCCATCCTGCACCCGCTGATCGGCGCCGAGGCGCGGCTGCAGGCAGCCAGCGCACAGCCTGGCCAGTGCGTGGTCTTCGATGTGCCGCTGCTGGCCGAATCCGGCCACTGGCGCAGCCGGGTCGCCAAGGTGCTGGTGATCGATTGCGACGAGCAGACGCAGGTCGCCCGCGTGGCGCGCCGGCCGGGCTGGGACGAGGCCCAGGCAGGCCGCGTGCTGGCGCAGCAGGCCCCGCGCGCAAGGCGCCGTGCCGTGGCCGACGCGGTGATCCACAACGAAGGGCTCAGCCTGCAGGGCCTGGCCGACGAAGTGGCCGCGCTCGGGCGGCTGTGGGGGCTGTGGAACAATCCTCGGTCAGGCTGACGCAGCCCGGGCCCCGGCCTGTGGGGCGTCGCTCCACCCCTTGCCCACCGCCCGCCGCACGGGCCCCGCCGCCTTGGTTCTCTACGAGTACCCGTTCAACGAAGGCATCCGCACCATGCTGCGGCTCGAACACCTGTTCGACCGCCTGGGCGTGCTGGTGGCGCGCGATGCGGCCGTCGACCACCATTTCGCGCTGGCGACGCTGTTCGAGATCATGGACGTCGCCTCGCGTGCCGATCTGAAGAGCGACCTGCTGAAGGAACTCGAAAAGCACCGCAGCCAGTTCGAGGGCTACCGCGGCCACCCCAGCATTTCCGAAGCCGCGCTGGACGATGCCGTCGCCCGCATCGACCGCGCGCACGAAGGCCTGAACGCCCTGCAGGGCAAGGCCGGCCACCTGCTGGCCAGCAACGACTGGCTGATGAGCATCCGCAGCCGCATCAGCATCCCCGGCGGCACCTGTGAATTCGACCTGCCGGCCTACTACGCCTGGCAGCAGCACCCGGCCGAGCGCCGCCGGGCCGATCTGGAAACCTGGCTGTCCAGCCTGCAGCCGCTGGCCGCAGCGCTGCAGGTGCTGCTGGGCCTGCTGCGCGACAGCGGGCCCCTGCAGCGCATGGCCGCCCCCGGCGGCGTGTACCAGCAGAGCCTGCCCCAGGGCCGCAGCTACCAGTTGCTGCGCGTGCGGGTGGACGGCCAGCTGGGCCTGGTGCCGGAAATCACCGGCCACCGGCTGATGGTGTCGGTGCGCTTCATGCGGCCCGATGCCGAAGGCCGCCTGCGCAGTGCCGGCACCGACACCAGCTTCGAACTGGCGCTCTGCGCCTAGGGCCTGCACGGGTGACGACGCCGCCTGCCGCCAGCGCGCGCCGCGTGCCCTGCCCCCACTGCCAGGGCCCGGCGCTGTACGACGCCAGCAACCGCTGGCGGCCCTTCTGCAGCGAACGCTGCCGCATCGCCGACCTGGGCGCCTGGGCCAGCGAGAAGTTCCGCGTCCCGGGCGCTGCACCGAGCGACGACGACCCGAACGTCCCCGCTGCGCGCGGCGAGGGTTGAGCGCAGCAGGCTCCCCCCTGGCGCACCCCATGACCGACCCCCACGCCCTGCCCGGCCCGGCGACGGCGCAGCGCATCGACGGCCACATCCTGGGGCCGCAGGGCTTCGTGCACGGGCACCTGGTCGTCGAGGCTGGCCGCATCACCAGCATCGCCGGCACGCCCGTGGACGAAGCCACCGTGCGCAGCAGCCCGGCGCCCATCGTCCTGCCTGGCTTCATCGATCTGCACGTGCACGGCGGCGGTGGGCAGGACACGATGGCGGGCGGCCAGGCGCTGCGGCAGATCGCTTCGCTGCACCTGCGGCATGGCACCACGGCGCTGCTGGCCACCACCATGACGGCGCCGCGCGACGAGATCGAAGCCGCGCTGCGCGGCGCCGCCCCGCTGTGCCGCGAGCGGCCGCCCGGCACCGCGCGCGTGCTGGGCGTGCACCTGGAAGGGCCCTACATCGCGCCCGAGCGGCTGGGTGCGCAGCCGGCCTTCGCCACCACCGCCACGCTGGCCGAGGTGCTGGCCCTGCATGCCATCGCGCCGCTGCGGCTGATCACCATCGCGCCCGAACTGCCCGGGCACCTGGACCTGATCGTGGCGCTGCGTGCGCAGGGCTTCGTGGTGCAGATCGGCCACAGCAATGGCAGCTACGAAGACGGCGTGGCCGCCCTGGCCGCCGGGGCCAGCGGCTTCACGCACCTGTTCAACGCCATGAGCGGCCTGCACCACCGCGCCCCCGGCCTGGCGGGTGCGGCGCTGGCCCATGCCGAGCGCGCCGAGATCATCCCGGACCTGCTGCACGTGCACCCCGGCGCCATCCGCGCAGCGCTGCGCTGCATCCCGGGCCTGTACTGCGTGACCGACGCCACCGCCGCCGCCGGCATGCCCGACGGCCGCTACCCGCTGGGCCGGCACACCGTCACCAAGTGCCTGGGCGGGGTGCGCCTGCCCGACGGCACGCTGGCCGGCAGCACGCTCACGATGGACCAGGCCCTGCGCAACCTCGTCGGCCTGGGCCTGCCCTTGGCCGAAGCCTCGCGCCGCACCGCCACGCTGGCGGCCGACCACCTGGGCCTGGCCGACCGCGGCCGCCTGCAGCCCGGCGCCTGGGCCGACGCCGTGGTGCTGGACGCCGCGCTGCAGCTGCAGCAGGTGTGGGTGGAAGGGGAACGCCTTGACCCCGCTGGCCCCGCCTGAGCCCAGCCGCATGCGGGCCGAGGCGCTGCAGGCGCCGCAGGCCGTGGCCCAGGCCCTGGCGCAGGACCAGGATCTCTTCGACGCCCTGGCCGCCCGGCTGCGCCAGCACCCGCCGCAAGGCGTAGTGACGCTGGCACGCGGCAGTTCCGACCACGCTGCGCACCACTTCGCCTACCTGGCGATGGCGCGGCTGGGGCAGCTGGTCACATCCCTGCCGCTGTCGCTGCTGACCCTGCAGCCGCACCGCCTGCCGGCGCCAGGGCTGCTGGCGCTGGCGTTTTCGCAGTCGGGCCAGAGCCCGGACCTGGTGGGCGCGCTGCAGACGCTGCGGGATGGCGGCGCCTGCACCGTGGCCTGCGTCAACGACACCGCTTCACCGCTGGCCCAGGCCGGCCAGTGGCGGCTGCCACTGCGCGCCGGGCCCGAGACCAGCGTGGCCGCCACCAAGAGCTGCATCGCCCAGCTGGTGGCCGGCGTGCGGCTGCTGGCCGCCTGGCAGCCCTGCGCCGACTTGCAGGCCGCGCTGCAGGCCCTGCCGGCCCGGCTGGAGGAGGCCGCGGCCAGCGACTGGGGCGCCGCGCTGCCGCTGCTGGCGGGCGTAGACCGGATGTTCGTCGTCAGCCGGGGCGCCGGGCTGGCCGTGGCGCTGGAGGCGGCGCTGAAGTTCAAGGAAACCTGCGGCATCCAGGCCGAGGCTTTCTCCGGCGCAGAGCTGCGCCACGGGCCCATGGCCCTGGTGGGCGCCGGCTACCCGGTGCTGGTGCTGGCCCCACGCGGGCCGGCCCAGGCCGGGCTGCTGGCCCTGGCGGCCGAGCTGCAGGCCCGCGGGGCGGTCGTGCTGCTGGCAGCGCCCGCAGGCACACCCGGCATCGCGGCGGCCGTACGCACCTGGCTGCCGCTGCCGGTGACCGACGACGAGGCGCTGGACACGATCGCCGCGCTGCAGGCCTTCTACCCCATGGTCGAAGCGCTGGCCCGGGCGCGCGGGCGCGACCCGGACCGGCCGGCCTTCCTGTCGAAAGTGACTCTGACGCGATGACAGGCTCTGGCGCGATGGCAGCCCAATGGCGCACCGGCGCACCGACGCACCGGCGCATCGGCGCATCGGCGCATCGGCCCAGCGGCCAACCGCTCAGTTCGACAGGCTGTGCAGAAACGCCAGCAGATCGTCCTGCTGCTGCGGGCTCAGCTTCAGCGGGCGCAGGATGCGTTCACCGTCGGCGTGCAGGCGGTCTTCGTTCAGATCGCTGTAGTGCAGCACCACGCTGCCCAGGCTGGGCAGGCTGCCGTCGTGCATGTAGGGCGCCGTGACGCGCAACCCGCGCAGGCCCGGCACGCGGAATTCACCGAAGTGCCGATGTTCCTGCACCAGGTGCCGGGTGGCCACGGCACGCGGGTCGGCCGCGGCACCCGCGTCGTTGTAGGCCCCCAGGCGGTTGTAGGGTGACGCCAGCAGCCGCTGCAGGCCGGCGTGGCGGCCCGGGTCCACGCCGCCGGGCACGAAGAACGGGCGGCCGATGTCGGCGAACTCGCCGTTCGTGAAGCCCGGCCCGGCATGGCAGACGCTGCAGCGGCCTTCGCCGATGAACAAACGCAGGCCGCGCTGCGCGGCCTGCGGATAGCGCGCGGCAGCGGCGCGGTCGCCGCGCAGCAGCGCGTCGCGGAAGTCGTCGAAGGCCGTGCGCGGCGACACCAGGCCGGCCTGGTACGCCGCCAAAGCCTTGGCCAGGCCCACGGCCAGGGCTGCGTCGTCCGCGGGCAGCGGGCCCAGCGCGCGGCGGTAGCCCTGCGCCAGTGCAGGCGTGTGCCGCACCCGGGCTGCCAGGCTGGCCGGGCTGTGCCCCATCTCGGCTGGCGCCAGCAGCGGCGCCAGGCTGGCGGCCCAGAGGCTGTCGTGTTCGCCGCCCCAGCCCAGCCAGCGGCGTTGCGCCACGTCCATCAGGCTGGGCGTGTTGCGCACGCTGGCCGGCTGGCCGTCGCGCAGGCGCGGCACGGCCTGCCCGTCCTGGAACGCCAGGGCCGGCACGTGGCAGCTGGCGCAGCTGGCCCGTCCATCGGCCGACAGACGCCGGTCGAAGAACAGCTGGCGGCCGAAGGCGCGGGCCGCCGCCTGCTGCTGGCGGGCGTTCGCCAGGTCAGTCTGCACCCGGGGCGGCCAGGGGCCGTGGCTGGCCAGCTGGGCTTGCTCTTCGGCGGTGAAGTCCAGCAGGGCGGGCGCCGCCTGGGCCGCGACGCCGGCCAGGGCCAGCAACGCGGCGAGCAGCCGGCGCCATACCATGGGGCGCAGACGCCCCCGCCGCCGCCAGCCCGCCCGCGCTGGCATGGCTAGCGCAGCGTGACGGAGGTGCGCAGCACTTCGGTCTTGCCCCCGTGCTGCACGTCCCAGCGCAGTTCCCAGCGCCCCGCCATGTGCCAGAGCAGCCCGTCCACCTGCCAGCGGCCCGGGCCGCCAGCATCGACGGCGGGCAGGGGCTTGATCGACGGCCGGTAGTTCATGCCGTGCCGGTGGTCCGGCATGCTGGCATCCACGCGCACCAGCAGCGCCCCGGCCGGGCACACCGCCACCTGCAGCGTGAAGGGCTGGCCGTTGGTGATGGCGGCCGGGCTGCTGCGCCAGGCCAGCTGCACGGCGCCTTGCTGCAGGGTGGCGCCGTCGCGCGCTTCCAGGGTGCACGCCGCCGCTGCGGCCACCAGCCCCGCCCCGGCGGCAACAGCCACCAGCGCCGGCCGGATGCCGGCAAAGCAGCCCTGGGTGCCGGGGCCGCGCTTCATCGCGCCGCCAGCAGGCCGCCGAACAGGCGTTCGCCGTTCTTCCACGCGATGTTTTCCGCCACCGCCAGCGGCAGCGTGGCCAGCCACTGGCGCGCGCTGTTGGCGTGGTCGACCACGTAGTACCAACGTTCGGGGGTGAAGGTGTCGGTGCCCACCATGAAGCGGTCGGGAAATTCCAGGAAAGCCGCGCGCCAGGCCTCGTCGACCCGGCCCATGCTGGCGTGGTCGCTGCGGAAGGCCAGGTCGCAGCACAGGCGCGGGTGGCGGCGCAGCATGTCGCGCACCGTGTCCGGGCTGTCGAAGCCGGCGTGCGCCCACAGGATGCGGGCTTCGGGGTCTTGCTTGAACTGGCGTTCG
The DNA here is from genome assembly GCA_027489455.1 of Rubrivivax sp. GTDB lineage: Bacteria > Pseudomonadota > Gammaproteobacteria > Burkholderiales > Burkholderiaceae_C > Rubrivivax. Next base: position 403 of record JAIXZR010000178.1, on the reverse strand, counting down.
ATGGCGTCGGCGTCGGAATGCGAATGCAGGAACAGCCGGTGTTCGCGCGCCAGCGCCACCACGCGGCGCATCACGGCGCCGTCGGCGTCGCTGCCGAAGATGTGGAATTCGCCGATCGCGACGTAGCGGTACTTGGCCAACCGGGCTTCCAGGTGGGCGATGACGGTGCTGTCGTTCATCCAGGTGCCGATCTCGCCGCGGCTGCGGTAGGGCCGCAGCGATGGCAGCACCAGGTCGGGCGCGGCCTGGTAGAGCATCTGCGTGCCTTCATCGCTGCTGCTGCTGACCATCGCCCGCTTCAGCCCCGCCTGGCGCAGCAGGGCCACGGCCTGCGCGGGGGGCAGGCGGTCCCAGGCGTCGTGGCTGTAGTGCAGGTGGGCGTCGAAGATGGGCAGCGGGGCCG
>JAIXZR010000152.1 GCA_027489455.1 Rubrivivax sp. | reverse complement strand
TTCATGGCACCGCCGCGGCCTTCACTGGCTTCCAGCAGTTCATTGGCCAAACGCGCGGCCATCGACTTTTCACCACGCTTGCGCGCGCTTTCCTTCAGCCAGCGCATGGCCAGGGCCTGCCGGCGCACGGGGCGAACTTCCACGGGAACTTGGTAGTTCGCACCGCCGACGCGACGGGACTTCACTTCGACCATCGGCTTGATGTTGTTCATGGCCAGCATGAAGATTTCCAGCGGGTCCTTGCCGGACTTGGTTTCCACCTGCTCCAGCGCGCCATAAATGATGCGCTCGGCGATGGCCTTCTTGCCCGATTCCATGATGACGTTCATGAACTTGGACAGATCGACGGAACCGAACTTCGGGTCGGGCAGGATCTCGCGCTTGGGTACTTCGCGGCGACGTGGCATTTCTTTCTTCCTTCTCTGGTTTCAGTTGGCGCCGGCTTCGGGCCGCCGCCGCGAAAGGCCATCGGGGCCTTTCACTTACTAGGCGCTGCCTTGGCAGTCGAGCCCGGGATTTACGCCTTCTTCGGGCGCTTCGCGCCGTACTTCGAACGCGATTGCTTGCGGTCCTTGACGCCCTGCAAGTCGAGCGAGCCGCGCACGATGTGGTAGCGCACGCCGGGCAGGTCCTTGACCCGGCCGCCGCGCACCAGCACCACGCTGTGCTCTTGCAGGTTGTGGCCCTCACCGCCGATGTAGCTGATGATCTCGAAGCCATTGGTCAGGCGCACTTTGGCAACCTTCCGCAGGGCCGAGTTCGGCTTCTTGGGGGTGGTGGTGTAGACGCGGGTGCAGACACCGCGGCGCTGCGGGCTGTTCTGCATCGCAGGCGACTTGCTCTTGGTGGCTTCGACCTGGCGGCCGTGGCGCACGAGCTGATTGATGGTTGGCATAAAAGTAACTTGTTCCCGTTTGAAGCTACGCTCAGATGCTTTGGCAAGTGCTTACGCCACAGCGGCAAGGCCCGCAACCCCAGGGGTCGCAGCCTGCTTGCTGGGCCTGTCGTGCACTTGCAGCAGGCAGCACACGAACCTGCTCTGGCCTGCCCGGCGCTTGGGCCGCACCTTTAGCGCAACGCGTGCGCAGGCGCGGCGAATTTGCCGAAAAGCCTTCAAGTGTATGTCAGGCCGGCCAGATCAGCAACATACTGGCGGGGTGAATTGCTCCGCCGAGCCCCCGAGCCCGGCACGGGTGGTGCTGGACACCAACAGCGTGCTGGACTGGCTGGTCTTCAGGAACCCAGCCATGCAGCCCTTGGCGCAGGCCGTCACCGCGGGCCAGGTGCGCTGGTTGGCTTGCGCCAGCATGCGCCGTGAGCTGGCGCACATGCTGGGGCATGCCAGCCTGGCACGCTGGCAGCCCGACGGGCCCGCGGCGCTGGCCCTGTTCGACCAGTGGGCCTGCCTGCTAGCCGAGCCCCTGCCCCCGGCGCCAGCACGGCTGCGCTGCAGCGACCCCGACGATCAGATCTTCATCGACCTGGCTTTGGCGCAGCAGGCCCGGTGGCTGGTGACCCGGGACCGCGCGCTGCTGAAGCTGGCGCGGAGGGCGCAGGCGCATGGCCTGAGCGTCCTGCCACCCACCGACTGGCAGCAGGAAGAGAGCCGCCCTCGCTGAACGAAAAAAGGGCGGCCCGCAGGCCGCCCTTTCCGATGCCGGTGAGAGCCCGGCTTACTCGGCAGCGTCTCCGGCAGCCGCTGCCGTGGCAGCGTCCACCTGGGCCATCTGCACCGCCGCCAGCTCTTCGGCTTCCTGCATCGCGATGGCCTTGCGCTCGCTTTCGTCCAGGGCTTCCTTGGCGCGGCGGGCGTCGTGGAAGGCCATGCCGGTGCCTGCAGGGATCAGGCGGCCAACGATGACGTTCTCCTTGAGGCCGCGCAGCTCGTCGCGCTTGCCCATGATGGCCGCTTCCGTCAGCACACGGGTCGTCTCCTGGAACGACGCGGCGCTGATGAAGCTGTCCGTGGACAGGCTGGCCTTGGTGATGCCCAGCAGCACATCGGCGTGCGTGGCCGGCACCTTGCCTTCGGCACGCAGCTTCTCGTTGGTGTTGAGAAGCTCCGAGCGCTCGACCTGCTCGCCGTTGATGTAGCTGCTATCGCCGGCGTTGGTGATCTGCACGCGGCGCAACATCTGGCGGACGATCACCTCGATGTGCTTGTCGTTGATCTTCACGCCCTGCAGACGGTAGACGTCCTGCACCTCGTCGACGATGTAGCGCGCCAGTTCCTCGATACCCAGCAGGCGCAGGATGTCCTGCGGGTCGGCGCTGCCGTCGACCACCAGTTCGCCGCGGTTGACCACCTGGCCCTCGTGGACCAGGATGTTCTTTTCCTTGGCGATCAGTTCCTCGTGCACGCGGCCTTCGGGGTCGGTGATCTGCAGGCGGTTCTTGCCCTTGGTTTCCTTGCCGAAGCTGATGGTGCCGGTGATCTCGGCCAGCAGGCCCACGTCCTTCGGGCTGCGGGCTTCGAAGAGCTCGGCCACCCGCGGCAAGCCGCCGGTGATGTCGCGCGTCTTCTGGCCTTCCATAGGGATGCGTGCCAGCACTTCACCCGGCGCCAGGTCCTGCCCGTCGCGCACCTGGATCAGCGCGCCCACCGGGAAGCCGATGGTCACGGCGTGGTCGGTACCGGGGATCTTCACTTCCACGCCGGCAGCATCCAGCAGCTTGACCTGCGGGCGCACCACCTTGGCCGCGCCGCGGCGCTTCGGGTCGATGACGACCAGGGTCGACAGACCGGTCACCTCGTCCACTTGCTTGGCCACGGTGTTGCCTTCCTCGACGTTCTCGAAGCGCGCCTTGCCAGCGAACTCCGTGATGATCGGGCGGGTCAGCGGGTCCCAGGTGGCCAGTACCGTGCCGGCCTTGATGGCCTGGTCGGGCTTGACGTTCAGGATCGCGCCATACGGCAGCTTGTGGCGCTCACGCTCGCGGCCGTGAGGATCGCTGATCACGATCTCGCCGGAACGCGAAATCACCACCAGTTCGCCCTTGCCGTTGGTGACGTAGCGCATCGTGGCGTTGAAGCCGATGATGCCGTCGCTCTTGGCGTCCACGCTGCTGGCCACCGCCGCACGCGAAGCCGCACCACCGATGTGGAAAGTGCGCATCGTCAGCTGCGTGCCGGGTTCACCGATGGACTGCGCCGCGATCACGCCGATCGCTTCGCCCACGTTCACCAGGCCGCCGCGGCCCAGATCGCGGCCGTAGCACTTGGCGCAGATGCCGAAACGGGTGTCGCAGGTCAGTGCGGTACGCACCTTCACTTCGTCTACACCGGCGGCTTCGAGCTCGTCGATCAGGTCTTCGTCCAGCATCGTGCCGGCCGGCACCATCAGGTCTTGCGTCTCGGGGTGCAGCACCTCGACGGCCGTGACGCGGCCGAGGATCCGGTCGCGCAGGCTCTCGATGACTTCACCACCTTCGACCAGCGCGCGGCGGTTCATGCCGTTCTGCGTGCCGCAGTCGACTTCCGTCACCACCAGATCCTGCGTCACGTCCACCAGGCGGCGCGTGAGGTAGCCCGAGTTCGCGGTCTTCAGCGCCGTGTCCGCCAGGCCCTTGCGGGCGCCGTGGGTGGAGATGAAGTACTGCAGAACGTTCAGGCCTTCGCGGAAGTTGGCCGTAATGGGCGTCTCGATGATGCTGCCGTCAGGCTTGGCCATCAGGCCGCGCATGCCGGCCAGCTGGCGGATCTGCGCTGCAGAACCGCGGGCACCCGAGTCGGCCATCATGTAGATGCTGTTGAACGACTCCTGGTCCACCGTCTTGCCGTGGCGGTCCACCACCTTCTGCTTGGACAGCTGGCTCATCATGACCTTGCCGACTTCGTCGCCGGTCTTGCCCCAGATGTCCACGACCTTGTTGTAGCGCTCGCCGGCGGTCACCAGGCCCGAGACGTACTGCTGCTCGATTTCCTTGACTTCCTT
>JAIXZR010000081.1 GCA_027489455.1 Rubrivivax sp. | reverse complement strand
GGGGTCGGGCTCGTCGCCGAGGTTCACTTCCAGCAGGTAAAAGCGTGCGTCGGCGGCGAAGACCTCGAAGTCGCCCTGCGCATGCGCGGCGGCCACTTCGGCGCGCCAGCGGTCGAGCAGGCTGCGCTTGGCGGCCAGTGCCGCGCTGCTGTTGCGGTTGATGGGGATGTCGGCCAGCGCCAATGCGGCACGCAGCGGGCCGGGCACGTCGGCGCGGCTGTCCTCGGGCGGGCGGGCGCTGGTTTCGGCGTTGATGACGACAAAGGCCACGCGGCGTACGCCCCGGTAGCCGGCGGCGCGCGTGCCGGGGATGACGCCGCCGAACTGCGCGATGTAGTCCATCGGGCCGCGCGCGCCCACGTTGTCCGACAGTCCGCCGTCCAGCAGGTGCACATAGGGCCGCAGCAGGCCTTGCGGCGTCGTGGCGCGCAGGGTCTCCATCTCGGTCAACTGCTGCGCGGCCCCGCTGTCCGGGTTGGCCAGGCGCGAGAAGGCGCGTGCCACGGGTTCGCCGCAGCCGGCGCTGCCGTCGGCCGGGGCATGGTTCCACAGCGTGATGGGGCTCAGCACCAGCGGCGCAGCGCTGGACGCCGCCACCGCGCGTGCCAGCGGCACGGCGTCGAGGTCGCTGCACAGGAAATCGAACTGCTCCTGCACGAACTCGAAGCGCGCGCCGGTGCTCATGTCCGAGGCATACAGCGTGACGAAGGGCTTGCGCGGGCGCTGGCTCAGGTCGGCAAACGTCGCGCCTTTGAAGAGGCGCTCGTCCAGGTATTCGGCCAGCAGGTCGCCCCGGCCGAAGCGCGGTGACTGGATGCGCCAGAGGCTGCGCGGGCTGAGCGCCAGCGACACCAGGTCGGCCTGCAGCGGCGTCTGGAAGAAGTCGGCCTCGAAACGGCCCAGCCCGTCGGCGCCGTGCAGGGCGTAGTAGGCGGCCAGCATGCTGCCGCCGGAGACACCCATCAGCGCATCCATCTCGTCGATCAGGCGCTTGTGGCGGCCTTCCCAGCGGATGGGCGTGTCACGCAGCGTCTCCAGCACGCCCAGGCCCAGCGCCGCCGCGCGGGCGCCACCGCCGGAGATCGAGACATGCAGAAAGAAACTGTCTTGCGGCTCGGTGGCGAAGATCCTCGGCCCGCGGTAGCCCGCGCCAGCGTCCACCTGCTGCAAGGGCGGGTTGATGGGGTAGTGCGCCGTGGAGCAGGCGCCCAGGGCGGCAAGCGTCAGCACGGCGGCGGCCCTTCGGATGCCCCGCAGGGTGGGCAGGCGGCAGGCGGTGCGGCGGTGCGGGCGTTTCATGGCGTCCGGAGCATGTCATGGCGCCATGCCGGGGGACACCTTGCCTTTCGTCGAGTTGCGCAGCAGGGCCGCCGTCCAGTCGCCGGCTGTGGGCACGCGGTCGCGCGCAGGCCCGGCGTATGCTGTTGCCGCGCCCTGGCATGGCCGCCAGCGCAGCCGGTCTCAGCATGAATATCCGCGACAACGCCGTCTCCGATCTCGATTCGACCGAAACGTCCAGTTCACGGGAAGCCAGGCTCGAACGGCTGCTGGCCGCCGTGGTGGCCGCCTGCCGCTGCATGGTGGAGCACAGCGACCTGCAGGCCGGCCTGCAGGCGGCGATGGCGCAGCTCGGGCGCCTGTCGGGCCACGACCGGGCCTATGTCTGGGAGCTGGTCGACGAGCAGCAGGTGTGCGTCTGCGTCGCCGAGTGGGACGCGCCCGGGATCGGCAGCATCACCGAGATGGTCGGCACGAACCGCTTCCGCGTGGCCGATTTCGGCGAAGTCTGGCGGCCGCTGCTGGCCGGCGAGCCGTACCAGTCGGTCACGCCCGTCAAGTCGGGGGCGAACGCCGCGCTCAACCAGGCGGTGGCCAACCGCAGCGATCTGATGGTGCCCATCTTCGTAGGCGACATCTGCTGGGGCTGCATCGGCTTCGACAACTGCCAGGAGGAGCGCCGCCACGGCGACGCCGAGATCCAGGCCCTGTCCGGCGCGGCCACCGCCGTGGCTGCGGCCGTGCAGCGCAGCCGGGCTGAGCTGCAGCGGCTGGCGCTGGCACAGGCCCACACCACCCAGGCCCAGGCGCTGAACCTGCTGACGCAAGGCGTGGTGCGCGCCACGCGCGACCTGCTGGACCAGCCCGACTTCGATGCCGGCGTGCAGGCCTGGCTGGCCCATCTGGGGCGGGCGGCACAGGCCGATGTGGCGGCCCTGGCCGACATCGTCGGTTCCGGCCTGGCCACGCCACCCGACACTCCGGGCATTGCTGCCGTGTCCCAGGTCTGGCGCCGGGATGGGGCAAGGCAGCCACTTCCCATCGTGCCGTCCACCCGGGACTTCGACGGCTGGATCGCGCGGCTGCAGGCGCAGGAATCCGTGTGGGCCAGCATCGACGAACTGGAAGACCCGCGCTCGGTGCAGTTCTGGCGCGACATCGATTGCGCCGCGAATCTGCTGATGCCCGTGGTGCTGGACGGCACGCTGGTCTGCGTGCTGTGCTTCGACTGGCGCGAGAAGCGCACCTACTCGGCCGCCGACGAAGCCGTGCTGCGCACCGCGGCCGAAAGCTTTGCCGCCGTGCTGCTGCGCCAGCGTGCCGCGCAGGACCTGCTGGCCGAGCGCGAAGGCCGCATCGCCGCCGAGCGCCGCCGCGCCGACGAGGCCGCGGTGCTGGCCGCGCGCATCGAGCGCCACGCCCGGCTGCTGGAGGTGGTGGCGCGTTCAACCGAGATCCTGCTCGCGGCCCCGACGCCGGAGCCCGGCATCGACGCCGTACTGGCACTTCTGGGGCCCGTGGTCGGCGCCGTGCGCGTGTGCGTGGGCCACCTGGAATGGACGCCCGACGATCCCGACCTGCATGGCTGGCTGCAAGTTCAGCACGAATGGACCCGGCCCGGTACGCGACGCCGCATGGACAGCGAACTGCAGCGCTACCCGATGCGGCGCAGCGAAGCCAGCTGGGCCGACTGCTTTGACCGGCTGAAGACCGAGGGCTGGGTTCGGCAGCCCGTCGATGAGCTGGACGAACCCTACCGCAGCGAACAGCGGGCGCTGGGCGTGGCCGGGTCACTGCGCTACCCGGTGTGGGTGGGGGGCGAGCTCATCGCGCTGCTGGGCTTCGAATGCGCGGGGTCCTGCGAACAGTTCGAGACCGCCACCATCGACGCGCTGCAGACGGTGGGCGCGGCCATCGCCAGCGCCCTGTGGCGGCATCGTCTGCAGCAGCAGGCCGTGGCCGCCGAGCGCAACCGCGCCGACGAGAACGCGCGCCTGGCTTCGCTGCTGTCGCAGGTGGTGGCGTCGTCGCGGGTGCTGATCGACGCCGACCCGGCGGGTTTCGAAGCCGCGATGCGGGCCTGGCTGGGCAACCTGGGCCGCGAGACCGACGCGCTGCGAGCCACCTTCTACGACAAGGTGCGCTTCGGCGAGACCGGCCAGGACACGATGCGCATGCTGTGCGAATGGGTGCGCGAGGGCGTGGCGGGCAGCGTGCCTTGCTCGTTCGACGCGCCCTTCATCATCGACCCGCGCGGCGCCGAAGACATGATGGCGCAGCTGGTCTCGGGCCAGGTCGCGGTCTTCCACACTGAAGCCACCCAGGGCGCCATGCGCGCCTTTCTCGAATCCCAGGGCAATGCCACGGTGGTGGCGGTGCCGGTGTTCGTGGGGGGGCGGCAGTGGGGCGCGGTGTCCTTCGACTTCGCCGCGCGTTTCGACATCGGCAGCGCTGCCGCCGCCGTGCTGCAGACGGCCGCCGATACCTTGTCGGCGGTGCTGCGCCGCAACGAGGCGGCTGCCGCGCTGCTGGCCGAACGCGAAGCGCGGCTGCTGGCCGAGCAGCGGCGCGGCACCGAGCTGGCCGCCGTCAACGAAGCGCTGGGCCAGGCGCTGGCGGCGCTGGCCGGCGGCGATGGCGAAGCCGCCTTCCTGCGCGACGTGCTGGTGCAGCTGCAACGCCAGACCGGGGCGCTGGCGGCCTACCTGTTCCGCAACGACGATGCCGACGGCCGCCTGCGCCTGGTCGGGCGCGCTACGGCAGGGCAGTTCAGCCACCAGCCTGCGGCCGACGACCCGGCGATGTTCTCGCAGGGCTTTGCGATGGTGCCCGAGCTGCTGGCCACCTTGGTGGCGCGCGGCCGGATGCTGTGGCGCCGCGTCGATGAGGCGGTGCCGCTGGACGAGCACACCCCGGAATCCACGCGCTGGCACCGGCAGAGGGGCCACCGGGCCAACGCCGTCCATGCGCTGATGATCGGCGAGCGCCAGGTCGGTTTCGTCGGCATGGTGTTCGACCACGACGAGCCGCTCACCGAAGCACAGGGCGCGCTGGCCCATGCACTGTGCCAGCCCATCACGCTGGCGCTGGAGCTGACCCGGCTGTCGCGGCTGGCGCAGCGCGGCAGCGAGCAGACCGCCATGCTGAAGGAACGCAACCGCCTGGCGCGCGAGATCCACGACGGCATCGCGCAGTCTTTCCTGGCCATCCAGATGCAGCTGGACCTGTTCGGCGCGCGCGACGCCGGGCCGCCCCCGGTGCAGAAGGCGCTGGCGCTGGCACGCCATGGCCTGAACGAGGCGAGGCGCGCGGTGGCCGCCCTGCGCCCGCAGGGCCTACAGAACAGTGACCTGCCCGGCGCGATCCAGCGGCTGCTGGTGGAGATCGACCAAGGGGGCGAGCTGACCAGCGCCTTCGTCGGCCCCCAGGCCTGGCAGCCGCTGCCGGCCGAGGTAGAGGACCACCTGTTCCGTATCGTCCAGGAGGCCGTCAACAACGCGCTGCGCCATGCGCAGGCGCGCCATGTCCGGGTGGAGCTGTCGCAGGCCGCGGGCGAAGCCACGGTGCTGGTGCTGGACGACGGTGTGGGCTTCGACGTGGAGCGCGCCATCTCCCGCCAGGGCTTCGGGCTGGAAAGCATGCAGCAGCGCGCGCAGCTGATCGGCGCGCGCATCGACTGGCTGGCGCGGCCGGGCCAGGGCACGCAGGTGCTGCTGTCATGGACTTCGCAGAGCGCCGCGGCCGACAGCCCCGCGCCAGCCCCGAAGGCCGCAGGATGACCGACACGGGCCCTTGCCGGGTGCTGATCGCCGACGACCACCCCATCGTGCGCATGGGCCTGGCAGGCATGGTGGCAGCGCAGGCCAACCTCCATCTCGTGGGCCAGGCCGACAGCGGTGAAGCGGCCGTGGCGCAATACCGCCAGTTGCGGCCTGACGTGGTGCTGATGGACTTGCGCATGCCGGGGCTGGATGGCGTGGCGGCGATCGAAGCCATCCGCGAGATCGATCCTGCCGCGCGAATCATCATCCTGACCACCTTCGACGGCGAGGAAGACATCTACCGCGGCCTGCGGGCCGGTGCCAAGGCCTATCTGCTGAAGGACTCGCCGCACGAGCAGATCATCGACTGCATCGACGCGGTGCGCCGCGGCCGGCGTTACCTGCCGCCTTCCGTGGCCGTGAAGCTGGCCGACCGGCTGGAGGGCGAGGCGCTGTCCCGGCGCGAGCTGGAAGTGCTGCGCCAGATGGCCACGGGCATGAGCAACAAGGAAATCGCCCGCGTCACCAGCATCACCGAGGGCACGGTGAAGTTCCACGTCACGGCCATCATGGCCAAGCTGGCCACCAAGAGCCGCACCGAGGCGGTGGCAGTGGCCATCCGGCGCGGGCTGATCAGCGTCAGGTAACGGGGCCTGCCGGGTTCACCGCGGGGCAGTCGCCGCTTCTTCGCCTGGCAGGCGGACCAGCCCGCGTTGCAGGCCCAACCGCACCGCCTGGGTGCGCGAATCCACCTTCATCTTGGCGAACAGCGCCTTCAGGTGAGACTTGACGGTCCCTTCGGCCACGCCCAGTCGGTGCGCAATGGCTTTGTTGCCCAGCCCCCCAGCCAGCCAGTGCAGCACCTCGGCTTCGCGCGGCGTCAGGCCGTCGCTGGAAACACGTTCAGCCAGGCTGGCGCAGGCCTGGGGCTGCAGGTGCTTTTCGCCCCGCGCCACCTTGCGGATGCAGTCGATCAGTTCCTGGCCGCCGCAGTCCTTCAGCAGGTAGCCGCTGACGCCAGCCTGCAGAGCGCGGTAGACGTCTTCGCCGCCGCCGAGCGTCGTCATCGCCACCAGTCGCGCTGAAGGCACGCTGCTGCGGATGGCAGCGATCGCGCCGAAGCCGTCCAGCACCGGCATGCTCAAGTCGATCAGCCCCAGGTCTGGCCGGTGCGCGTGCCAGCCCGCCACGGCTTCGGCGCCGTGGCTGGCCTGGCACACCACCCGCAGGTCGGCTTCGCGCTCGAGCATCGCGACCAGGCCGGCGCGCACCACGGGGTGGTCGTCGGCCACCAGCAGCCTGAGCGGGCGGCTGACTGCGGGGCTGTTGCTGGGCTTCATCCGCCTGGAATCTATTCAGGACAGGGCCGATACTGGCCTGACGGAAGTCGAGTTGATACCCGAACGCCGTCGGCGCTGAACATCGTTGTGGGGCCGGCTTGTTCAGCCCGCCTCAGGCCAGGTCGAAGCGGTCCAGGTTCATCACCTTGGTCCAGGCGGCGGCGAAATCCCGCACCAGGCGGGCCTGCCCGTCATGGCTGGCATAGACCTCGGCCAGCGCCCGCAGCTGCGAGTTCGATCCGAACACCAGATCGGCCACCGTGGCTGTCCAGCGCAGTTCACCGCTCTGGCGGTCGCGGCCTTCCAGCACGTTGGCGTCGGCGGCCGAGCGCTGCCATTGCGTGCCCATGTCGAGCAGGTTGACGAAGAAGTCATTGCTCAGCACCTCGGGCCGGCGTGTGAAGACGCCGTGGGCAGACTTGCCGGTATTGGCGTTCAGCACCCGCAGCCCGCCCACCAGCGCCGTCATCTCTGGCGCGGTCAGCGTCAGCAGCTGTGCCTTGTCGACCAGCATCGCGGCGGCTTGCGGCTCCAGGCCCGGCGCAGCGTAGTTGCGGAAGCCGTCGGCCTGCGGCTCCAGCGGCGCGAAGGATTCGACGTCCGTCTGGTCCTGGCTGGCATCAGTGCGACCGGCAGCGAAGGGCACCGTCACCGCCACGCCGGCACGCTGTGCAGCCGCTTCGACGGCCGCGCTGCCGGCCAGCACGATCAGGTCGGCCAGCGAGATCTTCTTGCCGCCCTGGGCCGTGGCATTGAAGTCCTTCTGGATGCCCGAGAGCACCGCCAGTACCCGCCCCAGCTGTGCCGGCTGGTTCACGGCCCATTCCTTCTGCGGCGCCAGCTGGATGCGCGCACCGTTGGCACCGCCGCGCTTGTCGCTGCCGCGGAAGCTGGCGGCAGAGGCCCAGGCGGTGGCCACCAGATCCGAGATGCCCAGCCCGCAGGCCAGCACCTGGGCCTTGAGCGTGGCGATGTCCTGCGCATCGACGAGCGGGTGGTCGACGGCTGGCACCGGGTCTTGCCAGATCAGCTCTTGCTTGGGCACCAGCTTACCCAGGTAGCGGCTCTTGGGTCCCATGTCGCGGTGCGTGAGCTTGAACCACGCGCGGGCAAAGGCGTCGGCGAAGGCGGCCGGGTCCTGATGGAAACGGCGCGCGATCTTTTCGTAGGCCGGGTCGAAGCGCAGCGAGAGATCGGCCGTGGTCATCATCGGCGGGTGCTTCTTCGACGGGTCGTGCGCATCGGGGATCAGGTGCTCGGGCTGGCAGTTCTTCGGTGTCCACTGGTGCGCGCCGGCCGGGCTCTTGACGAGTTCCCACTCGTAGCCGAAGAGCATGTCGAAGTAGCCGTTGTCCCAGCGCGTGGGGTTGGGCTTCCATGCGCCTTCGATGCCGCTGGTGATGGTGTCGGCACCCTTGCCGCTGCCGTGGCGACTGATCCAGCCCAGGCCCTGGGCTTCCAGTGCTGCGCCCTCGGGGGCCGGGCCCACCAGGGCGGTGTCGCCGGCGCCGTGGGCCTTGCCAAAGGTGTGGCCGCCGGCCACCAGGGCCACCGTTTCCTCGTCGTTCATGGCCATGCGCGCGAAGGTCTCGCGCACGTCGCGGCCCGAGAGGACGGGGTCGGGGTTGCCGTCCGGGCCTTCGGGGTTGACGTAGATCAGGCCCATCTGCACGGCGCCCAGCGGGTGGGCCAGATCGCGTTCGCCGCTGTAGCGGCTGCCGGGCTTGTCGCTCGTGGCCAGCCATTCGGCTTCGCTGCCCCAGGAGATGTCCTGCTCGGGTTCCCAGATGTCGGGCCGGCCACCGGCAAAGCCGAAGGTCTTGAAGCCCATCGATTCGAGCGCCACGTTGCCGGCCAGCACGAAGAGATCGGCCCAGGACAGCTGGCTGCCGTACTTCTGCTTGACGGGCCACAGCAGCCGGCGGGCCTTGTCGAGGTTGCCGTTGTCGGGCCAGCTGTTGAGCGGCGCAAATCGTTGCGAACCCGAGCCCGCGCCGCCGCGGCCGTCGGCAATGCGGTAGGTGCCGGCGGCATGCCAGGCCAGCCGGATCATCAGGCCGCCGTAGTGGCCCCAGTCGGCGGGCCACCAGTCCTGCGAATCCGTCATCAAGGCATGCAGGTCCTTCACGACCGCATCGAGGTCCAGCGACTGGAAGGCCTGGGCGTAGTCGAAGTCTTCGCCCAGCGGGTGGGCCTTGGCGGACGGCTGGTGCAGGACGTTCAGGCGCAGCTGGTCGGGCCACCAGTCGGCGTTGGTCTGCGCCTTTCCGACCACGGCCAGGTTGACGGCGGCCGGCAGTGCGGCCTGGCCATGGAAGGGGCATTTCGGGGCTTGGGACATGGGCTTCTCCTGGGGGGCAGGTCCGTCGAGGACGATGAAGCCAGTCTAGGCGCCGGGGGTGGGCGGCTCAATGACATTCCCGCAATCGCCGCCATAGCCGCCAGGCCACCACCGGCGGTGGCCTGGGGTGCGCAAGGGTCAGCCGGTCGCCAGCGCGGGATAGTCGGTGTAGCCCTTGGCGCCACCGCCGTACCAGGTGCTGCGGTCGGACTCTGCCCAGGCCGCGCCGGTCTTCAGGCGTTCGACGAGATCAGGGTTAGCGATGAAGGGGCGGCCGAAAGCCACCAGGTCGGCGCCGTCGGCCAGGGCCTGCTGTGCCATCGCGGCGTCGTAGCCGTTGTTGACCATCCACGCGCCCTGGCCACCGGCCTGGCGGTAGGCCGCGCGCGCCGCGGCGTAGTCGAAGGGGCGGTCGGGCAATTCGCGTGCGCCGCCAGTGGCGCCTTCGATGAGGTGCACGTAGGCCAGCCGCAGCGGTGCCAGCTGCTTCAGGACGTGTTCGAACAGCGGCTGCGCTTCGTTGTCCTGCACGTCGTTGGCCGGCGTGACTGGCGACAGGCGGATGCCCACGCGGCCACCGCCGATGGCGGCAGCCACGGCGGTGGCAACTTCCACCGTCAGGCGGGCGCGATTGGCGATGCTGCCGCCATAGGCATCGGTGCGCTGGTTGCTCCCGCTCTTCATGAACTGGTCCAGCAGGTAGCCGTTGGCAGCATGGATCTCGACACCGTCGAAGCCGGCTTCGCCCACGGCGGCGCGTGCCGCGCGCACGTAATCGGCGACGATGCCCGGCAGCTCGGATGCTTCCAGGGCGCGCGGTGTCGATGTCTCGACGAAGCTGGCCACGCCGTCATGGATCAACACGGTCTTGGTCTTGGCGGCGATGGCCGAAGGCGCCACGGGCGCCGCGCCACCCGGCTGCAGGCTGGTGTGCGAAACGCGGCCGACGTGCCACAGCTGGGTGACGATGCAGCCCCCTGCGGCGTGCACGGCATCGGTCACCTGCTTCCAGGCCTGCAGTTGCTCCGGGGCGTACAGGCCCGGCACGTCGGCGTAGCCCTGGCCCTGTTGCGTGATGGCCGTGGCTTCGGTGATCAGCAGGCCGGCGCTGGCCCGCTGGCGGTAGTAGTCAGCCGCAAACGGCCCGGGGACGGCGCCGGGTGAGCGGTTGCGCGTGAGCGGCGCCATGACGATGCGGTTGGCCAGCGAGAGCTGGCCAGCGATGAACGGGTCGAAGAGTTGCGGCATGCCGTGGCGCCTTGAGGGGTGACTGGAAGGACCTTCGTAGATGCGGGCAAGCGTGGCTTTTGCAAGCCCCCCGCCTGCAGCCTGGCGTCAGGGCGCGGCAAGGCGCAGCCCTAGAATCCGGGCCTTTGTTCGCGCCGCGCGGCGTCGCATTCCAAAACCTCCGGAAGGGTCACCATGAGCCTGCACGATGTCACCCCTGGCGCCAAGGCGCCGAACGAGTTCAACGTCATCATCGAGATCCCGATGAACGGCCCGCCCGTGAAGTACGAGGTCGATCACGAATCCGGCGCGCTGTTCGTCGATCGCTTCATGAGCACGGCCATGCACTACCCGTGCAACTACGGCTACGTGCCCAACACCCTGGCCGACGACGGTGACCCGGTGGACGTGCTCGTCATCACCCCCGTGCCGCTGGTGCCGGGGGTGGTGGTGACGTGCCGCCCGCTGGGCATGCTGCGCATGGACGACGAGGCCGGCGGCGACAACAAGCTGCTGGCCGTACCGGTGGACAAGAAGCTGCCGATCTACGCCGCGATCCAGAAGCCGGAGGACCTGCACCCGCTGCAGCTGCAGACCATCCAGCACTTCTTCGAGCACTACAAGGACCTGGAAAAGGGCAAGTGGGTGAAGGTGCTGGGCTGGTCCGGCAAGGATGAAGCCGTGCAGGAAGTGGCCAGCGGGATGGCCAACTGGAAGCAGAAGAACGCCTGACTTCCGCCGGCGCGGCGGCGGCTCAGCCGCCAGCTTCCGGCGCCTTGAAGGGGTTGCGGTCGCGCAGCTCATCCACGTACTGCGCGATGCCCTGGCCTTCGCTGGCCAGGAAATCCGCCACCGCCGAGGCAAAGCGCGGATCACGCAGCCAGTGGGCCGACTGCGTCGGCACCGGCAGCAGGCCGCGCGCCATCTTGTGCTCGCCTTGCGCGCCACCTTCGAAGCGCGTGTAGCCGCGCGCCAGGCACCAGGCCAGGGGCTGGTAGTAGCAGGCCTCGAAGTGCAGGCAGGGGAAGTAGTCGGTGGCACCCCAGTAGCGGCCGTAGGCCTGCCGGCGCAGCGGATCGATGGCGATCAGCGAAGCCGCCACGGGCGGGCCGTCGGCAGCGCCGCGGTGGGCGACGAACATCAGCCAGTTGCGCGTCATGCTGGCAGCGACGCGGCGGAAGAAGTCGCGCGTGAGGTACGGTGTGCTGTGGTGCGCCGCGTACGTCAGCGTGTAGCAGGCGTAGAAGAAGTCCCAGAGCGCTTCGGTGATCTGCGGGCCTTCGTGCGCGGTGAACACGAGACCTTGGTCCGCAACCCGGCGCCGTTCCTGCTGGATCTTCTTGCGCTTGTCGCGCTGCATGCTCGCCAGCAGGGCGTCGAAGCTGTCCCGAGGCGCGGCACCGTCCTGCACCCAGTGGAACTGCACGCCCTGGCGCAGCATCCAGCCCTGGGCCTGCAGCGCGGCGCTGTCCTCGGCATCGGTGAACAGCAGGTGGGCCGAAGAGACCTTCGCTTCGCGCGCCAGACGGCCGAGGGCTTGCGCCAGGCGCAGCCGCCAGGCCGCGCTGACCGCCAGCAGCCGCGCGCCTGGCACGGGCGTGAAGGGCACCGCCCCCAGCAGCTTGGGGTAATAGGCCAGGCCATGGCGGCGATAGGCGTCGGCCCAGGCCCAGTCGAAGACATATTCGCCGTAGGAGTGGCTCTTCAGGTACAGCGCGCAGGCGGCCTGCAGGCCCTGGGCATCGTGCAGGGTGACGAACTGCGGCGCCCAGCCCGTATCCGGCACCGCGCTGCCTGACGCGTGCAGGGCCAGCAGGTATTCGTGCCGCATGAAGGGGTTGGGCCGGGTCTGCTGCTCGAGCAGGGCGTTCCAGGCCTCGGCCTCCACGCTGGCGGGGCTGGAATGGACCCGGATGACATAATCTTTCTCGTCTATTTCGACCGGTGTCATTCAGGGCCTGTGATGGTGAACGCGGCATGAAAGCGGCCTTGGCGCAGATCAATGCCACGGTGGGCGACCTGGCCGGCAATGCCCGAAAAATCGCTGCCTCGGCCCGCGCGGCCCATGCGCAGGGTGCGCGGCTGGTGGTGGCGCCTGAGCTTTCGCTGACCGGCTATCCACCCGAAGATTTGCTGCTGCGGCCGGGCTTCATGCAGGCCGCAGATGGTGCGCTGCAGGGTCTGGCCGCTGAACTTGCCGATCTGGAGGGTTTGCATCTGGTGGTGGGGCACCCCCATCAGTTTGCGGGGCAGGGGGATGTTAGGTCGAAGTCCCTGTCGGTGCTGCAGCGGTTCAATGCCGCTTCCGTGCTGGCCGGCGGTCGGATCGCGGGCACCTATTGCAAGCGAGAGTTGCCCAACTACCAGGTCTTCGACGAGCGCCGTTATTTCGTCTCTGGCCGCGACGCGGGCCTGGGCCCGCTGGTCGTGCAGGTACAGGGCCTGCGCGTGGGTCTGCTGATCTGCGAGGACGCCTGGTTCGACGAGCCCGCTGTCGCTGCCGTGCAGGCAGGGGCGCAGGTGCTGTGCGTGCTGAACGCGTCGCCCTTCCATCTGGACAAAGCCGGCGACCGTGAAGCGCGCATGGCCGAGCGCGCACGCCACACCGGCTGCGCGCTGCTGTATGCCCATCTCGTCGGGGGGCAGGACGAAGTGGTGTTCGATGGCGCATCGTTCGCCTGCGACGCCCGCGGCCAGGTGCGTGCCCGCGCCGCGGCCTTCGAAGAAGGCTTGCTGCTGGTGGATGTGTCGGCCGAAGGCAACGTCACGGGCCCGCTGGCCGAGGTGCCGGCGCTCGAAGCGCAGGCCTGGCAGGCGCTGGTGCTGGGCGTGCGCGACTATCTGGGCAAGAACGGCTTCCCGGGGGCCCTGATCGGGCTGTCGGGCGGTATCGATTCGGCCCTGGTGCTGGCCATCGCGGTGGACGCCATCGGTGCCGACAAGGTGCACGCAGTCATGATGCCTTCGCCCTACACCGCCGAGATCTCGTGGATCGACGCGCGCGACATGGCCGCGCGACTGGGCGTGCAGTACGACGAGATTGGCGTCGGCCCGATGTTCGATGCCTTCCGCACCAGCCTGAGCCCGCTGTTTGACGGGCGCGCGGAAGACACTACCGAAGAGAACCTGCAGGCCCGCATCCGCGGCACGCTGTTGATGGCGCTATCCAACAAGTTCGGCAGGATCGTGCTCACCACCGGCAACAAGAGCGAGATGGCAACCGGCTACTGCACGCTGTACGGCGACATGGCTGGCGGCTTCGCGGTCATCAAGGATGTGGCCAAGACCCTGGTGTACCGGTTGGCGGAGTGGAAGAACCGCCAGCCCTCGCGCCGCGCCGACGGCACCTTCGGGCCGGTGATCCCGCAGCGAATCATCACCCGCCCGCCATCGGCGGAACTGCGGCCGGACCAGACCGACCAGGACAGCTTGCCACCGTATGAAGTGCTCGACGCCATCCTGGCGCGGTACATGGAAGAAGACCAGGGCATCGACGAGATCGTTGCAGCCGGCTTTGACCGGGCCGTGGTCGAACGCGTGGCCCGGCTGATCAAGATCAATGAGTACAAGCGTCGGCAGGCGCCGGTGGGTATCCGCATCACCCATCGGGCCTTCGGGCGGGATTGGCGCTATCCCATCACCTCGAAGTTCCGTGCTTAAATCCTTGCCACCCACCTGTCGCCGGAGTCCCGAATGAAGCAGATCACCGCCATCATCAAGCCCTTCAAGCTCGAGGAAGTGCGCGAGGCGCTGGGCGATGTCGGCGTTTCCGGCCTGACCGTGACGGAAGTGAAGGGCTTCGGCCGCCAGAAGGGCCACACCGAGCTCTACCGCGGCGCCGAGTACGTCGTCGACTTCCTGCCAAAGGTGAAGGTGGAAGTGGTGGTGAAGAATGCCGACGTCGAGCGCTGCATCGAGGCGATCGTCAAGGCGGCCAAGACGGGCAAGATCGGCGACGGCAAGATCTTCGTCACCTCGGTCGATCAGGTGGTGCGGATCCGCACGGGCGAAACCGACGAAGCCGCCATCTAGAGCGCGACACCGTCGCGTGCCCCAGGGGGGCAGGGCTCGGTCAGATCTGCGTGTAGTCGTCGGCCATGCCGGATGCCCGCGCTGCAGTTGCCAGCGTAGCCAGCAGGGCCAGTGGATCGGTCCCGACGCGCACGTTGTTCATCTGATCGGCGGCCAGAAAGCCCTGGTCCACGGCGTGGCGCATGAACGCCAGCAGCCCGTCGTAGTAGCCCAGGGTGTTCAGAAGCCCGATGGGCTGGTCGTGATAGCCCAGCTGGCGCCAGGTCCAGACCTCATAGAGCTCCTCGAGCGTGCCGATGCCCCCGGGCAGCGCGATGAACAGATCAGAGCGCTCGGCCATCATCTGCTTGCGTTGGTGCATGGTCTGGACGACATGCAACTCGCTCAAGCCGGCATGGCCGACTTCCCGCGCCTGCAGCGTCTGGGGAATCACGCCGACGACGCGCCCGCCCGCGGCCAGGGTGGCGTCGGCCACCTCACCCATCAGCCCAACCTTGCCACCGCCGTAGACCAGCTGCCAGCCACGCTCGCCGATGGCCTGGCCGAGGGCCCGCGCAGCGGCGGTGTAAGCCGGGTCTGCGCCATGGCGCGAGCCGCAGTAGACGCAGATGCTGAGGGGCCGCGGCGTCATGGTCGCGGGGCTGGGGCCCAGGGGATGAGCCGGGTGCCACAGATCACGTCGTGCAGGAACTGGCGCTGCGGGTGCAGGAAGGCCAGCGCTCCGTACGTGAGCACGCCTGCGGTAATCGCACCAAACGCCGGGCCCGCGCCGGTCAGCCCGGCCAGGGACAAGGCCAGCAAGGCCGGCAGGAACCATAGCCAGGCCAGCACGTAGCGGAAGGTGGCGCGCAGCGCTGTCACGCGGCCGCCTTGCGCCGTGACGAGCTGGATGCGCCAGGTGCGCATGGCCAGGGTCTGGCCCTGCCGCGTCCAGAAGCCCACGAAGTACAGCCCGAGCACGCAGAACAGGTAGATGCGCAAGCCCAGGCTGCCCTGGAGCGCGTGCCGCTGGTTGGTCACGAGTGCGTAGACGAGGCCTGCGGCCATGACCACGCCGAACAACAGCAGGCCTTCGTACACGAAGCCGGCCAGCCGGCGCGCCAGTCCGGGCGCACGCAGCGCGATGTCGGCAGGGGGGGGCGATGCTGTCACTGGGTCGAGTTGCGCGCTGCGCTCGCGGGATGGTCGACACGCGCTGCGGCCTGGGCGCCCCGTCTGGGCAGCAGCGTCGCCGGATCGACGAAATCGGGGGTGGCGGCAATCTTGGGCAGCCCGGGCTGCTGGAAAGGCGCCGTGTGGGGGCGGGCGGTGACCGTCGTCGTCGTGGCGCCAGGGCGCGCCTGCAGGACGCTGGGGGCCACCACCTGCGGGGGGCTGCTGCCCCTGAGCGGCAAGGTGTTTGCCTTGGCCTGCGGCGCGGCGGCCAGCACCGGGCTGGCCGCATGGCGCGCCTGTTCGACCTGGCGCTGCTGGGCCTGGGCTGCCAGCTGCTGGCGGCGTTCCTGCGGTAGGGATTGATATTCAACCCAGCGTGCTTCGCGCTCGTCGGCGCTGATGCCGCGAGCTTCCAGGAACTGCTGCCGGGCCCGCGTGCGCTCGCCCGGCGGCAGGCGGGCCCAATCGGCCATGCGCTGCTGCACGCGCGCGCGCTCGGTTTCGGGCATCTGGCCGAATCGTGCTGCGAGTTCAAGCCATTTCTGCTTGCGCGCGGCATCGATCCCTGACCAGTCCGGCTGCAGAGGCGCCAGGGCCCTTTGCTGAGTCGATGTGAGGGCTTCCCAGCGCGGGCCGGTCTCGGCCCAGCCAGGCAGGGGCGAAAGCAGGCCCAGGGCCATGACAGCCTGCGCCAGCGCAGCCCGCCAACGGCAGCCGGCCTGGGCACGCGGTGCCCTGGCCGCGTTCATGGTTCGGTGCCGTGCAGAAACTCGGCGAACCCCGGGTCGCTGTAGGCCGCAGGCGGCAGGGTGTCGCCGAGCAGCACCATATCGACCTCGGCAGCCGCCAGCACCTGTTCGCGCTGGCTGGCGTGCTGCACGAGCATCAGGCCGCCCACCAGCACTGCCAGCGGCACGAAGGCCAGTGCACGCTGCCACCACGCAGGCTCGCCGCCCAGGCTGAGCGTCTGGCCCTGGGCCCAGGTGGCTCTGGCGGGCACAACGGCCAGGCGCGCCCGGGCGCGTGCCAGGGCCTGCTCGCGCGCAAAACGCAGCCTTTGGTCGACATCTGGATGGACCTGTGCTGCAGCGCAAGACAGCACCGCAGCCAGCCGCGAACCCAATCGGGCTTCGAGGGCCGGCGTATCGGCAGGCAGATGGCGGCGCGTGTTCACGGTGTGATTCCCTTGGCTCGAAGTGCTTTGGCCAGCGCCGCAATGGCACGGGAGCAATGCGTCTTGACGCTGCCCTCCGAGCATCCCATGGCGGTGGCGGTTTCGCTCACGTCGAACTCTTCCCAGTAACGCAGCAAGAAGGCTTCCCGTTGACGCGCAGGCAGCTCGGCGATCTGGACTTCAATCACACCCAACAGCTGGCTGCGTGCTACGGCGTCAGCGGCACTTTCCGTGCCATGCGCATCTTCCAGTTGATGCAGGGCTTCCAGGAGGTCGAAATCCTCGCCATCCGCAGTGCCTTCAAAAGCCGACAGGTTCTGCACCACGCCGGTGCGAACTTTTTCTCGCCTGAACCAGTCCATCGTCGCATTCGACAGAATGCGCTGAAACAGCAGCGGCAGCTCTGCGGCTGGGCGATCGGAATACTTCTCCGCCAGCCGGATCATCGCGTCTTGCACGATGTCCAAAGCCGCATCGTCGATGCGCACCGCATAGACGGTGCGCTTGAAGGCGCGCTTCTCGACGCTCTTGAGGAAGTCCGACAGTTCTTTTTCGGTAGCCAACGCGGGCGGCCGGGCTGCGAGCCCATGGCGGGCGCCGAGAATTATTGCACTGCACCGCTTGGGTGCGGTGTGGGGCGCAGGGCCGCTGCGCTGCAGTGCCATAATCAGCGGCTCGACCCGCCTTTTCCGGAACAAGCGCAGGCCCGACCCGGGCCCCGATTGATCCGTGCAGGCACCAACGCCGTCTCACGAGGACGCGCCGCAGGTGCACCGATGGTTTTTCGTTAGAGAAATTCACAAAGGTTCCCAATTCGATATGGACACATCTACCGCGGAAGTCAAGCGCGCCCCGCCGGCGCAGGCTGCTTCCCCAACCCCCCCTCTCGCTTCTGCCTCTGCCAACCCCAACGGGTCGGAGATCCTCGTACGCTGTCTGCAGGCCGAAGGTGTCGAGTACCTCTGGGGCTACCCCGGAGGCGCCGTTCTCTACATCTACGACGCCCTCTACAAGCAAGACACCATCCAGCACGTGCTGGTACGGCATGAGCAGGCCGCAGTGCATGCCGCCGACGGCTATGCGCGCGCCACCGGCAACGTCGGCGTGGCCCTGGTCACTTCCGGCCCGGGTGTGACCAATGCCGTGACGGGCATCGCGACGGCTTACATGGACAGCATCCCGATGGTGATCATCACCGGGCAGGTGCCCACGCCGGCCATCGGGCTGGATGCCTTCCAGGAATGCGACACCGTGGGCATCACCCGCCCGATCGTCAAGCACAACTTCCTGGTGAAGGACGTGCGCGATCTGGCGCTGACGCTGAAGAAGGCCTTCCACATCGCCCGCACCGGTCGGCCCGGGCCGGTGGTCGTTGACGTGCCCAAGGATGTCTCGCTGTCCACCGCGCCTTTCAGCTACCCGGCGACGGTGGAAATGCGCAGCTACAACCCCGTGAAGAAGGGCCACGGCGGGCAGATCCGCAAGGCCGTGCAGTTGCTGCTGGCCGCCAAGCGGCCCTACATCTACACCGGCGGCGGCGTGATCCTGGGCA
This sequence comes from Rubrivivax sp., assembly GCA_027489455.1. Classification (GTDB taxonomy): domain Bacteria; phylum Pseudomonadota; class Gammaproteobacteria; order Burkholderiales; family Burkholderiaceae_C; genus Rubrivivax. The sequence goes on along the minus strand of JAIXZR010000081.1, from coordinate 763 downwards.
ACGCCTCGGCCGAGCTGCGGCAACTGGTGGACATGCTCGGGTTCCCCTGTACCAACACGCTGATGGGCCTGGGGGCGATCCCGGCCAGCGAGCCCAAGTTCCTGGGCATGCTGGGCATGCACGGCACGTTCGAAGCCAACATGACGATGCAGAACTGCGACGTCCTGCTGGCCGTGGGCGCGCGCTTCGACGATCGCGTGATCGGGAACCCCAAGCACTTCGCTTCGGTTGAACGCAAGATCATTCACGTCGACATCGACCCTTCGTCGATCAGCAAGCGCGTGAAGGTCGACATCCCGATCGTCGGCGACGTCAAGGAAGTGCTGCTCGAGCTGATCTCCCAGATCCGAGAGGCCCAGGCACGGCCCGACGCGCACGCCCTGGGCGCCTGGTGGAACCAGATCGCCGAATGGCGCAAGCGCGAGTGCCTGGCCTACAAGCACAGCAGCGACGTCATCAAACCGCAGATGGTGGTCGACAAGCTGTGGCAGCTGACGAAGGACCGCGACGCGTACATCACCAGCGACGTCGGCCAGCACCAGATGTGGGCCGCGCAGTACTACCGCTTCGAAGAGCCGCGGCGCTGGATCAACAGCGGCGGCCTGGGCACGATGGGCGTGGGCTTGCCATACGCGATGGGCATCAAGCTGGCCAAGCCCGATGCGGACGTGTTCTGCATCACGGGCGAAGGCAGTATCCAGATGTGCATCCAGGAGCTGTCCACCTGCAAGCAGTACAACACGCCTGTGAAGGTGGTGTCACT
>JAIXZR010000203.1 GCA_027489455.1 Rubrivivax sp. | reverse complement strand
CCGCGCCAGCAGCACCGCCCACAGCGGCATCAGATAGAACAGCAGCACCACGCGCACCACGTCGCCCAGCGTCACGGCCCAGTTGAAGGTGGCATTGGTGGTGCCCGAGGCCAGCACCAAGAGCCACAGCACGGGCGTGCGCAAGAGCTGGCCCCAGGCGCGCGGGCGCCACAGGGTGATGGCCAGCACGGCCAGGCTGTAGATCAGCACCGTGGCCCAAAGCGGGTGCAGGCCCTGGCCCTGCAGCAGCCGGAAGGGCCACCACGAGACACCCCAGGTGAAGGCGTTGAAGCTCAGCGCCAGCGCCGCCAGGCCGGTGGCGCCCAGCAGGGCGGGCACGCTAGTGCCCGTCCGCGTACGGGATGGTCAGCACGGCGGGCACGCCTAGTGCCCGTCCGTGCGGGCGATGGCCAGCAGCCGTTCGACCTCCGCGCGGTGCGCCACCGTGTTGTGGCGGTGCCAGCGGCGGATCACCTCCATCGTGCCCGCCACCAGCAGGCCGAACACGGCTATGGCGACGAAGGCCGACAGCCCGAGCTTGGTCATGCCGGCGTAGAAGGCACCGAGCGCCAGGATGCAGGCCTGCTCGTTGAAGTTCTGCACCGCGATCGAGCGCCCTGCGCCCATCAGGTTGTGCCCGCGGTGCTGCAGCAGCGCGTTCATCGGCACGATCAGGTAGCCGCACAGCGCACCCAGCACCACCAGGAAGGGCACGGCCACCCAGACGTCGCGGATGAAGTTCAGGCCGATCATCAGCAGCCCCACCGCAATCGCCAGCGGGATGACGTTGGTCGCCTTGTCGAGCTTGGTGATGGTGGCCGCCGTCACCGCCCCGGCCACCGAGCCGATCACGACCACGCCTGCCAGGTTCGACGCCTGCGCCGTGCTGTAGCCCAGCGCTGCCGCGGCCCAGGCGAAGACGATCAGGCGCAGGTTGCCGAACACGCCCCAGAGCAAGGTGGTGGTGGCCAGGGAAATCTGCCCCAGCTTGTCGGCCCACAGGCGGGCGTTGCACTGCGAGAAGTCACGCACCATCCAGGGCAGGCCGTGGCGGATCGGCTGCAGCGGGGCCGAAGTGCGCGGGATGTAGAGGTTGAACACCGCCGCCACCACGTACAGCAGCGCGATGGCGGCGATGGCGGCTTCGGGCGCGGTGTCGATGTGGGTGTCGAAGCCGGGCACATCCAGCCCCAGCAGCAGACTGGAAATCGGCTTGCCGATCAACTGCCCGCCCAGCAGGATGCCCAGCACGATGGAGCCCACCGTCAGGCCCTCGATCCAGCCGTTGCCCTTGACCAGCAGCGATGCCGGCAGCAACTCGGTCAGGATGCCGTATTTCGCCGGCGAGTACGCTGCCGCGCCCAGGCCCACCACGGCATAGGCCAGCAGCGGGTGGCTGCCGAACAGCATCATCATGCAGCCCACGATCTTGATGCTGTTCGAGATGAACATCACCCGGCCCTTGGGCAGCGCGTCGGCGAACGCGCCCACAAAAGGCGCCAGCACCACGTAGAACAGCGCGAACATCGGCGCCAGCGCCGGTACCTGCCAGCTCGGGGCCTGGCTGCTGCGCAGCAGTTCGACGGCCGCGACCAGCAGGGCGTTGTCGGCCAGCGAGCTGAAGAACTGCGCCGACATGATGGTCGAGAAACCTTTTTTCATCGCGGCGCGCACGACCCTTTGCGGGCCGGTGCGAAGGCACGGGCGCGGGTCTGATCTGTCTCCTGCACTGGGGCGCCGGGTTATAGCACGCGGGGTCGGCGCGGCCTTTTGCCTGGCCGGCGGGGCGGCGGCCGGCTGGCAGAATGCCACGCATGCCGCGTCCGATCGAAGCCCTGGTCCACAGCGAAGCGCTGGCGCACAACCTGGCGCGTGCCCGCGCCGCGGCCCCCGACGCCCGCGTCTGGGCCGTCGTCAAGGCCAATGCGTACGGGCACGGCATCGAGCGCGCCTTCGCCGGCCTGCGCGCTGCCGACGGCTTTGCCCTGCTGGATCTGGAAGAGGCCCGCCGCCTGCGCGCGCTGGATTGGCGCGGCCCCATCCTGCTGCTGGAAGGGGTGTTCGAGCCGCGCGACCTGGAACTGTGCTCACGCCTGGGCCTGTGGCACGTGGTGCACTGCAACGAGCAGATCGACTGGCTGGCTGCACACAAGACGCAGGCGCCGCACCGTGTGTTCCTGAAGATGAACAGCGGCATGAACCGCCTGGGCTTCACGCCCGCGGCCTACCGCGGCGCCTGGGCGCGCCTGAACGCGCTGCCGCAGGTCGACGAGATCTCGTTGATGACGCACTTCAGCGACGCCGACGGCCCGCGCGGCGTGGCCCAACAGCTGGCGGCCTTCGAGGCCGCGACGCAGGATCTGCCGGGTGAGCGCAGCCTGAGCAACAGCGCGGCGCTGCTGCGCCACAGCGCAGCGCAGGGTGCGCCCGACGCCGCGCGCCTTGCCACGCCGGTGCGCAACGACTGGGTGCGCGCCGGCATCCTGACCTACGGCAGCGCGCCGGACTACCCCGAGCACGACATCGCGCACTGGGGCCTGCAGCCGACGATGACGCTGCGGTCCCGGCTGATCGCCACGCAGCAGCTGCAGCCCGGCGACACCGTGGGCTACGGCAGCCGCTACACCGCCGAGCGCGCGCAGCGCATCGGCATCGTGGCCTGCGGCTATGCCGACGGGTACCCGCGCCATTGCGGCACCGGCACGCCCGTGCTGGTGGACGGCCAGCGCACCGGCACCGTGGGCCGGGTGTCGATGGACATGCTGGCGGTGGACTTGTCGGCGCTGCCGCAGGCCGGCATCGGCAGCGAAGTCACGCTCTGGGGCTGCAGCGCCAGCGGCGCCGTGCTGGCCATCGACGAGGTGGCGCAGGCCGCGGGCACCATCGGCTACGAGCTGATGTGCGCCGTGGCGCCGCGCGTGCCCATGGCCGTGGCGCCAGCGGCACGGTCATGAGCTCGCCGGGGCCCAGCATCGACCCGGCGGAGGTCGAGTTCACCGCCGTCCGCTCCCAAGGCGCGGGCGGCCAGAACGTCAACAAGGTGTCGACCGCGGCCCATCTGCGCTACGACATCGCCGCGTCCAGCCTGCCCCAGGCTGCCAAGCTGCAGCTGCTGGTCTGGCCGGACCAGCGCATCAGCAGCGATGGCGTGATCGTCATCAAGGCGCAGGCGCATCGCAGCCTGCCGCGCAACCAGGCCGACGCGCTGGCCCGGCTGCAGGCCCTGCTGGACGCCGCGCTGGCCACCGACAAGCCGCGCGTGGCGACGCGCCCCACACGCGCGGCCCGGCGCCGGCGCCTGGAAGGCAAGGCCCAGCGCAGCGAGGTCAAGGCCGGCCGCCAGCGCGTCAGGGACTGAAAGGCGCAGCACGGGCGCCGCGGCTGGCGCCTGCCGGCTGCCGCTTCACGAAGCTTTCGTGTCGGTCGTCGCAGCACGGCTGCGCCGCGTGGCGGGGTGGAAAGAATGCGAGACATCCCCACCCCACCGGAGTCGAATGCGATGTCACACCCCCAGCGAAACCTGGCCACAGCGGCTGCCACGGCTGTTCTGGCCGTTTTGGCAGGTGGGCTGATGGCGCTGGCGCCTGCCGATGCGCAGGCCCAGGCCACGGCCTCAACTTCGACGCCGGCCCCGGCGCCCACCGTGGCCGCGGCGCCCGCCCCGGCCGCCGACGGCTGTGCCACGGTCGAGGTGCAGAACGTGCGCCCGCAGCAGGGCTATCTGATGGTCTCGGCCTTCAGCGACGAAGCCAGCTTCGGGCGCAAGCCGGTCTCGGCGCTGCGCCTGGCCGCGGGCGAAGCGACGATGCGTTTCCAGCTGTGCAACCTGGCCGGTGCCGAGGTGGCGCTGATGCTGTTCCAGGATCTGGACAGCGACGGCAAGATGGGCAGCAACCTGCTGGGCCTGCCGACCGAGCCCTGGGGTGCCTCCGGCAACCCCGGCATGATGGGCCCGCGCTGGGAGACCGCGCGCGTGAAGCTCGACGGCGAAGTGCTGCGCGTGAGGATGTCGCAATGACGGCCCCGGCACGCCGCCGCGTCCTGCAAGGCCTGGCCGCGGCCAGCCTGGCCCCGGCCGCGCTGCTGCCGGCCGGTGCCAGGCCGGCCGATCCGGTGCCGATCGCGCGCCGCCTGGCGGCCAACCCGCTGCTGGCGCCCTTTCTCGGCGTGGACGACCGCAGCGGCGAGCGCTTCACCGCCGAGTTGCAGACGATCGGCCGTTGGCCGGATGAACTCCGTGGCCGCTTCTATCGCAACGGCCCGGCCTTGTTCGAGCGCGGCGGCCAGCGCTACCACCACTGGTTCGACGGCGACGGCATGGTGCAGCAGTTCACCCTGGCCGGTGGCCGCATCAGCCACCGCGGCCGCCTGGTGCAGACTGCCAAGCTGAAGGCCGAGCGCGAGGCCGGGCGCTTTCTCTACAGTGCGCTGGGGACGGCGATCGAAGGCGGCCCGCCGATCACCGGCCCGGACAGCCTGAACGTCGCCAATACCAATGCGCTGGAGCATGGCGGCCGCCTGCTGGCGATGTGGGAAGGTGGATCTGCCTACGCGCTGGACCCCTCCGGCCTGGACACGCGGGGCCCGGTGGCCTGGCGTGCCGACCTGGCCGGCCTGCCCTTCAGCGCCCACCCCAAGGTGGACGGCGAAGGCCAGCTGTGGAACATCGGCACCCTGGGCAAGCACCTGATGGTGTGGCAAGTAGGCGCCGACGGGCAGCTGCGCCGCTTCCAGCTGGGGGAATCGCCTTACCCGGGGGGCATGGTGCACGACATGGCCGTCACCGGGCGCTACGTGGTGGTGCCGCTGCCACCCGTGAAGCTGGACTTCAGCCAGCCGCCTGGGGACGGCCCGCGGCGCTTCGCCCTGGAGCCCGGGCAGCCGCTGCGCGTGCTGGTGATGGACAAGGCCGACATCCAGCGCCGCCGCGTCTTCGAGCTGCCGGCGCAGATGGTCTTCCACATCGCCAATGCGCACGAGGAAGCCGACGGCACGGTGGTGCTGAGCTACATCGGTGCGCCGGATGCCTGGTTCCTGGACCGCGGCGCGGTGGCCTTGATGGCCGGCGAGATGGCATCGGCCGGTGCCGTGCAGATGCAGGTGGCGCGGCTGGACATGACCAACGGCCGCAGCCGGGTGGAAGCACTGCCGGGCGAAGTGGAGTTCCCGCGCATCGACCCGCGGCGCATCGGTCTGGACCGCGGCGATGCTGCCCGCTGGGTGCTGTGCGGGGCAGCTTGGAACAAGACCCCCGGGCGCGAAGGCGCGCTGCTGCATGGCGTGCAGCTGCTCCACCTGCCCAGCGGCCGCGTGCAGCGCTACGACTACGGCCCACAGGCCATCGCCGAGGAGCACGTGCTGGTGCCCAAGCCCGGCCGCAGCGGGGAGCTGGATGCCTGGGTACTGGGTACGCACTTCGACGCCGCGCGACAGGCCACCGTGCTGAACCTGCTGGACGCCGCCGATATCTCGGCCGGGCCCGTGGCGCAGGCGGTACTGCCCTACGTGCTGCCGCTGGGCTTCCACGGCAACTTCAGCGCCGCCTGAGGCGGCATCGTGCCCGGCAGGACGGAGCACCGAAGGGATACGGAATGGAAAAAGGCCCGGACAAGCCGGGCCTGAAACGAAAAAGCCCGGGATACCCGGGCTTCTTCATGCTGTGTGAGCACTGCAGCGCGCAAGGCGCTGCAATGTCATCAGCCTTGACGGCGACGACGCGAGGCAGCAGCGGCACCAGCCAGCGCCAGGCCCACCAGGGCCAGCGAAGCGGGTTCCGGCACTTGCGGCGGCGGCGGGGTCGGCACGTCGTACGTGTAGGTGATCTGGGCACCGCAGCCAGCGCGCGTGGCTTGCGTCGTGGCGATGTTGCCGCCACCACCCTGCACTGCCAGGCCCGACAGCGACACGCAGTTCAGCGTGAAGGTGCCGCCACCGGCAGCCGACAGCGCGTTACGGATCGCGAACAGGTTGTCGGTCGACTGACCGTTCACCAGTTCCGGGCCGAACGTGCGGGTCTGGCCCACAGCGTAGGTCTGGGCGCCGCTGCTGAACGTCAGGTTGATGGCGTCAGAGAGGAACGGCGTCAGGGCAGCGATGCTGCTCGACCACACCAGGCTGGTGTTGCCGGTGATGCTGGCGGTCTGCGACTGGGCAGCGGTGTTCGTGCCAGTGAACTGGAACGAAGCGGCGCCGTACACCGTCAGCGAGATCGCCGTCAGCGTGCCGAGGCTGCTGTTGAACAGGCCGAGCGTGCCGGTCTGGTTGATTTCCGTCGTGGACAGAGCCAGCGGCAGGGGCAGACCGTACTGGAAGGAGACGGTCGCTGCTTGCGCACCGCCTACGGCCAGCAGGGCTGCCAGAGCGAGAGAGAGACGTTTCATGGATGACTCCTGGGAGGTAGAAGGCGGGCGATAGATCAGACCCAACGTTTCTAAGCAACGCGTGTGCCAACCGCTGCGCGCTCCGTAAGCTGTTGATCGGAAAGGAGTTTTTTTCCTTGCCCCGAGAATCGCCCCAGGCCCTGTCAAGCTTTCCGACGCTGCCGGCGCCGCCTGGCCGCTGCGCGGCGGCCCACAATCCAGGTCCATGGCTGCCAAGACAAGCTTCACCTGCCGCGATTGTGGTGCGGCGTCCCCCAAATGGTTGGGCAAGTGCCCGGCTTGCGGGGCCTGGAACACCCTCGACGAAGGTCTGGTAGAAGCCGCCGGCGGCAAGCAGTCGGCCCGTTTCCAGGCCCTGGCCGGCAGCGCAGCGGCGCGCCAGGGCGTGAAGACGCTGAGCGAGATCGAGGCCAGCGACGTGGATCGCACGCCCACCGGCCAGGAAGAACTGGACCGCGTGCTGGGCGGCGGCATCGTGGCCGGCGGCGTGGTGCT
>JAIXZR010000125.1 GCA_027489455.1 Rubrivivax sp. | reverse complement strand
TGCTTGGCCGCGCCCAGGTCCACGCCCTTCTGCACTTCCTCGACCAGGGCCAGGATGTCGCCCATGCCCAGCACGCGGCCGGCATGGCGGTCGGCGTCGAAGACTTCCAGGCCGTCGATTTTCTCGGATACGCCCGCGAACTTGATGGGTGCGCCCGTGATCTGCCGCACCGACAGCGCCGCGCCGCCGCGGCTGTCGCCGTCCAGCTTGGTGAGGATCACACCCGTCAGCGGCAGCGCGTCCTTGAAGGCCTTGGCGGTGTTGACGGCGTCCTGGCCCTGCATCGCGTCGACGACGAACAGGGTTTCGACCGGGTTCAGTGCCGCGTGCAGGTCGCGGATCTCGGCCATCAGCGCTTCGTCGATGCCCAGCCGGCCGGCGGTGTCCACCAGGAGCACGTCGAAGTAGTGGCGCCGGGCGTGGTCCAGCGCGGCCAGGGCGATGTCGCGGGGCTTCTGTTCGCCGGTGGACGGGTACCACTCGGCACCGGCCTGGCGTGTCACGGTCTTGAGCTGTTCGATGGCGGCGGGGCGGTAGACGTCGGCGCTGACCGTCAGCACCTTCTTCTTGCGCTTTTCGATCAGGTGCTTGGCCAGCTTGGCCGTGGTGGTGGTCTTGCCCGCGCCTTGCAGGCCGGCCATCAGGATCACGGCGGGCGGCTGGGCGGCCAGGTTGATGTCGGCCACTCCCTCGCCCATGGTGGCGGCGAGTTCCTTGTGCACGATGCCCACCAGCGCCTGGCCGGGGTTCAGCGAACCGGCCACTTCCTGGCCCAGCGCCTTGTCCTTCACGCGGGCGATGAAGTCGCGCACCACGGGCAGGGCAACGTCGGCTTCCAGCAGCGCCATGCGCACTTCGCGCAGCATGTCCTGCACGTTGCCTTCGGTGATGCGCGCCTGGCCGCGCATCGTCTTCACCAGCCTTTGCAGGCGGTCGGAAAGGGCGGAAGCCATCGGGGTGAGGTGCCGGTTGAGGCCCCGCAGTGCGGCGCGGCCCGTGATTACACTAATCCGCATGATTCTATCGACGCCCCCGCCCACGCTGGCGCCCCTGGGCGGGCTGCTGCTGGCCACGGTGGCCACCGTGCTGTACGTGCTGGCGGCCCTGCCGGGCGGGCTGCTGCGTCGCTTTTCCACTGCTGCGCTGGTGGGCGGCTGGCTGCTGCACGGCGTGCTGCTGGTGGTGGATATCGGCGGCGTGGGGCAGCCGGTGCCGGGCACCCGGCTGGGCTTTGCGCCGGTGCTGTCGATGACGGTGTGGCTCGTGATCGCGGTCTACAGCATCGAAAGCCGGCTGGTGCCGCTGCCGTCCATCCGCGTGCTGCTGGGCGTGTGCGGCGTGGCCGCCGTGCTGCTGACCTTGATCTTCCCGGGCGAGCTGCGGCCGCTCTCGTCGCCCCTGGCGCCGCTGCACTTCGCGCTGGGCGTCGGGTCCTACGGGCTTTTCGGCGCCGCGGTGGTGCACGCCACCTTGCTGGACCGGGCCGAACGCCAGCTGCGCGGCGGCGCCGGGGCATTGGGGCCGGCGCGCGGCGCGCTGGGCATGCCGCTGCTGCAGATGGAGAGGCTGACCTTCCGCTTCGTGCAGGCTGGTTTTGCCGCCCTCACCGCCACGCTGCTGCTGGGGCTGGCCACGGCACCCGTCTGGCGCTGGGACCACAAGACAGTCTTCTCGGTGCTGGCCTGGGCGGTGATCGGCACCCTGCTGGCGGGCCGCCACCTGCGCGGCTGGCGCGGCCGCCGCGCCACGCTGGGCCTGTATGCCGGCGCGGTGCTGCTGCTGCTGGCCTATGTCGGATCGCGCTTCGTCGTCGAAGTGCTGCTGGCCCCGGCGGCGGCCTGATGCGGGCGCCACTGCGGTGAAATACTTCGTCCTGGCCGCCATCCTGGCTGTGGTGGGCCTGCTCTTCTTCGGCCGCGGTCGCAGCCGCAAGCCCCCGCCCCCGGCGGGCGGCGCACCGGTGGCCCCGCGACAGGGCCCACCGGCGGAGATGCTGGCCTGCGCGCACTGTGGCGTGCACCTGCCGCGCGCCGATGCCCTCTTCGACGCCGGCGGCCAGCCGTACTGCAGCCCCGAGCACCGTGTCAGCGGGCCCCGCTGAACCCGCCGACCGAGCGGGTGAGCGCCGCCAGGGTGACCGCCGCCGGGCCGATCGGCGCAGCGATCGCCGCGGCCAGCCAGGCCGGCGGCGCGAGGATTCGCTGTTCGACGCGATCGACGGCCCCGAAACGCAATCCCTGGACGGGGAATCTCTGTTCGATCCCGGCTGGCGGGCCGCGGGCGATGCCGCCAGCGCAAGCCGCCTGCGCCGGCGGCAGGCGCGCCACGCCGCGCAGCGCCAGGACAGCGCCCTGGCCCGCGTGGCACGCACCTACATGGCCGCGCGTGCGGCCATCGGCCTGGGCCTGGTGGCGGCGCAGGCGGCCACCAGCTTCCTGAGCAGCGGCAGCGCCGAAGGCCCGATCGAATGGGTGACGCTGCTGTGCCTGATCTACGCCGTGCAGGCCATCAGCCTGTGGCTGCTGCCGCGCTTCGGCCCGGCCAGCTGGCAGCCCGGCACCAGGGGCCGGGCCATGGCCTGGCTGGCGACCCTGGGCTTCGATCTGCTGTGCTTCGGCGCGCTGCATGCACTGGCGCTGGGGGCCAGCTTCAACTACGGTGCATTGCTGGCGCTGCCGGTGTTGATGGCTGGGGTGCTGACATCGCGCCTGCAGGCGCTGGGCACTGCCGCTGCCGTGGCGCTGCTGCTGCTGGGGGTGGCCTGGATGTCTGGCCTGGCGGGCGGCAACGGGCCGGCGCTGCTGCTGCAGTCGGGCCTGGCCGGGCTGGGCATGTTCATCATCAGCCTGCTGGCCGGTGAACTGGCCGGGCGCCTGGTGGGCGAAGAGCTGGCCGCCCGCGGCAGCCTGGAGCTGGCGCGGCAACAGGCGCAGCTGAACCGCCTGGTGATCGAGGAGATGGCCGACGGCGTGCTGGTGGCCGACAGCCGCTTGCGCGTGCGCGCTGCCAACCCCGCAGCGCGCGCGCTGCTGGTGGACCAGGGCCTGAGCCCGCCCGCTCCCTTCGTGCTGAAGGACCGGCCGGTCTGGGCCAGCCTGGCGCAGGCCGTGCAGCGCGCCTTCGACGATGACGACTGGCCCGAAGCCGGCCGCGAGCTCACGCTGGGCTTTGGCCAGGGGCATGTGCGCAGCCTGCGCGTGCGCGTGCGCTTCATGCGCGGGCGCAGCCTGGGCCGCCTGGGCGACGACGACGCCCCGCGCCGCGACAGCGACAGCGCCGACAAGCGCCATGACGACGCCCTGGTGGTGGTGCTGCTGGAAGACGTGCGCACCGCCCAGGCCCGCATCCGGCAGGAAAAGCTGGCGGCCATGGGGCGGGTCTCGGCCGGCGTGGCGCACGAGATCCGCAACCCCCTGGCCGCGATCGCCCAGGCCAACGCGCTGCTGCTGGAAGACCCGCTGCCACCAGCCCAGCAGCGCCTGGCCCGCATGGTGGCCGACAACGTGGACCGGCTGAAGCGCCTGGTCGACGATGTCATGGCCGTGGCCCCGGGCCAGATGCCCGAGCCGGTGGCGATGGACGCCAGCCAGGCCGTGCCGCGCGCCGTGGCCGACTGGGCGCGCACGGCCGGCGTCGCGCTGGGCGCCGACAGCCGGCTGCGCTGCGAATGGCCGGGCCATGCGCTGGGCGTGGTGTTCGATCCCGAGCACCTGCGCCGCGTGCTGGTCAACCTGCTCGACAACGCGCTGCGGCATGCCAGTGGCACCCCGGGCTGCGTGTTCGTGCGGCTGGCGCCGCGCGACGAGGGCTGGGCCGTGCTGTCGGTGCTGAGCGACAGCGCGCTGATCCCGCCCGAGGTGGAGCGCTACCTGTTCGAGCCGTTCTTCTCGACGCGCAGCCGGGGCTCGGGCCTGGGCTTGTATATTTGCCGCGAGCTGTGCGAGCGCTACGGCGCCAGCATCGAATACCGCCCCCGGCCCACGGCCGAGAAGCTGCGCAACGAGTTCATCGTCAGCATGCCGCGCGCTGCCCTGGGGCCGGCGTCCCCGACCTTCGTCAACACCCAGCCTTCGGACCTGTGAGCCCGCCCCCCCTGCCCAGTCCGCGCCTGCTGGTCGTCGACGACGAGCCCGACCTGCGCACGCTGTACGAGCTGACGCTGGTGCGCGAAGGCTACGACGTCGAATGCGCGGGCACGGTCGAAGAAGCCTGGGAACAGCTGCAGCAGCGCGGGCCCGATGCCTACCAGCTGCTGATCACCGACATGCGGCTGCCCGACGGCACCGGCCTGGACCTGCTGCGTCGCATCGAGGAAGCCGGGCGCGGCGAGAAGGGCATCGTCATCACCGCCTACGGGTCGCCCGAGAACGCTGTCGAGGCGCTCAAGGCCGGCGCCTACGACTACCTGACCAAGCCCGTGGACCTGCGGCAGTTCCGCGCCGTGGTGGCGTCGGCGCTGGGGCGGCCGGGCATGGCCGCGGGCCATGCGTCCGGGGCACCGGGTGCTGCAGGCCGGGCCGCCGCTGCCCCGCGCCGCACGGTGGTGGCTGCGGCTGCGGGGCACCCGGCACTGGAGCGCATGGCAGGGGCTTCGGTGGCGATGCAGCAGGTGCGAAGCATGGTCGAGAAAGTGGCACGCAGCATGGCGCCGGTGCTGGTGCAGGGTGAGTCCGGCACCGGCAAGGAACTGGTGGCGCGCGCCATCCATGAGGTCTCGCCGCGCGGGGCACAGCCCTTCATCGCGGTGAACTGCGGTGCCATCCCCGAAGCCCTGCTGGAAGCTGAATTCTTCGGCTACCGCAAGGGCGCGTTCACAGGTGCGCAGGAAGACCGCGAAGGCTTCTTTCAGGCCGCACAGGGCGGCACGCTGTTCCTGGACGAGATTGGCGATCTGCCGCTGCCGATGCAGAGCAAGCTGTTGCGCGTGATCCAGGAGCGCGCCGTGCGGCCCGTGGGCGCGGTGACGGAAGCGCCCGTGAACGTGCGCCTGGTCAGCGCCACGCACAAGGATCTGGGCGCCGAGGTGCAGGCTGGCCGCTTCCGGCAGGATCTGTACTACCGGCTCAACGTCATCCGCATCGGCGTGCCGCCGCTGCGCGAACGGATGGCGGACCTGCCTGCGATCTGCCAGGCCGTGCTGGAGCGCATCGCCCGCGACGCCGGCGTCACGCCGCTGCCCGTGCTGATGCCCGATGCGCTGGCCCACCTGCTGCGCTACCCCTTCCCCGGCAACGTGCGCGAGCTCGAAAACCTGCTGCACCGCGCCGTGGCGCTGGCCAGCGGGCCGGTGATCGAGCTGGCCGATCTGGGCCTGCCCGCTGCGCTGCTGGATGAACCGGCCGGCGTCGAGGAAGGCCAGGCGCAGCGCACCGAAGCCGGCGCGCCCGCGGCGGCAGCCCCTGGCGGCCCGCTGGCTGCGGCAGCCGATTTCGGCGCCCGGGACATCGCCTTGCCCAGCGACCTGGCGGCTTATCTGGACGATGTCGAGCGCAGCATCCTGGAAGCCGCGCTGGAGCGACATCGCTACAACCGCACCGCGGCCGGCGCCAGCCTGGGGCTGTCCCTGAGGCAGATGCGCTACCGCATGGCGCGCCTGGCCGTGGGCAGCAGCAGCGGGCCCTCTGATCTACAAGCCGAGCGCGGCGAACCGGCCTGATAAACACGCGCCGGCGCGGGTCGCGGCGCGGCGATGCAGATCTGGCGCGGCTTGCCGGCGGGTGCGGGTTTCGAGGCCTCCCGAAGACCTGCCGCCCTGTCCGGGCCAGCCCCTCGCAAACACTACCGCTAGTGGCTTGTAGCCCTGTCAGCCCCCAGATATAGTGCCCCGGCGGCGGCTGGCGCGGCACCCGGGTGATAAGCTTGCCGGGCTGTGTCCAGGCCCGCCGGGCCTGGCTTGGAACACCCTGGAGACGATGGCAGACGACAGCGCATGGCCGCCACGGCCACCGATGGCAGCCTTACGCAATCCGTGCTATCGCCCCCGGCGCGCCACCCCGGCCCGACCCCGTCCACCACAGCAGCCAGCAACACGCGCCATCGGATCAGCAACGAGCCGCTGACCAGCACCACCACCCGCCGTCTGCCGCGTGCCTGCTGCACGCAGCGACAGCCAAGACACCACAACAGAACGCCTAGACCTAGGGGAATGCATGCAAGCCACCACAGCCGTCCACGTCGTACCCGCCCACAACCCTGAATCCCCGGTGGTGCAGCGCCCCGTGGGCAGTGCCGCCGCGACGTCGGCCTATGCGGGCTACCAGATCATCCGGCGCAACGGTGCGGTCGTCGGCTTCGAGCCGCACAAGATCGCCGTGGCCTTGATGAAGGCCTTCCTGGCCGTGCACGGCACACAGGGCGCAGCATCGGCCAGCGTGCGCGAGACCGTGGATCGTCTGACGGAAAGCGTCGTGCGCGCGCTGCTGCGCAGCCGGCCCGGTGGCGGCACCTTCCACATCGAAGACGTGCAGGACCAGGTCGAGCTGGGCCTGATGCGCAGCGGCCAGCACGACGTGGCGCGTGCCTATGTGCTCTACCGTGAACGCCGTTCGCAGGAGCGTGCCCGCCAGGTGGCGCCGGTGGCAGCGAAGCCAGCCGAGCTTTATGTGCTGGAAGGCGGCCAGCGCGTACCGCTGGACATGGCCGCGCTGCGTGCCCTGGTGGAAAGCAGCTGCGCCGGCCTGGGCGCCGACGTGAAGGCCGAGCCCATCCTGGCCGAAACGCGCCGCAACCTGTACGACGGCGTGCCCATCGACGAGGTCTACAAGGCCTGCATCCTGGCCGCCCGTACGCTGATCGAGAAAGACCCGGCCTACACCCGCGCCACCGCACGCCTGCTGCTGCACACCATCCGCCGCGAGATCCTGGGCGCGGAAGTGACCCAGGCGCAGATGGCCGAGCGTTACGCCGAATACTTCCCGCAGTACATCAAGAAGGGCATTGCGGCCGAACTGCTGGACGACAAGCTGGCGCAGTTCGACCTGGCCCGCCTGGGCGCGGCCATCGATGCCAGCCGCGATCTGCAGTTCGACTACCTGGGCCTGCAGACCCTGTACGACCGCTACTTCCTGCACATCGACGAAGTGCGCATCGAAATGCCGCAGGCCTTCTTCATGCGCGTGGCCATGGGCCTGAGCCTGAACGAGATCGACCGCGAAGCCCGCGCCATCGAGTTCTACAACGTGCTGTCCAGCTTCGACTTCATGAGCAGCACGCCCACGCTGTTCAATGCCGGCACGCGCCGCAGCCAGCTTTCCAGCTGCTACCTCACCACCGTGGCCGACGACCTGGACGGCATCTACGAAGCGCTGAAGGAAAACGCGCTGCTGAGCAAATTCGCTGGCGGCCTGGGCAACGACTGGACGCGTGTGCGCGCCCTGGGCAGCTACATCAAGGGCACGAACGGTAAGAGCCAAGGCGTGGTGCCCTTCCTGAAGGTGGTCAACGACACCGCCGTCGCGGTCAACCAGGGCGGCAAGCGCAAGGGCGCCG